>NZ_NEJX01000012.1:0-183869 GCF_002113245.1 Pseudomonas sp. B13(2017)
CATCAAGACCCCGGGCGTGCACGTGATCGACTGCCCGGTCGATTACAGCGAGAACGACCGCATCCTCAACAGCGAGCTGCGTGAGCGCGCGCTGGCGGTGTAAGGCGTAACGGCTTTATTGACATCAACCCGGCCACCACAGATATCTCACGATCCTGTGGTGGCCGGTTGGTGCTAATTAACAACCTCCTCACGCATCTCTTGATTGATCATTCTCATGTTCCCAACTCATTGAGAACACGAGACCATGACCATCGGCTCAACACACAACCATCCTGCTGATCTGGCTATCGAGCCATCCCTGTCCGTAAAGCCGTGGGCTGCGCGTTACCCTAACCCTCCTGATCTTTGCTTTGATTATCGCCGTCTACTCGAACAAGAGGGCGGAGTTGCATACGCCACTCAGCCGGATCACCGGATCTGTATTGTCGGTGCTGGTGTTACCGGGCTAACTGCAGCCCGAGAATTGCTACGTTGCGGCTTTACCCGTATCACCTTGATCGAGCAGTCCCGACCTGTGGGTGGGCGTCACCTTACGCTGGTGAATAACGCAGGAAATCACAAGCAGCCTGTAACCCCTTTTGAAATGGGGGCCATGCGCATGCCGTTCTTCAACAGGACTGGTGAGCCCCCAAAAGATGGGCGTTCGCTTATGGCCTATTACGCCAAGCTGTTCGAGCTACGAATTTCCGATTTTCCAAATCCCGGGACACCTTGGGTGAATGCCACTGGAATATATCTTCGTGACGGGCAATTAGCGGGTGACAGAGACCCTGCGCTGTTGATCTGGCGCAATCCCGAAGGAAAGACACCACCACCCACTGCGATGCTTCAGCAGGTCTATGATAAATGGCGCCATTTTGCGGAGCAGTTCGCCGAGCATATTGCTGCGGGTTATGGCACTTATGGTTGGGAGTCGATTCACTGACAGTTTCGTTCACGATGTCTATGCCTATCGCTACAACGACCATTACGCTGATGATTGCATCCTGCTCAGTTACACCTGGGAAGACGATGCAACGAAACTGGCCGCGTTCTCAGATGAAGAACTGGGCGACAAGTGCGTGAAGGAACTCGATCGGATCCTCCTTCGCTGCAGCAACGTGGCTGAACCCATATCGCCTTATATCGATACCCGAAACATTCGCATACAGCGTTGGATGACTGATCGAAACGCGCTTGGCTGCGCAAAGTTGTATCGGGCTGGGACCTATTACGATGCAGTGAGCCTGATGAAGTACAACCGTGATCTGAGTGCCAGTTCAGGGTTGTATCTGGCTGGAGAGTCCTTCTCTGTTGACGCCGGCTGGACCGAGCCGTGTTTACGCACGGCGCTTGATGTGGTCATCAACCTGTGCAACAGAACATCGGCATCGTTCAATGGTGGCTTTACCCTGAACCACTACCCACATTATCAAGCTGGGAAATAGCAGCATCCGGGAGTTTTTGTGGGGAATTTCCTACTCGAACACTTCTCTTGTCCTTCGATCCCATAGGAACTCCCCGACTGTCACTCCCCCGCCCAACCCCGCTTTACTGGCGCCCTTCCAAAACAACCATAAAAGGAAGCCGCCATGTCTGAACACTGCACGCCCGTCAGCCCCGTACGTATCGCTGTCATCCAGTACGACCCTCAGGTCGGGCTGGAGCATTGCGATGGCAACCTGAGCAAGGGCCTGGCATTGGCTCGGTGCGCGGCGCGTGAAGGCGCCAACCTGATCGTGCTACCCGAGCTGGCCAACACCGGCTACACCTTCCACACGCGTGCAGAGGCCTATGCCCATGCCGAAACGCTGGAGGAGGGGCGCAGCCTGAAAGCCTGGGCGGATTTCGCCAAGGAGTACCAGGTATATCTGGCGGCGGGTTTTGCCGAACGCGAGGGACTGAAACTTTTCGACAGTGCCGTTCTGTTCGGTCCGCAAGGCTTGCTCGGGCATTACCGCAAGGCCCATCTGTGGAACCAGGAAAAGCTCTGGTTCACCCCTGGCGACCTGGGCTTCCCTGTGTTCGAGACACCGATCGGCCGTATCGGCCTGCTGATCTGCTGGGATATCTGGTTCCCGGAAGTGCCGCGGCTGATGGCTGCGCAAGGCGCCGACATCATCTGCAGCCTGAACAACTGGGTATGGACGCCACCACCACTGTTCGATGAAACAGGGCGCTGCATGGCGTCGTACCTGACCATGACGGCGGCACACACCAACAACGTCTACATCGCTGCCGCCAATCGCATAGGTAGCGAGCGGGGCGGTCGCTTCCTGGGCTGTTCACTGATTGCCGGTACCAATGGCTGGCCCATTGGCGAGGTGGCCAGTGCAGAGGAGGAGGGCATTCTCTACGCCGATGTCGACCTCAGCAGCGCCCGCTCGGCGCCGATCTGGAACAGCCTCAACGACTTGCCGCGAGACAGGCGCACCGACCTTTACGATGCGACGCTTGGCTATCGCCTTCATGCACCTATGCCCCGCTGAGGAGTTGCACATGAAAACGCTACTCTTCCCCAACCGGCAGCGTTCGTCGGTGTTGATCCTTGCCTGCCTGCTGGTGCTGCTGGCAGCCAGCCTCGTACAGGGCCAATGGCCGGACTACACGCAACTGGCCGCGACGCTCGATCAACCATTAAGCCGCCTGCGCTGGATAGTTGGTGATATCAGCGAAGTGGCCTTCTACAAGCATGAGTTGCCCGCCCTGGGCTTGCTGCTGGGAGCTTGCCTGGCGCACTGGGCCCATGTGCATGGGTATCGCTGGCACGGCTTTGCCATCTGCTACGGCAGCGGATTATGGCCGTGGGTGTTCACCAGTTCGCTGCTGGGCTTGTTGCTCAGTCACGCGTTGTGGGGATGGACCTTGGCCAGTGGCACCTGGCAACCAACCTTCGTTGCTTTCGTATCATTGCCAGCAGCCATGGTGCTGTTTTTTGGTGCGGGTTGGCAGGTGACCATCAGCGGCGCACTGCTGGGAGCGCTGTTGGTAACGCCAGCCAGCCTGTTCATGGTCAATTACCTGTGCTACCCCCTGCAGTTGCCGGTGGTAGTCGGCAACGTAAGCGGCATGGCGCTGGCAAGCGTGGTGGCGTTCATGCTGTGCTGGCGCTTTCCATCATGGGTACGGCCCAGCCAACCGCCCGCCGCACCTGAGCCCGTTGCGGCCCAACCCGATTACGGTGTGGCCTGGACCTTGCGGCGTGTACTGGCCGATTTCAGCGAAGCGCCATTCTTTGGTAATGAACTGGCCAGCCTCGGGCTGCTGTTGGGGGTGTTCCTGGCATACATGCTGGCCCCCGCTGCGCCAGTCTACGGTTCGCTGCTGCTGATACCGATGGTTGCCGGGCAGGCGCTGGCATCACTGGTGGGAGTCGTGCTCTGGCGTCGCCAATGGCAGGCGCGAGGCTGGTACCCCACTTACATTCCCATCGTCTCTATCGTACCTGCCGCTGTGCTCACCCACGGTGGAGGCTGGCAAGTGGTCGTAGCCAGTGCAGTGCTTGGCGCGCTGGTAGCGCCACCGTTGGCGGTGGCCATCAGTCAGCGCTTGCCGGCCTACATGCATGGTTACATCGGCAATGTAGTGTCGATGGCCATCAGCACACTGGCGATCGTTCCGCTGGTCGGGCTGCTTGCTGGAGGTGGAGTATGAAAGCGCATGCAAACCTGCCCAGGTTGTCGATCGCCAGCCTGGGAGGGACGGTGAGCATGCGGGCAAGTGCAAGCGAATGCGGGGTGATGCCCAAGCTTGACTGCGCTGAGCAACTGGCCGAGTTGCCACAACTGCGTGAGATGGCCCAGCTTGAAGCTGCCACTCTGGGTCTGCTCCCCAGTGCCTCGCTGGGCTTTGCGGCGATGCTCGAGGTGCTGGCCTGGGCCCGGGGCGAGTTGGCTCGCGGAGCACACGCGGTGATACTGACCCAAGGTACCGACAGCCTCGAGGAAACGGCGTATTTCCTCGATCTGCTCTGGCCGTTCGATGCGCCATTGGTAATGACCGGTGCCATGCGCGCGGCCAGCCAGCCGGGCAACGACGGCCCGGCCAACCTGCTGGCTGCGGCGCAGGTTGCACTGGCGCCGGGCAGCCGTGGACGCGGCGTTCTGGTGCTGATGAATGATCAGGTCCACTGTGCTGCAAGGGTTCGCAAGACGGCAAGCCTTGCAATGGCTGCATTTGAATCACCCGGGTGCGGAGCGCTGGGCGATGTTGTGGAAGGTACCGTGGTGTATCGTCAGCCGCCTGGCCCACGGGAGGTGCTGCCGTTACCGCATCGCACCGAGCATCGAGTTGCAATGCTGGAAGCGTGCCTGGACGCAGATACGGCGTTGTTGAAGGCTACAGCGACACTGGGCTACGAGGGGCTGGTCATCGCCGGTTTTGGTGCAGGCCACGTTTCCGGTAGCTGGTCCGAAGTGCTTGGCCATCTCGCGCCCACCTTGCCGGTGATTGTTGCTACCCGCACAGGCAGTGGCCCAACAGCCACGGCCTCTTACGGATTTGCCGGTGCCGAGATCGATTTGCAGAGCAAGGGGGTACACATGGCGGGGCAGTTGTGTCCGCGCAAGTGTCGCATTCTGCTATGGCTGTTGATCGGAACTGGCAGGCAGCAGCTGCTGCATGGCTGGTTGCCACGTTAAGCAATCTGCCCGCAAAGCTATAAGCGCGGGCAGCCCTTCGGGCGTTGCTGTGCTAGGGTGCACACACTTTTGCTTCCCAGGATGTTCACCCATGCTCCCCGCACTCAGCGAAAAAGAACTCGACCGCCTCGAAGACCTGCTGATCACCTACGGCAATGACTACTCGGTACTCAACCTGGCCGAGCTCAATGGCTTTTTCACTGCACTGGCCAGCTCACCGACCACTGTCACTCCGGAACAGTGGTTGCCCGCGGTGGCTGGTGGCAAGGTGCCGAAATTCAAGAAGCCGGCACATGAAGAGGCGTATACGGCATTGATGCTGCGTTATGCCAGCCAGGTGGCGGAGGAGTTGGGCGACGATGTCGACCACTTTGAGCCGCTGTTCGAAGAAAGCGAAGGCGAAGAGGGCAGTGTGATCATCATGGAGGAGTGGTGCTTTGGCTACATGCGCGGCACTCAGGTCGCTGGCTGGGCCGAGCTGCCGCCAGAGCAGGACCGACTGCTCAAGGCCATTTCGCTGCATGGGCTCGAGGACAACTTCGAACTGCTGGACCAGATGAGCGAAGCGGACATCCAGGCTTGTGTGCCACAGGTGATCGAGGCTGCGCGCGGGTTGTTCCGGTATTTCAACAAGCTGCACTGATCTTGCACCTGCCTTTGTAGGAGCGGCCTTGTGTCGCGATAGGGCCGCAAAGCGGCCCCAGGATTTCAGCAGCGATAAACCATAGTCGGGGGCCGCTTTGCGGCCCTATCGCGACACAAGGCCGCTCCTACACAGGGGATACGCAGATCTGGATATTTCCATTGTTTCGCCTTGCGAAATTATGGTTTCCCCGCCACACGGATTCTGCTGCCAGCCGAACCGGTGCAGCATGTGCTCCACCAGCCCACCCCGGTGCTGATCAGGAGCCAAGCCCATGTCGAACCCGATCAAGCTTTACAACTTCCCCAAGTCCGGCCACGCCCATCGCATCGAGCTGATGCTTTCGCTGCTGAACCTGCCCACCGAGCTGGTGTTCGTCGACCTGGCCAAAGGCGCGCACAAGCAGCCGGACTTCCTGGCCCTCAACCCGTTCGGCCAGGTCCCGGTCATCGACGACAACGGCACGGTGGTCGCCGACTCCAACGCCATTCTGGTGTACCTGGCCAAGAAGTACGGCAACGGCACCTGGCTCCCCGAGGAACCCGCTGCCGCCGCCCGCGTCCAGCGCTGGCTGTCGGTCGCTGCCGGCCCGTTGGCCTTCGGCCCTGCTGCCGCGCGTCTGGTCACGGTGTTCGGTGCCTCGTTCAACACCGACGAAGTGATTACCCGCGCCCATACCCTGCTGAAGGTGATCGACGCCGAGCTGGCCAAAACGCCCTTCCTGGCCGGTAGCACACCCACCATCGCCGATATCGCCAACTACTCCTACATCGCCCACGCACCGGAGGGCAATGTGTCGCTGGAGCCCTATGCCAACGTACGCAGCTGGCTGGCGCGGATCGAGGCGCTGCCGGGCTTCGTGCCCATGCCACGCACCGTGATCGGCCTGCAGACCAGCGCCTGACATCCCGCCATTGCGAGGAACGCCACCATGCAACAGAACCCGGATCACCACTCCTCGCCCTGGCATGCGGGGGAGAAGACCCTGCAGGAAAAAGCCGGTGTCGCGGAGCGCATGGAGGCGTTCGGGCAAAAGGTCATTCGTGACTACATGCCCGACCAGCATCGTATTTTCTACCACCAGTTGCCGTTCATGGTCGCCGCCAGCGTGGACGCGCTGGGGCGGCCCTGGGCAACGCTGTTGGAAGGGCCGGAAGGTTTCGTCAGCTCGCCGGACCCGCGCCAGCTGACGATCGACACTCAACTGCCAGCAGACGATCCCGCCACCCCGGGGCTGGCTGCCGGGCAGGCGGTCGGCCTGCTGGGGATAGAACTGCACACCCGCCGGCGCAACCGCATCAACGGGCAGATCCACCAGGCCGGCGACGGGCAACTGCAGGTGACTGTGGAGCAGTCGTTCGGCAACTGCCCGCAGTACATCCAGCTGCGTGACTACACCCGTGTCGCGGAACCCGCCCAAGGGCGTGTCGATGCGACGACACTCGATGCCTCGGCTGTCAGCATGATCCAGGCAGCCGACACCTTCTTTGTCGCCAGCTATGTCGAGCATGACGACGGCCAGCGCTCGGTGGATGTCTCCCACCGTGGCGGGCGGCCCGGGTTCGTCAAGGTCGAAGGCAACCGCCTGACCATTCCCGACTATGCTGGCAACCTGCACTTCAACACCTTGGGCAACCTGCTGGTGAACCCGCAAGCAGGGTTGCTGTTCATCGATTTCAGCAACGGCAACGTGTTGCAGCTATACGGGCATGCCGAGTTGCTGCTGGACAGCCCCGCCATCCAGGCGTTCGAAGGTGCCGAGCGCTTGTGGACGCTGGAGGTCGAGCAGGTGGTGTGGCGCCCGGCTGCCGTTTCCCTGCGTTGGGCCTTCAAGGAGTACGCGCCGACCAGCCTGATGACCGGCACCTGGGCCGAGGCCGACATACGCCTGCAGCAACGCCAACGGCATGGCCAATGGCAGGCCTGGCGTGTGCTGCGGGTGGAGCAGGAAAGCCGCGATATCCGCTCGTTCTACCTTGAGCCTCCTGCTGGCAGTGCGATGGCCTTTGCGCCGGGGCAGCATGTTCCGGTGCAAGTCCAGCTCGACGGTGAGGCGGCGCTGATCCGCACCTACAGCCTTTCCAGCGCGCCTTCCGACGGTTACCTGCGCATCAGCGTCAAAGCCCAGGGCCCGGTCTCGCGGCACCTGCATGAGCGCGTCGTGGCAGGCGATATGCTGAACGTGCGCCCGCCAATGGGCAGCTTCACGCTGGACCAGCAGAGCACACGGCCGCTGGTGCTGATTGGCGCGGGTGTGGGTATCACGCCGTTACTGGCCATGCTGCGCGAGCAGTTGAGCAAGGGGCAGGCACGGCGCATTCATCTGTTCCATGGGGCACGCAGCCTGGCCGACCTGCCGTTCCGTGAGGAGCTTGCAAGCTTGCGGCAACAGGCCGGCGGCCTGCTGCACGTGCACCGCGCCCTGAGCCAGCCGGAAACGCATGCGCTGGCGGGGCGTGATTACGAGTTTGCCGGTCGGCTGGGTATCGAGCAGGTCAAGGCCACGCTGGCGCTGGACGACTACGATTTCTATCTGTGCGGCCCGGGCAGTTTTACCCAGGACCTGTATGAAGGGCTGCGCGGGGTGCATGTGCCGGATGCGCGGATCCATGCCGAAGCCTTTGGCCCGTCGACGCTCCGGCGGCACACCGACGATGACCAGCCCACCCTGCAACAGCCACCTGCTGCCAGCGAGCCGGTACCGGTGTACTTTGCGGCTTCAGCCAAGGAGGCGCGCTGGGCGCCGGGTGGCGGGACGCTGCTGGAGCTGGCCGAGGCTCGCGGATTGTCGCCTGAGTTCAGTTGCCGAGGTGGGTCGTGTGGTACCTGCAAGACCCGGTTGGTCAGTGGCCGGGTGCATTACCCGAACCCGCCGGCCGAGCTGCCGGAGGAGGGGGCGGTGTTGATCTGCTGTGCCGTGCCGGCCCGGTCGGAGGAGGGGGCGCAGGCGTTGGTGCTGGATCTGTAAGGTAGTTTGTCCCGGCCCTTTCGCGGGCTCGCCCGCTCCCACAAGTACTTCACTGCCCTCAGAGATGGTGGATAACCTGTGGGAGCGGGCGAGCCCGCGAAAGGGCCGGGACAGGCGACACAAAACGCTCAGATGAAAGATAATCCCGGCACTTCATAGCCCCAGGAGCCCGCATGGACCAGATCCACCTGATGAAGGTGTTCGTCGCCGTAGGCGAGCTGGAAAGCTTCGCCGCTGCTGCCCGCCGCCTGGACATCTCTCCAGCTGCGGTCACCCGTGCCGTCAGCGCCCTGGAGGATCAGCTGGGGGTCAAGCTGCTGCTGCGCACCACCCGTAGCGTACGCCTGACCGAAGCCGGGGGCCGCTACCTGGAAGACACCCGGCATATCCTCGCCAGCATCAACGAGGCCAACGAAGCCGCCGCCGGCATCAACGCCACGCCCAAGGGCGACCTGGCCGTCACTGCGCCCATCCTGTTCGGCAAGAAGTTCGTCATGCCGTGCATCGTCCACTACCTGCAGCAGTACCCCGAGGTTGACGTTTCCGCCTACTTCCTCGACCGCATCGTCAACATGGTCGAAGAGGGCATGGACGTAGCCGTTCGTATCGGCCCCTTGCCCGACTCCGGGCTCAAAGCACTGCGGGTGGGCAGGGTCCGGCGCATGCTGTGCGCCTCTCCCGAGTACCTGGCGCGCCATGGCGTGCCGAAGCACCCGTCCGACCTAGCGGAGCATGCGGTGATCGGCACCACCAACCTGTCGCCGCGAGCCGGCTGGCGTTTCGGAGTAACCGATGAGCCGACTTTGGTGCGCATGAAGCCTCGCTTGACGGTGACCAGCAATGACGGGGCAATCGCCGCTGCCAGTGGCGGACTGGGGATTGCCCGCCTGCTGTCGTATCAGGTCGCGGATGAGGTGGCCAGTGGGCAGTTGCAGGTGATCCTTGCCGAATACGAAGAGGCGCCGTGGCCAATCCATATACTGCACCGGGAGAGCAAGTACGGTTCGGCCAAGGTCCGCGCCTTCATTGACATGCTGGCGCAGGAACTGAGGGCTCGGCAGCTGGACTGATTCAACCGAGCAGGGTGAATGTAAAGCAACCTGGGCACTGCTGTTCCAGCCACTCCTTGGCCCGTTCGCTCAGGAAGTACCCACGATAGACATCCCCTTTGAAGAAATCGGCTTGCTCGTCGGCCTTGAGCACCTTGAGATACTGGCCGAGGTCGGCAGGGTCATGCTGCGGGTCCTTGAGCAGGTTGAGCTTGCCCACCACGAATGCCTGCCAGTACTCCGGCATACGCGCGGCAAGCTCAGGGTCATGCGGCAGGGAGTCGATGATCGAGCTCGGCCCGCCTTCCAGATCGAGGTAATCGGTAATGGGCTTGCTGGTGTCCCAGTGCAGCCAGTCGATGTGAACGATATGGGTCTTCTCCAGATGCTCGTAACGCCCGATCCCCTTCAAGCCGCTTTTTTCCAGGGCTTCCTTGACCGGCTGGGTGAGCACCAGCGAACCCGAACGTATGTAGGCGGCCGGGGTGTACGGGCCGGCCCGCTTGATGCTGTCTACATCGGTATCTTCGTCCCAGGCGATCATGCCCTGGAGCAGTACCGCGCCCCAGTCTCCCCAGGGAGTCGGCGCGTTGTCCAAGTGATAGATGTTCATGTCAGCCTCCGCAGCCCTTGCCATTCTTGCCGTAGCGACGCACATGGTTCCTCGTCGCCTTGGGCACATTGTATTGGCGCATCATCACCTTGATCTGCTTTTGCAGGTCCTTCTTGGTGAAGTTCGCGTTGTTGTTGAACCACTTCTTCCAGTCCTCGTTCCAACCTTTGGCGTGAATGTCGGCGTGGAATGCATTCGGAATGCGCGAGATCTGCTGGTCGATGTACCGTTTGGGGTTGCGAATTCCGGCAGCTTTCATCTGGTTACGGAAATCGCGGTCTTCCCGCCACATTTCTTGCGGGATCATGTGGTGGTCACGCATTGACGCCGGACCATGCCTGCTGCGCCAGGCTTCGGTGGTTCGCTTGATACCGCCCTTGGTATAACCGGTCAAGGTCAGCCAACCTAGTGGATCGACCCATGTCACCGGGTTTGGCGCATACCGGTACAGTTGGTGACCACCAGACAGGCCAATCGGGTCAGGCTGGGTAAAGCGGCCTACCTCCGGGTCATAGAACCTGAAGGTGTTGTAATGCAACCCGGTCTCCCGATCCAGGTATTGCCCCTGGAAGCGCAGATTCTGTTCCTGCAGGCAACTGGCCTGGCGGGACTCATCGAGGGTAGAACCCCAGCCCAGATAGCTGGCCTGCCATACCACGCGTCCCTGTTCATCGGTCAGCCACTCCGGGAGCCCCCCGAGGTCATTATGGAAGTGCAGCACCTGCTGGTTCGGCCCGCTGCCGTCGATGCGTGCCAGCGGCTCATAGCCGTCACCCTCGTACAGGTACAGGCTTACCTGGCCATGGCGCTGTTCCTGCAACAGGCGTAATCCGTCCCAGGCAAAGCGCGTCTGGCCGAGCAGCTGCCCGGCACCATCAAGTTCGCTTTTTTCCACCCGCCGCCCGAGCGGATCGTAACGCATGCGTACACTGCGTTCCCGCCCTGCCTGGCGAGTGCGTACCTCTACCAGGCGATGCTCTGCGTCGTAGCTGAAATGCTGTATGCCGCGCCGGCTGCTGCGCTTTTCCACCAGGCGGCCAAAGGCGTCGTAGCGGTAGCGCTTGTCCTGGTACGCCAGCAACCTGTCGTGCAGAACTGGCGCATTGGCCGTGGCATCCAGCAGGTTGCCGGCGGCATCGTAGCGGTAGGTTTCATGATTGCCGTTGGCAATGTCATGACTGCCCATCAGGCGCCCACCAGCATCAAGCTGGATGATCTGGTCATGCTGCACCCGGCCGGCTACCTGCCGCACGCGCCGGTTCAGGTCATCGCGCGGGTCGTATTCGAAGCGCTGCTGGAAAGGTGCGGGTAATTGCACGGGTTGGCTGGCGGGTCTGCATCTGCGGGTGCGCAAACGTCCGTTGCGGTCATATTCCTGGTGTGTGAGCAGCGCGCCCTGGGTACGCTGCACTTCCCGGTGCAGGCGATCGCGTTCGTAGTCGTTGATGACATGTCCGTCCAGGTTGATCTGGTGCAGGTGGCCGCTTCCGTAGTACATGCGGTTGATCCAGCGGCCATCGAACAACTGGGTGCGGCACAGGTTGCCCAACTCATCGTAGCGATGGCGCAGTACGCCGTTGCCGCTGTGCTCCTCGACCAGCTGTCCCAGCGCGTCAAAGCACAATTGCAGGGTTTCGCTGTTGCCGGCAGCATCGGCGAAATGAACCTCGGTAAGGTTGTCGAGCTCATCGTAGCCATAGGTGGTAACGCCATCCGCGGTCGTCTTGGTAATCAGACGACCCAGGGCATCACGTTCCAGGCGGTGGACGATCGGCTCGACCGAGCTGTTACCGGGCGTCGGGGTGTAGGCCACCTGCACCACATTGTGCAACGGGTCGTGACGGTACTCCCTGGCGGTTCCATCGAGAAACTGCTCGCGGACCAGGCGATTGGCAGCATCCCACCGGAAGTAAAAGTACTCGCCGTTTTCGTTGGTCAGCGACAGCAGTCGACCGTAGGGGTCGACCTGGTAGCCAAGCGTGCGTCCTTGCGGGTCGATGGACTGGAGCAGGACACCACGGGCATCGAAGCGGTACGCGGTGATACCACCAGCGGGGTCGATCGCTTGCGTCAGCCTTCCTGCCTCATCGTAGCGATAACCTTCACGGGTACCGTCTGGCCGTGTCACGCCAAGCAGAAGGCCATCGCTGTCGTACTCGAACTCGGTACGTTCGCTCAACGCATCGGTCACTGACAGCAAATGGCCGTTGCGGTCATAACCATAGCGTGTGATGTGGCCGGAGCAGTCGGTTTCCTGCAGAAGCAGTCCCAGGTCGCTCCAGCGCAGGGTTCGCGAATGCCCTGCGGGGTCGATGATCTCGGTCGGCTGGCCACGGTGGTCGTAGCGGTACTGCGTGACGTTACCTTGCGGGTCGGTTTCGCCGATACAGTTGCCGCGCGGATCATAGCGGTACTGCCAGCTGTTGCCGGCCGGGTCCATCGTCGAGCGCGGCAGCGACCAATGCTCCAGCCACTGCGTCGATTCGCTGCGCCCCAGCGGGTCGACGGTCTGGGTCAGGTTGCCCGAAGCATCGTAAAAGTATTGCCAGCGCCCTTCCATCGGATCGACCGCTGCGAGCAACTGACGCTCGTCGTCCCATTCAAACCGCCAGGTCGCGCCGACTGCATCAATGTATTCGGTGATCTGGTACTGGGCATTCCAGCGTCGCGTGCTGACACGTTGCAAGCCATCGGTGATCCGGGTCGTGCGCGCAGGGATGTCGTACTCGAACTGGTACTCATCACCGCCACTGCTCTTGTAATGCACCACCCGCCAGTCGTCTTCGGTCAATGCCCATTCGTAGAAGCAGCGCAGACCAGCAGCGTTCTCATGCTCGACCAGGCGCCGTTGTTCGTCGTAGACAAAGCGGCGGCGCAGCCTGCCCTGGCTGTCGTACACTGCCGCCAGGTCGCCACAGGCGTCGTACTGGTAACTGACCAGCAACTGCAGGTCGCCCTCGGCATGGCGACGTTCCAGGCGGGCGACCCGTTGAGGCCACTGTGGCGCATAGTGCAACTCGACCTGTACAAGGTCGAACGTGTCACGCAGCCGGATCAGGCGCCCGCTTTCGTCATAGTCCAGATAGATGCGGTTGTCGTTGCGGTCACCCATGGCGCTCAGGCGCCAGTGGCCTGGTTTTCCAGGGGAGGGCTGGAACAGGCGGTACAGCCCTTTGTCGATATCCTCGATCAGGATTTCGTCCTGTTGCGAGCGGCGTACGCTCAACCCTTCACCGGCGCTGAACACGGCATCGGCGCGGGCAATGTAGCCCATGTCGATGACCCGAGCCTGTTCATCGGTAAACGACAAGCGCTCGCTGCCATCGGCGTCCAGGTGCAGTTGCACGAACACCTCGTACTCGATGCTCCAACCTGCGCCGAACAGCCCTTCACGGCGCTCGTCGCGGCTGTTGTAGAGCCGTTGCCAGTCCAGGGGCAGCAGCGCCTGCAGGCTGAAATCCAGCTCGTCGGGCCCGCACAGGATCTTTGCCCCGGTAGACGCGTGCACCGGGTTGGGTGAGCCGGACGTTGCCTGAACGATGGCATTGGTAACCTGCCCGGAGACGAAACTGCTCACCCCACCCAGCAGCATGCAGCCGAACTTGCTGTAGAACTTGCCGCCACGCCCGCGCAGCAGCATCAACGCGGTCACTGCCAGGCCGATGCCCGGCGTCTTGCCGCTGCGAATCTCGCGCACCACGATCGGCTCGCCGCCGATGCGCACGTTGTTCGACACCAGGCCGCCATCGACGATCACCGCTTCGCAGGTGCTGCGGTCACCGCTGCGGCAGGCCGGGTGGCCATTGATCAGCACCTTGCTGGACCCCTCGGCCAGGTACTGCGGTGGCATCGGCGGGTGCTTGCTGCACAGCACCTTGTCGTCCGGTGCCGGCAAGGTATTGGCGGCGGGCGTGGCCACGGTCGGCCGCCACATTTGCGAGAAAAAGCCCTTGGCCATGTCGAGGAAGGTTTCTTCCTTCGCCTCGCCAGCCTCGGCCCCGGCCTGCGCCAACGGTGCCGGCGGGCCGGTGACGACGCCGGCAGCACGTGCCGCGCGCTTGCCGTTGGTGCGAGTGTTCGACGAGCCACTGATGATGTTGGCCTGCACCGACGGCGGGAACAGGAAATTGCCTATGCCCTCGCATAATCGGCTAAGGCCTGTATCGGCGCCGGTCTTGGCCATGACCACACCGACCACCAGGCCGACCACCGCGCCCAGCACGAAGCAGCCCAGGCCGCCAGTGGCCACGGTCAGGCCGAATGCCGCCGCCACTGCGGCAGTGGCCAGGGCGCCGATGGCCACCGTGGCGGCGATTTCCAGCACACCCCCGACGATGTCGGCCAGCATCGAGGTGTGCATCAGCGCGTCGCCTTCGCGGGCGGCCCACAGTGCGTCGGACATGGTGCGCGATCAGCCCAGGCTGTCGAAGTCGAGCGACTGCTTGATGCTTGCCCAGTGCGCCGCTTCGGCCGCGCCCAGCGGGCTGGCCTTGACGTAGCTCAGGGCAAACATCTTGCGCGTGCCAGGCAGCACCAGGGCCAGCTGGTACTGATAGACCTTCTCCTGGCCCTTGCTGAACTGGCTGGTCAGCTCGATGGCGGCGATCGCCTGCCCGGCGCCTACCTGCACAGCCTGGGCGGGCTGCATGCGCAGGTCCTTGACCTGCTGCTGCAGTCGCTGCAACTGGCCATCGAAATTGCTCTGCAAGGTCTCGCCTTCGGCCAGCAGGCTGCGGCTGATGATCAGCGAGGTGGCCAGTGCCTCGAAACGCAGGATGTTGATACTGCTGTCCTGCACGGCGGCATCGGGCAGGGCCAGGCGGAATTCGTTGACGCGATAACTCATGACAGGTCTCGTTACTGGTCGGAGCCGGAGAAGATCGCCTTCACCGAGTCGTCGATGGTCTTTTTCACACCCTGGTTGTCGGGCGCGGTCTGCGCACCACTGCCGACGTTCAAGTCGAGGGTGCCGTCGGTGTTGATCTCGCCGTTCTGCCTGGCATGGAAGCTGAACTGCTCGCAGCTGATATTGATCTGGCCGCTGGCGTTGAGCTCGATCACGCTCTTGCCGCACACCAGGCGCAGGTTTTCGCCCACTTCGATCAGGTAGCTGGTGCTGACGCTATCGGTCTTGCTGGCGCCGACCAGCAACATGTCGTCACGGCGCACGGCGCGGATGCGGTCCTGGCCGATGGTGATGGTTTCCAGCATGCCCACCGTCTGGGTACGGTTGATGCCGACCGCCAGCGTCTCGCTCTGCTCGACCACGGTGTCCATGTTGCGCTCGGCATGCACGTAGATCTGCTCGGCGCCCTTTTTGTCTTCCATGCGGATTTCATTGAAATTGGCCGGGCTGCCGCCTTTGCTCGAGCGGCTCTTCATGCCGCTTTGCGTCGCATTGGCGGGCAAGTCGTAGGGCACGCTCTGTTCGGCGTTGTAGACGCGGCCAGTGATGATGGGCCGGTCGGGGTCGCCTTCGAGGAAGCTGACGATCACCTCCTGGCCGATGCGCGGGATCTGCATCGAGCCCCAGTTCTTGCCGGCCCAGGCCTGCGATACCCGGATCCAGCAGGAGCTGTTCTCGTTGGACTGGTCGTGGCGGTCCCAGTGGAAGTGCACCTTCACCCGGCCATATTGGTCGGTCCAGATCTCCTCGCCAGCGGGCCCGACCACCACGGCGGTTTGCGGGCCCTTGACGATCGGCCGCACGGTGCTGCCCTGCGGGCGGAAGCTCTGCTGTGCGTCGATGCAGCTGAGGTTGCTTTCGAATTGCGCTGCGCTGCTGCCGGTGCCGCTTTCCAGGCGCTCCTGATGCACGTAGTAGCGTGCGCCGACGATCAGGTACTCGCGGTTCTGGTCCTGGCGGGTGAAACCGCTGAGGCTGAACAGGTGGCCACTGCCCAGGCCGCGGGCGTTGCCGCGCAGCTCGACCCGCTCGTGCTGGCTCTGCAGCGACTCCAGGCGAGTGCGCGCATAGTGTTCGCCATCCTGGCTTTGCTGGTAGGCGCCGGGGTAGTCGTACAGTGGGTAGTCACCGGCCTGGTGCGGGCGTGGCATGGCCGAGCGCACGTCGATGCGCGCGCTGGGGCGCTGGAAGTCGTAGTCGTTGAGCTCCAGGGAACCTGGCTGGACTTCCTGGGCCAGGTGCCAGTCGTTGATGTGGTCACGCTCGCGGTGCTGCCCGTCCGGCGGGTAGAAGGGCACGCTTTCGTAGCCAGGCACCTGCGGGTGCGCGCCATAGGCGTCGGCCAGCACCAGCACGTGGCGCTGCGCTTCGTGGCGGAAGAAGTAGTAGATGCCTTCCTCTTCCATCAACCGGCTGACGAAGTCGAAGCTGGTCTCGCGGTACTGCACGCAGTATTCGCGTTCGCGGTAGCTGCGGCTCAGGGCATCCTCGAAGTCGGAAAAGCCCAGGTCGCGAAACACCTGCTTGATGATCTGTGGCGCGCTCAGGTGCTGGAAGATGCGGCAGTCGCTGGTGCGGGTCAGCAGCCACAGCCACGGGCGCAGGGTGACCCGGTAGCTGGCGAACTGGCCCTGGTCCACCGACTGGCTGCAGCGGGCGACGATGCCATGGAAGTAACGTGACGTGCCGAGGCCCTGCTGCACGCTCAGGCTCATCGGCTTGCCCAGCAGGGCATTGAGGTCGATGGCCGGGTCGTCGCTGGTCAGCTGCAGCTCATAGTCGAACAGGCGGCCGAGCTCGTCGCTGCCACCCATTTCGGCCAGGATCAGCTTGTCCGGCCCCAACGGGCTGTTGATCTGCGCCAGGCGCGTGAACTGCGTGAACAGCATGGTCCGTCCTGTCAGTCGGCTGCGCCGAAGTCATAATGCAAGTCGTTGTCGCGGCGGCTGATGCGCACGCTCGCCAGCGGCTTGCCTTCGAGCATGCGGGTGAGGAACTCGCGGCTCATGTCCGGCAGCAGGCCGTTGGTGAGGATGGCGTCGATCATGCGGCCACCGCTTTCGGTTTCGGTACAGCGCGAGACGATCAGCTCCACCACCCCTTCGTCGTAGGCGAAGCCGACCTTGTGCGTGCCTTCCACGCGCTTGCGTATGCGCTCCAGTTGCAGGCGGGTGATGGCCTTGAGCATGGCGTCGCTGAGCGGGTAGTAGGGGATGGTTACCAGGCGGCCGAGCAGCGCCGGCGGGAAGATTTCCAGCAGCGGCTTGCGCAGCTGGCTGGCCACCGCGTCCGGGTCGGGCAGGGCCTGTGGGTCGCT
This sequence comes from Pseudomonas sp. B13(2017), assembly GCF_002113245.1. Lineage (NCBI taxonomy): Bacteria > Pseudomonadati > Pseudomonadota > Gammaproteobacteria > Pseudomonadales > Pseudomonadaceae > Pseudomonas > Pseudomonas sp. B13(2017). The sequence goes on from NZ_NEJX01000012.1 coordinate 17,119, forward strand.
GCAAGTGCGTGCAATGAGCTCGGTACCGGCGTTGGTGGTGAGCAGAATCAGCGTGTTGCGGAAATCGATCTGGCGGCCTTCGCCGTCCTCCATCACGCCCTTGTCGAACACCTGGAAGAAGATCTCGTGCACGTCCGGGTGGGCCTTTTCCACCTCATCCAACAGCACCACGCTGTACGGCCGGCGGCGCACGGCCTCGGTCAGCACGCCGCCTTCACCGTAGCCGACGTAGCCAGGTGGGGCGCCCTTGAGGGTCGAGACGGTATGGGCCTCCTGGAACTCGCTCATGTTGATGGTGATCAGGTTCTGTTCACCGCCGTACAGCGCCTCGGCCAGGGCCAGTGCGGTCTCGGTCTTGCCCACGCCAGAGGTGCCGGCAAGCATGAACACGCCAATCGGCTTGTTCGGGTTGTCGAGGCCGGCGCGGGAGGTCTGGATGCGCTTGGCGATCATTTCAAGCGCGTGGTCCTGGCCAATGATCCGCCTGGCCAGCAGGCTGTCGAGGTTGAGCACGGTCTCGATCTCGTTGCGCGCCATGCGTCCCACCGGAATCCCGGTCCAGTCGGCCACCACCGAGGCCACTGCCTGGTAATCCACGGTCGGCAGGATCAACGGGCTCTCGCCTTGCAGGGCGCTCAGGCGCCGTTGCAGGTCGGCCAGCGTTTCGCGCAGTTCAGGGTTGCCTGGCACCTGCGCGTCCTGGTCGACCACCCCGGCCTGGTCGCGCAGCTGGGCGCGGGTGGCCAGCAATTGGTCGACCAGGGCCTTTTCTTCGGCCCAGCGGCTTTCCAGCGTGGCCAGGCGTTGGCGCTCTTCGGCCAGCAGGGTGTCGGCCTGGGCCTGTCGCTGCCCGGTAGGCACACCGATGGCGGCTTCACGGGCGATGATCGCCTGCTCGACCTCCAGCGCCTCGATACGCCGGCGGCTGTCGTCGACCTCGGCCGGCACCGCGTGCAGGCTGATGGCCACGCGCGCGCAGGCGGTATCGAGCAGGCTCACCGATTTGTCCGGCAGCTGGCGTGCCGGGATGTAGCGGTGGGACAGCTTGACCGCGGCTTCGAGTGCTTCGTCGAGGATCTGCACCTGGTGGTGCTGCTCCATGGTCGATGCCACCCCACGCATCATCAGCAGCGCCTTGGCTTCGCTCGGCTCGTCCACCTGCACCACCTGGAAGCGGCGGGTCAGGGCCGGGTCCTTCTCGATGTGCTTCTTGTACTCGGCCCAGGTGGTAGCCGCCACCGTGCGCAGGCTGCCGCGGGCCAGTGCCGGCTTGAGCAGGTTGGCGGCATCGCCGGTGCCGGCGGCGCCACCGGCACCGACCAGGGTATGGGCTTCATCGATGAACAGGATGATCGGTTTGGGCGAGGCCTGCACATCCTCGATCACCTGGCGCAGGCGCTGTTCGAACTCGCCTTTCATGCTGGCGCCGGCCTGCAGCAGGCCGACGTCCAGGCTGCGCAGCTCGACGTCCTTGAGCGCCGGCGGCACGTCGCCAGCGACGATGCGCAAGGCGAACCCTTCGACCACGGCGGTCTTGCCGACACCCGCTTCACCGGTAAGGATCGGGTTGTTTTGCCGGCGCCGCATGAGGATATCGACCAGCTGGCGAATCTCTTCGTCACGGCCGACGATAGGGTCGAGCTTGCCGCTTCGGGCCTGTTCGGTAAGGTCGACGGTAAAGCGCTTGAGCGCCTCCTGCTTGCCCATCGCCGCAGGCGCCACGGCGCCGCTGGCCTCGCCAGGCTGCGCAGCGCTGAAGCCGTCTGTGGCGGTCAGGTGGTTTTCCGGTGAGTCTCCCACGTACTCGTCGAAGCGTTCGCTCAACGCCTCGACCTTCAGCTTGGCGAACTCGTTCGACAGCCCCAGCAGGGCATGGCGCAGGCCAGGTGTCTTGAGGATGCCGACCAGCAGGTAGCCGCTGCGCACCTGGCTCTCGCCGAACATCAGGCTGCCGTATACCCAGCCGCGCTCGACGGCTTCTTCCACCTGCGAGGAAAGGTCGGTGATCGAGGTCGAACCGCGTGGCAGCCGGTCCAGCGCATCGGTCAGGTCGCGGGCCAGGCGCGCCGGCTCGATATCGAACTGGCGCACGATACGGTGCAGGTCGCTGTCCTGCAATTGCAGCAACTGGTGCAGCCAGTGCACCAGTTCGACATAGGGGTTGCCCCGCAGCTTGCAGAACACCGTTGCGGCCTCGATGGCCTTGTAGGCGACGCTGTTGAGTTTGCCGAACAGCGCGGCGCGGCTGATTTCACCCATGGTCCTGGTTCCTTGTATGGTGGGCGGCGGCCGGCTGGTCGGCGTAGTACCGGGCCAGCTTCAGGTCGCGTGCATCGTGCGGAGGGCGGCCGAGCCAGGTATCGAAGCCCAGGCGTTGGCCGGCATTGAGTTGCAGCGCAGGCACCTGGTCCTGCGCGAGGATCAGGTTGAGGTCCCAGTCCAGTTCCTGGCCCAGGTATTCGGCGACCCATGCCGCCAGTTCGACGAAGGCCTGTCCGCCGGGCAGCAGGGCGTGGTACTGGTCGAGGCTGAGCGGGCCGAGGCACAGCCGGAACTTGTGCTGGCGGTCCCAGGCGTAGCGGCCCAGGCAAAGGTCCATGCCCAGGCGGTTGGCGCGCACGCCGAGCTGGCTGCGTTCGGGCAGCTCAAGCCACTGGCCGACATATTCTTCCAGCGTCACAGGCACGCCGAAATACCCGCTGAGGATGCTGCACAGGCCGTCCGGGTAGCGCGTTTGCGCGCTCAGGTGGCCGGACCAGTGCAGTTTGGCGGTGTCGGCCAGCGCGCCCTGGCCTTGCAGTTCGGGTTGGCCACGGCCACTGAGCGCCGCCAGGCGCGCGGCCCAGTAGTCATCACCCGGGCGATCGTGGCTGACGGTCGGTCGGGCTTCGGCCCAGGCACGGTAGAACAGGCTCAGCAGGCGGTGATGGAAGACGTCGAGGAACGCCTTGCTGGTCGAATCGGCCTGGTTGCGCTGGCGCTCGCGCATGTATTCGGTCAGGTGCAGTGGCAGCGGCCCGTTGGGGCCTCCGAGGCCGAAGAAAAACTGCTCCAGGCGCGCCGGCTGATTGCCGTCGGCGCTGACCGAGGCCAGGGTCGACGGGGCGAACGCGCAGTCCAGGCGCTGGCCCAGGCGCACAGGCTCGTCGGCCAGGCGCAGGGAATGACCGAAGCGTGGCAGCTCGGGGTATTGCGCTTCGAGGCGGCGCAGCGCTTGGAAGAAGTCGTACGCCCAGGGCTCGTCCTGCATGGCCTGCAAGGTGTTCATAAGGTTGGCCTGCGCCCCGGTTTGGCCGACCAGCGCATGATCTCGCCGCGTTCGCTGGTGCGCAGTACCGTTTCGGTGAAGCTGTTGATCGACACGTAGCGGGTCAGGAAACGCTCGAACACCGCGCCGAGCAGGAACACGCCGGTCCCGCGGAAGGCGTTTTCGTCGAAGGTCAGGGTGATCTCCAGGCCACGCCCGAAAACGATCGGCCCGGGCATCGGCAGGCGTCGGGTGCAGGGCTTGCTGCTGACGTCGCGCAGGCCGTCGATCTGCAGGTTCAGGGCGCTGTCCTGCGGGTCGCCATACAGGCGCAGCAGTTCGCGCAGGGCGGCGGCGCCCTGGCCGTGCTCGGCCAGCGACAGGTAGTTCAGCGACAGCTGGCTGATCAGGCGCCAGGCGCGGTTGTCGTGGGCATGGCTGGCCTTGGGCCGGCTCGGGCCGGCCAGGCAACGCACGCCGGCAACCGGTGCGCTGTCGGCCAGGCTGAAGTCGCTGCGCCCGTCGCCAACACTCATGAACAGTGGCAGGTCGCGGTTGCTGCACAGGGCGCTGATACCCAGCTGGCGCAGGTCGTGGCGGTAGGGTGCCTGCTGGCCGTCGACCAGGCTGATGAACGTTTCGCTGCCCATGTAGCTGGAGCGGGTGCCATTGCGTCGCTGGTCGCTGGACAGCACCCGCGGCTCCCGGCGCACGATGTAGTAGGCCTGGTCGCGGCCGTAGCGCGACGGGTCGCGCACCGCGTAGAACGGCAGGAATTCCTGATCCGGCCCGGTGCCGTGGCCGGTGACCCGCTGCAGGGAATGGATCTCGAAATCGGTGGGCCGGGTGCGGTCGGCGATCACGTGGTGCTCATGCACCCGATCGGAAAGGTGCAGGCGGTCGACCCGGCGCGGGAACAGGTTGATCGCCGGGGTGCAGAACGGCACGAACTGGCTCGCGCCGACGCTGCTCTCCAGGCTCTGGTCGAAGCGTTCGAACAATACCAGCACTTCCAGCGTCTGGCCGGTGCAGCGCTGTACGGCCTGCTCCAGCCCGGCAAAATCGACGAACAGGAAGCGCTGCGGCAGGGCGAAGTACTCCTGCAACAGGCGGTAGCCCTGGAAGGCCTGGGGCACCACCGGCAACGCCGCTTCACGGTCATCGAAGCCACACGGGCGCAGGGCCTGTTCGACCGGAATACGTTCCACCCAATCAGCGCCGGGTTGGCGCACGAACACCGCACAGGCGCTGCCCAGCAGTTGCTCGTAGAGGCGGAACGGGGTTTCGTCGGCGCCGTTGAGGTACAGCGGCAGATGGCTGAGCGGCAAGCTGGCGAACGGCACCTCGGCGCCACTGCGCAGGGTCAGGCGCAGGCCGGCGCGGGCTTGTGGCACGCTGCTGGCCAGGCGCCCGAGCACCGCGCCGGGGTTGCCGAAGTACTCGGCGCGGGCTACCTGCAAGGGCCAGAGGGTAACGTCCTGGGTGCTGCGGAACTCGCACGGGGTTTGCGAGTTGCGCCCCAGGTTGGCGCGCAGCACGCTGTCACGCGGCAGGCGGAACCCGGCGGCCAGTGAGCCCTCGTCGGGGTCGGTCTGCAGTTGCACCACGGTCATCGACGGGGTCGGCGCCAGGTAGTGCGGGTAGGCGATCTCCAGCAGGTTGTGGGTGAAGGTCGGGTACTCGGCATCCAGCTTCAGTTGCACCCGCGCGGTGAGGTAGGCGAAGCCTTCGAGCAGGCGCTCGACATAGGGGTCGGCACACTCGATCCCGGACAGCGTCAGGCGCCCGGCGATCTTCGGGTATTCCCGGGCGAACTCCGCCGCACTTTCGCGGATGTGCTGCAGCTCCTGGTTGTACAGCTCGAGCAGGCGCGGGTTCATGCACGCCTCCGGCGTTCGGCAGGGGCCACGCGCACATGGCCGGACTCAAGGTCCACCTCGGTCTGCAGCAGCAACGGCAAGGCCGCCGGCTGGGCCCACAGGTCACCTTCGATTTCGAAACTCAGGGCGTTGGCATTCATCTCGCCGGGTGCGGCCTGGGCACGCACCTTCAGGGTATGGGCGAGGATGCGCGGCTCGTAGGTGGCGATGGCCTGGTGGATGATGCGCTCCAGGGCGGCCAGGTCGATGTTCGAGGCGCTGTTGCCGGCCAGGGCCGGCAGGCCGTAGTTGATCACCGAAGCCCCGGCCGGGGTGCCCAGGGTCGCGGCGCTGTCGAGCAGCGAAGTGGTGTTGAGCAACCAGGCGAGGTCGCGCAGTACCGAGGCCTTGAGCTGGTGCAGGCTGAGCACGCGCTTGTCCGGCGCTTCCTGCGGGTTGCCCGGGTCGTCGTCGGTCAGGCGGTCCAGCAGCGAGGGCTGCAGACGGTCGCGGGCGGCGATTTCGGCTACCACTCGAACAGCCCCACGAAGTTCTTCTGGTCTACAGGGCCGTTCGAGCAGCTGGCGCCACGTGCCAGGATGGAAGGCTCCAGGCGCTCGCCCAGCTGGCGAACAGCCTGGTACTGGCTTTCGCAACGGCCGGGTTGTGACGGGTCTGGCTGCACATGGCTGACAATGATGATCTGCGCGCCATTGAACTGCTCCACGCGAGGCTTGCCGCCATCTCGCTCCGGGCTGAGCTGGCAGGGCCAGGGCATCTCCAACTGCAACAGCGAGGCATCGGCCTTGCGCAGCGCGCAGCGGCCTTCGTGGTTCACCAGCACGAGCTTTTTCCCGGCAAGGCTGACCTCAGGCGCCGCGTTCGACGACGGAGCGGGGGGCTGTGCACAGGCATTCAGGGCGAACGCGACCAGCAGGGCCGGCATGGCTTTGGGCGCACGTTTCATTTCAGCTCCCAGAACCAGACGGCCTTGGAACGATGGGCCTGGTCGGCGAAATAGCCCGTGACCCGGCCTCTGTCCCACAAATCGATGTGATCGCCGGTACGGTTTTCGAATGCCTGCCCGGCACGGGCGAAGCAGTCCTTGAAGAAGATGATGCCGCGCTTTTCGCCGAGCTTGAGGCGGTCGCTTGCGCTGCCGCTCAGTTGCAGCGGGGCGCCGAGATGGTGCTTCCACAGCCAGTTGGCCAGCGATTCGGCACCCCGGGCATGGCCATGGGCACAACGTGGTTCGCTGTAGGTACCGGCGTTCACCTTGATGGTGTGCTCGCCGTTGAGCGCGATACTCATGCGGATGGCGCACTGGTTGTCCCAGCCGCCGTCGCAAGGCGAGGAGTCGGTCGGGTAGGCATTCCAGAGGTTGATGAAAGAAGGCTTGGCCATGGGGTTCACCGTGAGCGGGTGAGGTGGGGGAAGGTGCCCGCGCCAGCCAAGGCGGCGCGGGCGCGGTCGGTCAGATCTTGACGTTGGAGCGGATGTTCCAGCCGTACTTGATCGGGCCGCCTTCCTTGGTGCCGTCGGCTTTCTGCGGCTGATAGTCGACGGTGACCTTGGCGAAGTTCAGGGTCACGTGCTCGGTCAGGCGGTCGTCGCTGCCCGAGCCACCAGTGCTCAGCGAGCTGATGATGACTTCTTCAAGGTTGATGATCAGGTACTCGACCTGGCTCTCGCCCCCAGCCTTGCGCACGGTCAGCTTGACCTTGTCGATGTGCTTGCCGCTGGAGCAGTGGGCCATCAGGTTGGGGCTGGCCTTGTCGATGTACTTGGTGATCGACAGGTCCTGGATGTTGACCTTGCCCGAGCCGCCGCCGCTGCCCATGTGCATGTTGCCGGACTGGGACATGCCCCAGCTCCAGTTGAGCACGTCGATTTCGTCCTTGTGGGCCTTGTCGTGGGACTCGCCCTTGATGTCGCCGATCTTGATGAAAATATCTACAGCCATGGTGTCCTCGGTATTACGCGTCAGGTTGGCGGTTTGGTGCAGTTGGGGCTGCTGCGCAGCCCTTTCGCGACGCAAGGCCGCTCCTACAGAAGCTGCGTCGGTCTCTCACTCAACACACGACGTCGGCCCTCTGTGCAGGAGCGGCCTTGCGTCGCGAAAGGGCCGCGAAGCGGCCCCGAAGTCTGTCAGGCCCCTTTGGCCGAAGGCAGCTTCGATACCAGGCGCAGTGACACGGTCAGCCCTTCGAGCTGGTAGTGCGGGCGCAGGTAGAAGCGCGAGTTGTAGTAACCCGGGTTGCCTTCGACGTCCTCGACCACAACTTCGGCGGCTGCCAGCGGGTGCTGGGCCTTGGTGGTCTCGGTGGAGTGCGCCGGGTCGCCGTCGACGTAGTTGAGGATCCAGTCCTGCAGCCAGCGCTGCATCTCGTCCTTCTCCTTGAACGAGCCGATCTTGTCGCGAACGATGCACTTGAGGTAGTGAGCGAAGCGGCAGGTGGCGAACAGGTACGGCAGGCGCGCGGCCAGGTTGGCGTTGGCGGTGGCGTCCGGGTCGTCGTACTCGGCCGGCTTCTGCAGCGACTGGGCACCAATGAAGGCAGCGAAGTCGGTGTTCTTCTTGTGCAACAGCGGCATGAACCCGTTCTTGGCCAGCTCCGCTTCGCGGCGGTCGGAAATGGCGATTTCGGTCGGGCACTTCATGTCCACGCCACCGTCGTCGGTGGGGAAGGTGTGCGCCGGCAGGCCCTGCACTTCGCCACCCGACTCCACGCCACGAATGCGCGAGCACCAGCCGTAGTACTTGAACGAGCGGTTGATGTTCACGGCCATGGCATAGGCGGCGTTGGCCCAGGTGTACTTGCTGCTGTCGGCGCCGTCGGTGTCTTCTTCGAAGGCAAATGCCTCGACCGGGTCGGTCTTGGCGCCATAAGGCAGACGCGCCAGGAAGCGCGGCATGGTCAGGCCGATGTAGCGCGAGTCTTCGGACTCACGCAGCGAGCGCCAGCCAGCGTATTCCGGGGTGGTGAAGATCTTGGTCAGGTCGCGCGGGTTGCTCAGCTCCTGCCAGGAGCCCATGCCCATCACGGTCGGCGAGGCGGCGGCAATGAACGGCGCGTGCATCGAGGCGCAGACCTTCGACATCTCGCCCAGCAACTCGACGTCGGGTGGCGACTGGTCGAAGTAGTAGTCGCCGACCAGGCAGCCATAAGGTTCGCCGCCGAACTGGCCGTACTCTTCCTCGTACAGCTTCTTGAACACCGGGCTCTGGTCCCAGGCAGTGCCCTTGAATTTCTTCAAGGTCTTGTGCAGCTCGGTCTTCGAGACGTTGAGCACGCGGATCTTCAGCTGCTCGTCGCTCTCGGTGTTGTTGACCAGGTAGTGCAGGCCACGCCAGGCGCTTTCCAGCTGCTGGAAGTCGTCGTGATGGATGATCTGGTTGACCTGTGCGGTCAGCTTGGCGTCGATGGCGGCAATGATCTGCTCGATCGAGCCAATGGCATCGTTGGACACCAGGCTGGTCTGCGCCAGGGCCTGCTCGGCCAAGGTACGCACGGCGCTTTCGACCGCTTCCTTGGCACGTTCGGTCTTGGGCTTGAATTCCTGCAGCAGCAGGGCGGCGAACTCGCTCGGGTCCTGGGTGGCAGCTCCCGGCTGGGCCTGGGCGTCGCGCAATGGATCGTTCATGGGCTGTCTCCTCAGGCCTTGGGCTCGTTGTCGACGGGTTTCGGTGCGCTGGCCAGGGCTTGCAGCAGGGCCGGGTCCTTGATGGCCTTGAGGATGATGTCCTCGGCACCGGTCTTGCCGTCCATGTAGGTCAGCAGGTTGGCCAATTGGGTGCGGGCCTCGAGCAGCTGGTTGAGGGCGTCGACCTTGCGCGCCACGGCGGCCGGGCTGAAGTCGTCCATGCTCTCGAAGGTGATGTCCAGGCTCAGGTTGCCTTCGCCGGTCAGTTCGTTGGGCACGTTGAAGGCCACGCGTGGCTTCATCGCCTTCAGGCGCGAGTCGAAGTTGTCGACGTCGATTTCCAGGAACTTGCGCTCGGCCACCGCTGGCAGCGGTTCGGCCGGCTTGCCGGCAAGGTCCGACAGCACGCCCATGACGAACGGCAACTGGACTTTCTTCTCGGCGCCGTAGAGCTCGACGTCATATTCGATCTGCACCCGCGGCGCACGGTTGCGCGCGATGAATTTCTGGGAGCTGTCTTTCGCCACGTTGTTCCTCCTGGTCGCCGGTACGGCGGCGCTGTTCGTTGCGGGCGTCGGTGTTGATGCGGGCCGAGGACGTCAGTTGTCCTCGGGGCCGCGCAGGTTCTCGAATTGCGACCAGCCATCGGGGATCAGGTCGCGCACAATGGTTGCGAAATCGGCATGGACCAGCTTCTTCGCCCGGTGCAGCAGTACCGGCAGCGGGCTTGATGGTTCGTGGCGGGCGTAGTACTGCAGCAGGCGGTCAAGGCTCTGCTGCACGTCTTCGCGGCTGTTGACTTCGCCGGGGCGGGCGGCCGGCCGTGTGCCCGGGGCGGCACTGGCGGTCGCCTGCCGCTCGTCATCGCGCTCGGCAGCCGGCGTGTCATCGGCTTGCGGGGCTGGGCCCGCCCCGTCGGGGCAGTAGTCAGCCAGTACCTGCTGCACCTGGCGCAGCGGCTGGCGCAAGGCTGACAAATCGATACCGCTGGCCGAACCGACCTGGTCGTTGACCCGGCTCTCGATGGCGTCCACCGCCTCGCGGGCCAGCCGCAGCGCCTCTTGGCATTGCTGCAGCTGGTCGGCGTCGGCGTCACGCAGGGCGGCGGCCAGTTCCTCGGCGCTGAGCTGTTCGCTGGCGAAATGCTGCACGCCTGCGGCGTGCAGTGCCGCGCGCAGGGTGACCGGGCCAAAGGCACGGGAGCGCACCAGCACGGCGTCACGCAGCAGCGCGATGTTGGTGTCGCAGGCCAGGCCGGCCAGGGCGTTGACCCGTACCGTAGGGTCGTTGTCGTCGGCGGCGTCCAGTTGTGGGTGCAGGTGCAGCCAGTACTCGCCGAGCAGATCGCGGATCAGCTCCAGGCTGGCGGCAAGCCCTGGGAGGCCGTGCAGGGCCAGGTTGGCCTGAAGCAGGAAATGGGTGATGCGCAGGTCCTTGCTGCGTTGCAGCAAGGTCGTGCTTGCCTGCTCGATATCGCGCCACTGTGGTGGCTCGGCAGGCTGGACGGCGTCACCCATGACGCGCTCGGGGCGGCCCTGAGCGTCACGCTCCAGTTGCAGAAACTCGGCGTCATATTCGAGGTCATCGCCGCAGGGAAAGTCAGCGGAAACAGCGGCGAGCAGCGGCGATGCGTTCACCAGAATTCGATCTCCATATCGGCCCTTGGTGAGGGCGTGTTGTTGTGCGAAGTTGCAAGTGTGAACTGGCGCACAAACTTTCCAAAGAGTGCCGGGGTGATATCATGGTGATATTATTTTGGCACTTCGAAGTTGCGCATTTATGGTTTATTTATTCGCGAGTGTCAAGGTAAGCTACGCGCCCCCGAGTGCCAGCTGTGAATCCGTTGGCAGTTACCGAGCACCACTCGTCCGATTCCATTCGGTTAGCCTCGGCATTAGCGTTGAATAGCCGTCGTACGTTCGGTTATGTGCACGAAGCCCCCGTGAATCAAGGGGTACAGCTGTTTTTGAGTGGTTGTGGGAAAACAACTCAAATGGATGGATCGATGTTTTAAATGGATGCATGGAGGCGTGATGGCACTTTGCCTAACTATCACTAGTTACCACAAGATTACTCCCGGGCAATGCCCGGAGATGCGGCTGGAAACCGGTGCCATCACGCTTGGCCGTGCGGCGGAAAATGACTGGGTACTTCCTGACCCCGAGCGGTTGGTATCGGCCCGGCATTGTGTGATCCAGTTCAAGGAAGGGCGATATTTTTTGACCGATGACAGTACGAACGGTGTGGAATTAGTTCGTGCCGGTATTCGCTTGCGTCGCGGTAACAGTGAGCAGTTGCTGGATGGCGAAGTTATCCGTATTGGGGAATACGAGATACAGGCGCGCATCGAGGCGAACCTGCCTGGCGCCCTGGAGGGCGAACCCCAGGTACACAGTTTCGAGGCGCTGATGGCCAACCAGGTGGCGGCCCCGGCCGTTCCCGCCCCGCCGATTTCCGGTGCGCCGGCTGCGTTCCTGCAAGGTGCGTCGAACCACGACACGCTGCCTGACCTGTTCGACTTCCTCGGCCCCTCGAGCGTGCCGCCGGTCAGCCAGCCCGACCATGTGCCGGCTCAGCAGCACGACTTCCGCCCGCCAACCCCGGTGGTAGCGCCTGCCCCGGCCGCCGAACCGGCTGCGCCGGGGATGATCCCGGAAGACTGGAACCTGTTCGGCTCGGCACCGGCACCGGCACCGGCACCGGCACCGGCTCCGACCCCGACCCCGACCCCGACCCCGACTGCGCCGCCTGCGCCAGCCGTTCCTGCAGTGCCTGCACAGCCTGCTGCAAGCGAACCAGTCGCCGCACCTGCGCCAGCCGCAAGCAGCGATGCGTTGCTGCAGGCGTTCCTGCGCGGCGCCGGTATCGAGCACCTGCGCATCGACGCCGCCGACGCCGCCGCGCAAATGGAGGCCATCGGCCAGAGCTACCGCTTGATGGTGGAGGGCCTGATCGACGTGTTGCGTGCACGCAGCAGCCTGAAGGGCGAGTTCCGCATGCAGCAGACCACCATCGCCCCGGTGCAGAACAACCCGCTGAAGTTCGCCCCCAATGCCGACGAGGCGTTGCTGCTGTTGTTGCGTCACGGTAACCAGGCGTTCATGGCGCCGGACCAGGCCGTGCGCGAAAGCTTCGATGATGTGCGCGCCCACCAGCTGGCGGTGATGGCGGGCGTGCAGGCTGCAATCAAGCACCTGCTCGCGTGTTTCCAGCCGGCGCGCCTGGAGCAGCGCCTGGCACCTGCGGCGGGGCTGGCCAAGTTGTTCGGTGGCTCGCGCCAGGCCCACTGCTGGCAGCAGTTCACTGAGCTTTACGGGCAGATCTCCCGTGAAGCCGAAGACGATTTCCAGGAACTGTTCGGCCGCGAATTCAGCCGCGCCTACGAGGCCCATAGCAGCCGTTTGCAACGTAGTTGAGCGCACCCAGGAAGACCACGGTACGTCAAGAGGACAAGGATGAAAGCAATACGACTGGTCGCAGCCCTGAGCCTGGTGCTGCTGGCTGCCTGCAGCAAGGACACGCCGGTTGCCCCCGCTGCCGACAGTGCACCGGACAGCGCAGCCGTGACCCTGTATTTCAGTGCCGCCGAGGGGCTGAACCCGGGCCCTGGCGGCACGCCTGCGCCGGTACGGGTGCGCCTGTACGAGCTGAAGAACAGCGCCGCATTTGCCCGCGCCGACTACTTCGCCCTGGCCGAGCGCGCCCAGGCCACCCTCGGCGCCGACCTGATCGACCAGGACGAAGTGCTGTTGCAGCCCGGCGGCCAGTTGCGCCTGGAACGTCCGCTCGACCCTGCCACTCGCCACATCGGCCTGGTGGTCGGTTACCGCGAGATCGACCAGGCCCAGTGGCGCAGCGTGCTGCCGGTGCCGCCGCGGGACTATCAGATCAGCCTCGATGTGCGTGCCGTGCGCAGCGCCGTGGCCACCCCACAACCTGAACCTGCCCGCTAGGCAATCGGAGTCCCCATGTCCTGGAACAATCGCGTGGTGTGGTCGGAAGGCATGTTCATCACGACCCAGCATTTCCAACAGCATGATCGCTACCTCGAACACCTCGTCGACGCCCGCAACCGGCCGCTGAGCGTGGCCGCGTGGGGTTTCTCCGAGCTGCTGCTCGACCAGGGCCTGCTTGCCCAGGGCAAGGTGGCGATTCTCAGCGCCCGCGGCTTGCTGCCCGACGGCACGCCGTTCGACATCCCCCGCGACGACCTGCCACCTGCGCCGCTGGAAGTGCCCGACGATCTGCGCGATGGCGTTGTCCACCTGGGGCTGCCACTCAAGCGGGCGGGGGCCCGCGACACCGTCGACGAGGGCGAAGCCGTCGCTGGCGCCCGCTATGTCAGCCGTGTCAGCGAGGTGCGCGACGACAACGCGCCGTTCGAAAACCGTGCCCCGCTGGCCCTCGGCAGCCGCGCCCTGCGCCTGCTGCGCAGCGAGGACGGCCTGAGCGACTACGCCGCCCTTGGCATGCTGCGCATCCGCGAAAAGCGCGCCGACCGCGCACTGGTGGTGGATGACAGCTACATCCCGCCGGTACTCGACGTGGCGGCCAGCCAACAACTGTTCGGCTTCTGCGGCGAGCTGCTGGGCCTGCTGCACCAGCGTGGCGAAGCGCTGGCGGGCAGGGTGGTCGCCTCGGCCAATGGCGGGGCGTCGGAGATTGCCGACTTCATGCTGCTGCAACTGGTCAACCGCGCCCAGCCGCTGGTCGAACACCTCAACCAGCTGAGCCCGCTGCACCCCGAGCGGCTGTACAGCGAGCTGGTGGCCCTGGCTGGCGAGTTCGCCACCTTCACCCGCGATGGCCGCCGCCCGCACAGCTTCCCGGTGTATCAGCACGACGACCTGGCGGCGACCTTCGCTCCAGTGATGGCCGCCTTGCGCGAGGCCTTGTCGACGCTGATCGACAGCAAGGCGGTGGCCATTCCCATCGTCGAGAAGGCCTACGGCATCCACGTTGGCATGCTTGCCGACCGCAGCCTGCTCGACAGCGCCAGTTTCGTCCTGGTGGTGCGTGCCGATGTGCCCAGCGAGACGCTGCGTAGCCGCTTTGGCCAACAGAGCAAGATCGGCTCGGTGGAGCACATCCGCGACCTGGTCAACCTGCAACTGCCGGGCATCGGCCTGCTGCCGTTGCCGGTGGCGCCCCGGCAGATCCCGTTCCATGCCGGCTCCACCTACTTCGAGCTCGACCGGGGCAGCGAGCACTGGAAGCAGTTGCAACACTCCGGTGGCTTTGCCTTCTACGTCGCCGGCGAGTTCCCCGGCCTGAGCCTGGCCTTCTGGGCCATTCGAGGATAACCCGCGATGCACCCGGAAGATCCGCAGGCCAACGACCGTACCCAGTTCATGCCGCGCCCCGGTGGCCGCGCTGCCCCGCAACCCACCGCGCCAGCGCCGCAGCCGCCGCCGTTGCAGGTACCGGCCGAGCCCCTGGCGCCTGGCCAGGGCGTGGGTGTCAACCCGCTCGAGCAGGCGGCCGGGCCGTTGCTGGCCTTGCTTACCCGCCTGCGCAACACCATCGCTCATTCGGCGCCGGCCAGCCTGCGGGCGCAGTTGCTGGCCTATCTGCGCCAGTTCGAGACCCGTGCCGAAGCCGCCGGGGTGGTGCGCAACGAGGTGCTGCTGGCGCGCTATGCGCTGTGCACCGCGCTGGACGAGGCGGTGCTCAGCACGCCGTGGGGCAGTGCCAGCGACTGGAGCCGCCAGAGCTTGCTGATCACGGTGCACAACGAGGCCTGGGGCGGTGAGAAGGTGTTCCAGCTGATGGAGCATTGCCTGCAGAGCCCGCGCGAACGCCTCAACCTGCTGGAGCTGTTGTACCTGTGCACCAGCCTCGGCTTCGAGGGCCGCTACCGGGTCATGAACGATGGCCGCGCCCAGCTCGAAGCACTGCGCGAGCGTACCGCTGCGGCAATTCGCAGTGCCCGTGGCGAACGTGAGCGCGAACTCTCGCCACACTGGCGTGGGGTGGCTGTCAGCCGTGACCGCCTGGCCCAGTTCGTGCCGCCATGGGTGGGCCTGGCGGTGGCCGCGGCATTGCTGTTGCTGCTGTTGTTCGGCCTGCGCCTGAAGCTGGCCGCCGATGCCGAGCCGGTGTTCCGGGGTATCCACGCGCTGGGCGAAATCCCGGTACAAGCCATGGACCGCCCGGTGCTGCAGCCCAAGCCAGTGGAGCGCCCGCGCCTGGCCGGGTTCCTCGCCGATGACATCAAGGCCGGCCGGGTTTCCGTCGAAGACGCGGTCGACCGCTCGGTGGTGACCATTCGCGGTGACGAGCTGTTCGCCAGCGCCAGCGCCAGCATCAAGGGCGATTTCCAGCCGCTGATGCTGCGCATCGCCGAGGCAGTGGCCAAGGTCAAGGGCAATGTCCGGGTCACCGGGCACAGCGACAACCAGCGCATCGCGACGTTGCGCTTCCCGTCCAACTGGGCGTTGTCGCAAGCGCGCGCCGAAGAGGTCAAGGGCATCCTCGCCGCGCGCACCGGGCAACCCGAGCGCTTCAGCGCCCAAGGGCTGAGCGACACCGAGCCCCTGGCGTCGAACGACACCGCGCAGGGCCGGGCGAAGAATCGCCGGGTTGAAATCACCGTTCTGGCGGAGGGCGTCGAGTGAAGGCGTTTTTCAGTTTTGTCATTCGCTGGGTGATCCCGCTGCTGGGCCTGATCGCCCTGAGCCTGATCATCTGGTTCGTCGGGCCGTTGCTGGACATGCTGGCGTCGCCCACGCCACGCTGGCTGCTGATCGTCCTGCTGTTCGCCCTGTGGGGCGGCTACCGCGCCTGGCGCATCGTGCAGGCGCGCCGGCAGGCGGCCAAGGTCATGCAGAGCCTGGCCGCAGAAACCGCCCCGGACCCTGCCAGCGTGGCCACCACCGAAGAGCTGGCGGCGCTGCGCCAGCGCATGGACGAGGCCTTGGCCCTGTTGAAGAAGGCCCGTCTGGGCGGTGACGAGCGTCGCAACCTTTACGAGCTGCCGTGGTACGTGATCATCGGCCCGCCCGGCTCGGGCAAGACCACCGCGCTGGTCAACTCCGGCCTGCACTTCCCGCTGGCCGCGCAACTGGGCGAGGGCGCCATCCGCGGTGTGGGCGGCACGCGCAACTGCGACTGGTGGTTCACCGACCAGGCGGTGCTGCTCGACACTGCCGGCCGCTACACCACCCAGGACAGCCACGCCCAGGTCGACAAGGCGGCCTGGCTGGGCTTTCTCGACCTGCTCAAGACCCAGCGCTCGCGCCGCCCCATCGACGGTGCATTCATCGCCATCAGCCTGTCCGACCTGCTGCTGGGCAGCGACGCCGAGCGCGCCGCCCACGCCGCGGCGATCCGCGCGCGCATCCAGGAGCTGTACAGTCAGCTGGGCGTGCGCTTCCCGGTTTACCTGATGCTGACCAAGCTCGACCTGGTGCCGGGCTTCATGGAGTTCTTCGACAACCTGGGCAAGGACGAACGCGCCCAGGTGTGGGGCATGACCTTCCCGCTGGATACTCTCGAGCAGGGCGCTGACGGCCCGTTGGCGCAGTTCGACAACGAGTTCGCATTGCTCGAACGGCGGCTCGGCGAGCGCCTGGTCGAGCGCCTGCAACAGGAACGCGACCCGGCCCGACGCGACCTTGTCTATGGCTTCGTGCAACAGTTCGCCGCCCTGCGTGGCAACCTCAAGGCCTTCCTCGACGGCATCTTCAAGCCCAACGCCTTCGAGGCACGGGCGTTACTGCGTGGTGTGTACTTCACCAGCGGCACCCAGGAAGGCAGCCCCATCGACCGGCTGATCGGCAGCATGGCCCAGAGCATGGGCCTGGATCGTGCGCACCTGGCACGCCAGAGCGGTAGCGGGCGCAGCTATTTCATCGAGCGGTTGTTCACTGCCGTGGCCTTCGCCGAGCGCGGCCTGGTTGGCAGCAACCCCAAGGTGGAGCGGCGGCGCCGGTGGATCGCCCGTGGTGCGCTGGCCGTGAGCGTGGCGTTGGTGCTGCTGGTCGGGACCTTGTGGGCCCTCAGTTACCGGGCCAACCAGCAATACATCGCCGAAGTCGACAGCCGCCTTCAGCCACTGGGCAAAAGCGTGCAAGGCCTGAGCCCTGCGCAGCGCAACGTGGTCGACGTGCTGCCGCTGCTCAACGCCGTCCGCCACCTGGCGGACGACCCTCCCAGCTGGGCTGAGGGCCTGGGCCTGTACCAGGGCGACATGCTCGAAAGCGAATCGCAGAGCCTGTACCGCAAGCTGCTGATCGCCATTTTCGCCCCGCGCCTGGTCACCCGCATCGAGGAACAGCTGTATGCCGGGGGGCCATCCGATTACCTCTACGAAGGGCTCAAGGCCTACCTGATGCTGGCCGATGCCGAGCACTACGACCCAGACTTCATCAAGGCCTGGATCACCCTCGACTGGGAGCGCCAGTTACCCCGCGACCTTGCGCCCGACCTGCGCCAAGCCCTGGGGCAGCACCTGGCGGCGCTGTTCGAGAAACGTCCGCCGAACGCACGCCTGGACCAGCGCCTGATCGACGACACCCGTCGCCAGCTGCAGCAGTTGCCGGTGGCCCAGCGTGTTTACGACCGGGTCAAGCGCCAGAAGCTGCCAGGCGGGGTCGAAGACTTCCGCGTCAGCGACGCTGCCGGGCGTGATGCCGCCCTGGTGTTTCGCTTCAAGAGCGGCAAGCCGTTGAGCGAGCCGCTGCCGGGGCTGTTCACCGTGCAGGGCTACCGCCAGGCATTTCTCGTCGCCAGCCTGGCGCAGAGCACCACGCTGGCCGAAGAACGCTGGGTACTGGGCCGCGCGCCGGGCGAAGCGGGCGATGCCAAACGCCTGGCCGACGATGTGCAGCAACTCTACTACCAGGATTACATCCGCCACTGGGATGCCCTGCTCGACGACCTGGACGTCGTGCCTGTCACCAGCGTTGGCCAAGCCGCCGACGTGCTGCGGGTGCTGTCCGGGCCGACCTCGCCGATGAAGCAGCTGCTGCAGGCGGTGGCCCGTGAAACCAACCTGGCGCAGCCGACCACGCTCGACAAGGTCCAGGACAAGGCCGAGCAGGCCGGTGTCGACCAGCTGCGCCAGCGCCTTGGCGGGCTGCTCGGCGACGCGCCGCTGCCCGTCGACAGCCCCGCGGCCCGCACGCAGGACCCGGTGACCGCGCACTTCGCCGAGCTGGCCACGCTGGTCGGCAGCGGTGAAGGCCAGCCCGCCGCCATCGACGGCTTGCTCACCGACCTCAATGCGCTCTACGTGCAGGTCAGCGCCATGGTCGGTGCCAGCGGCGACGCCTTGCTCGGCGAGGCCAAGAACCAGGCCCAGGCTGCGGCGCAACGGGTAGCCCTGGGCGCGGCGCGCCAGCCCAGGGTGGTGCAGAACCTGGTCAGTTCGGTACTCGGCTCGACCCATGGCATCGTCATGGGCGGGGTGCGCAACCAGCTCAATGCCGCCTGGGCCAGCGAAGTGCTGAATGTCTACCGGCAGTCGCTCAGCGGCCGCTACCCGCTGGTGGCTGGCAGTTCGCGCGACGCCACCCTGGAAGACTTCGGCCAGTTCTTCGGGGTCGGTGGGGTGATGGACAACTACTTCCGCAAGTACCTGCAGCCCTACGTCAATACTTCCAGCACGCCCTGGAGCTGGCAGCCGGGCGCTGCGCAGAAGCTCGGGATCAGCGGCAATGTGCTGTACACCTTCCAGCGCGCGGCGACCATCCGCGATGCGTTCTTCCGCAGCGGTAACGGCCTGCAGCCAAGCGTGCGTTTCGAGCTCAAGCCGGTGGCGATGGACGCGAGCATCACCCAGTTCCTGCTTGATCTCGACGGCCAGCAAGTCAGCTACGACCACGGCCCGAGCCGCCCGGTGGCGTTGCAGTGGCCCAACCCGAACAGCATCGGCGTGGTTCGCCTGTCGATCGCGCCGCCATCGGCCAGCGGCCGTTCGGGGCTGACCGTGGAAGGCCCATGGGCGTGGTTCCGCCTGCTCGACCAGGCCGACCTGGTGGCTGGCAGCTCGCCGGAACGTTTCAACCTGCGTTTGCGCGTGGATGGCGCCAGCGTGTCGTACGAGCTGCGTGCCAGCAGCGCCTTCAACCCGTTCCGCAGCCGAGTGGTCAGCGGTTTCAGCCTGCCGGAGCATCTGTGAACGACGTGGGTTTCTACGGAAAACTGGCCTGTCGCGGCGACTTCGTCAGCCGTGGCCTGCCGCAGACCTTCATCCAGCCCTGGGACCAGTGGCTGGCCGCCGGTATCCAGGCCAGCCAGCAGGCGCTTGGCGAGGCCTGGCTGCAGGCCTACCTGGTCAGCCCGTTGTGGCGCTTTGCCCTGGCGCCTGGGGTGTGTGGCCCGGACGCGGTGGTCGGCGTGCTGATGCCGAGCATCGACCGGGTGGGGCGGTATTTTCCGCTGAGCGTGGCGCAGGTGCTGGAGCCCGGGGTGGCGATCGCAGGCATCGTTGGTGGGGCCGATGAGTGGTTCGAAGGTGTCGAGGCGGCGTTGCTGGGCACGCTTGAAGCGGATGCGGCTTTCGAGCATTTCGAGGCAGCCTTGCAGCCTTTCGACCAACCCCGGCCGCTGCTGCAGGGGCCACGTCTAGCCGTGGGCGGGTTGCAGCGGCTCGACGGCAGCACGCCGCAGGGCAGGGCGTTGGCCCTGGCCGAATGTGCCTGCGAAGGCATGAGCCTGTGGTGGGGCCTGGGCAGCGAGCGGATCGCACCTGGCCTGCTGCGTAGCCAGGGCCTGCCGCGCAGCGAGCAGTTCGCCGCGTTCCTGCTGGGCAGCGAGGCGAGTCCAGCATGAGCCGCGTGCACTACAGCGCGGCCAGCTACAGCCATGTAGGCATGGTCCGCAAGATCAACGAAGACGCCTGCCTGGAGCTGACCTGGGATGGCCTGTGGGCCGTTGCCGACGGCATGGGTGGGCATGCCGCCGGGGACTATGTGAGCAGCCTGGCCGTGGACAGCCTGCGCCAGTTGCCGCTCATCGATGGGTTGGAGGATTTCACCCAGGCCCTGCGCGACACCTTGGCCCAGGTCAACAGCGCCGTACGCGAGGAGACCTTGCGCCGGGGCGTGGCGATGATGGGCAGCACGGTGGTGGTCCTGGCCGCACGCGGCGACCGGGCGGTAGGCCTGTGGGCTGGTGACAGCCGCCTGTATCGGCTGCGCGATGGCCGTATCGAGCGCCTGTCGCATGACCACAGCTATGTCCAGGAACTGCAGGACAGCGGCCTGCTCAACGAGGCCGAAGCGCGCGTACACCCGCGCGGCAACATCGTTACCCGCGCCATCGGCGTCGAGGACCAGCTCGAACTCCAGGCGGTGGATGTGCAGGTACAGCCGGGCGACACCTACCTGCTGTGCAGCGACGGCTTGAACAAGACCGCCGAAGACCACGAGATCGCCGACGTGCTCGGCCACGCCGACCCCTATCAGGTGGTCCGCAGCCTGGTACACCTGGGGCTGACCCGTGGCGCCCCTGACAACATCACCGCCGTGGTGGTGAAGGCGAAATGAAGAGCACCCCGAACATGCAGATTCCCGGATTCGACATCGACAGCGAGATTGGCCAGGGCGCCATGGCCAGCGTCTACCTGGCCACCCAGCGCTCGCTGCAGCGCAAGGTGGCGCTGAAGGTGATGGCCGCGAGCCTTGCCGCCGACCCTACCTTCTGCGAGCGCTTCCTGCGCGAAGGGCGCACCCTGGCGCGGCTGGCGCACCCGCACATCGCCACCATCCATGACATCGGCAACGTCGGCGAGCTGTACTACATGGCCATGGAGTACCTGCCCAGCGGCACCCTCAAGGAGCGCATCGCCGCCGGGCTTGCACCCGAGCAGGGCTTGCTGTACGTGCGGCAGATCGCCCAGGCGCTGGGTTATGCCCACGGCCAGGGGTTGGTGCACCGCGACGTGAAACCGGCCAACATCCTGTTCCGCGCCGACGGCACGGCGGTGCTCTCGGACTTTGGCATCGCCAAGTCGCTGGATGACCGCACCCAGTTCACCCAGGCTGGCTTCGCCGTCGGCACCCCGAGCTACATGAGCCCGGAGCAGGCGCGGGGCATGGACATCGACGGCCGCGCCGACCTGTATGCGCTTGGGGTGGTGCTGTACGAGATCCTTGTCGGCGAGCTGCCCTACCGTGGCACCGATGCGTTGTCGACCGCACTGGCCCACCTGACCGAGCCACTACCGGAGCTGCCCATCGAGCACGGGCGCTACCAGGACATCCTGCGCGGGCTGCTGGCCAAGGACCCTGATCAACGCTTCGCCGATGCCGACGCGTTGCTGGCCGCACTCGATCGCTTGCCTGCCGATGACCAGGACAGCACAGTGATCCGGCCGTTGCCGGTCGCGATGCCGGGCAAGGCAGACCTTGGCGGCTTGACGCCAATGTCCATCGATATTCCGCAGGCCACGGCCGAGCCGGTCGCCTCACCCGCGCCTGCCAAGGAGCCGTCCCGGCCCAGGCCCGCTGCGCCGCCGAAACCAGCCTCGGGCATGCCGGCCAAGGCCATGCTGGCCGTGGCCATAGCCGCGGCGCTGGGCCTGGGCGCGACCTTGTTCTGGTTGCGCAGTGGCAGCGACCAACCGGACGTGCAGCCACCCGTGGCGCAAACCGCGAGCGAACCGCTGACGCCAACCGCTCCACCGCCAGCGGCCAGCGAAGACGGCCGGCCTTTGTTGATGCCGGGCAAGAAAACCCTGTTCCAACGCGTGCTGAGCAAGCCCGAAGCGCAACTGCGCGCACGGCCCGGTGACAGCGCCGGTGAACCGCTGCCGGCGTTCTCGGTGCTGTACGTGTACCAGCGCAAGGATATCGACGGCCAGCCATGGCTGGAAGTTGGCGCCTCCAGCAGCGGCCAGCGCGACGGCTGGTTGCCTGCGGCACAAACCAGCGACTGGAAGCAAAGCCTGGTGCTGAAGTTTACCGAGCGTTCCGGCCGTTCACCGGTGATGTTCATGCGCCAGGCCGATGACCTGCAGCAACTGCTCGACGACACCGGCAGGGCCCGCGCCGACCTGCTCAAGGCGCAGAACGAGCCCGACCAGGTGCCCCAGGTGCTGGCCCTGGAGCCAGCCGCCAGCGCGGTGCCGCAGAACCAGTTCTACCTGATGCCGATCTTCGACTACCGCGAAAGCTTCGGCGCCGACGGCCAGCCGGTGCAGTTGCTCAACGTCGCCTCCATCGACCCCGGCAGCAGCGTTCGCAGCCAGGCGGCCACGGCTGCCGGTGCGGCCGTGGCAACGGACAACCGCTTCCGTACCGGCATCGTCCTGGTGGTCGACACGTCGGTGTCGATGCAACCCTACATCGACCGCGTGCGCCAGGTGGTCAGCGAACTGCAGGCGCAACTGGCTGCACGGGGCGAGCTGGGCAATGTCAGCTTCGGCCTGGTGGGCTTTCGCAACAGCGTCAAGCGCACCCCGGGCCTGGACTACCTGAGCAAGACCCTGGTCAGCCTGGAGGAGGGCCGCGACCCGGCGCGCTTCCTCAAGGCTGCCGCGCAGGTCAAGGCCACCAGCGTCTCCAGCCATTCGTTCAACGAAGATGCCTTTGCCGGCGTGATGCAGGCCGTGGAGGGCATGGACTGGTCGGGCTATGGCGGGCGCATCGTCCTGCTGGTCAGCGATGCCGGTGCCCTGCGCAAGAACGACCCCTACAGCAGCACACAGATGAACGAGGCCGAGGTTCGCCAGGCTGCGTTGAGCAAGCAGATCAGGATCTACGCCCTGCACCTGCGCACCCCGGCCGGTGCGAAAAACCATGGCGCTGCCGAAAGCCAGTACCGCGTGCTTACCGCCGACAGCAACCCGCAGATCGGTGACCTGTACGTGGCTGTGCCGGGCGGCGATGTGGGCGCCTTTGGCGAGCGCGTGCGCGAGATCGGCTCGACGTTCGCCGAACTGGTGCACCAGGTGCGTGAACAGCAGCCGCAGCCGTTGCCCCAGTTGGGCTCGGGCGCGAGCCTGGCGGCGAAGTCCCAGGCGATCGGTTATGCCATGCACATGGACTTCCTCGGCCGTAACGGCGCCAGCCAGGCGCCGCAACTGGTCAGCGCCTGGGCCGCCGACCATGACCTGGCCAACCCGGCGTTGCCGAGCCTGCAGGTGTGCGTGATGCTGACCAAGCTGCAGCTCAATGACCTGCAGCAGTCGCTGAAGCTGATCGTCGATGCCGCGCGCAAGACCCGCAGTTCACCGGGTGATTTCTTCAACGAGATCGCCAGCGCGAGTGCCTACATGAGCCGCGATCCGGGTGCCCTGCGCAAGGGCGCAAACCTGGCCCAGGGCGGGGTACTGGGCGAATACCTCGAAGGCCTGCCATACCGCAGCAAGTCCCTGAGCATGACCGAGGACCTGTGGCTGTCGCTGTCGGTGGCCGAACAGGAGGATTTCATCGACGAGCTGGACTCGAAGATCCGCCTGTACGAAACCTTCCACAACGACATGGCCAACTGGGTGCGCTTCGGCAAGGCCGAGCCGGGCGATGCCCTGTACCGTGTTCCGCTGTCGACGCTGCCGTGATGATCAGCCTGCACGCGGTGCACAAGACGCGCGGCCAGGGTGCCCAGCGCTACAGCCTGCAGATCGACCGGCTGCAGTTGGCGGCAGGGGCACGGGTGGCCCTGGTCGGCCCCAGCGGCTGCGGCAAGAGTACCTTGCTCGACCTGCTGGCGCTGGTGCTGGCGCCGGATGCCGCCGAGGGCTTCGTCTTCGCCGGCACCGATGTGGCTGGCCTGTGGCGCCAGCGCCGCCTCGACCAGTTGGCGGCGCTGCGCAGCCGCCAGCTGGGCTATGTGCTGCAGGCCGGCGGATTGCTCGGTTTCCTCGATGTGCGCGGCAATATCCGCCTGCCACGGCAGCTGTTGGGGCTGGGCGAGGATGGCAGCGTCGAACGCCTGGCCGAGGCGCTGGATGTGCATGACCAGCTGGCCAAGAAACCTGCCGCGTTGTCGCTGGGGCAACGTCAGCGGGTCAGCTGCGCCCGGGCCCTGGCGCATGCGCCGGCATTGTTGCTGGCCGACGAGCCTACCGCAGCGCTGGACCCGGTGAGCGCCGAGCGGGTCATGCAGTTGCTGCTGCGTGAAGCACAGGCGCGCCAGGTGACCTGCGTGCTCGCCACCCATGACGAAGCGCTGGCGCGCAGGGCCGGGTTGAGCGTGCTGCGCATGGCCTGCCGACGCGATGCCGACGGCGGCGTCACCGCCACCTTGGCGCAGGCCGTCTGATGCGCCCGTGGCTGATCGCCGGCCTGGCCTGGCAGGACTACCGCAACGATGCGCGGCTGTCGGCGTGCAGCGTGCTGGCGCTGGTCGCGGTGATCGCGCCGTTGCTGGTGCTGTTCGGTCTCAAGTTCGGCCTGGTCGGCAGCCTGACCGAGCGGCTGCAACGCGACCCGAGCGTACGCGAGATCATTCCCTTGGGCGGTGGCCGTTTCCGCGCCGATTTCATCGATGCCCTGGGGCTTCGACCGGACGTCGCCTTCGCCATCGCGCGGACCCGGCAGATCGCCGCCACTGCAGAGCTGCTGCTGCCTGCCAAGGGGCGTGCGGTAACCGTCGAGATGCTGCCGACCGCTGCCGGTGACCCCTTGTTGCAACAGGTGCCGCCGCCGCAGGGCCTGCAGCAGGTGGTACTGAGCTTTACCGCTGCCGAGAAGCTCGGTGCCGCTGCCGGTGATGAGCTACAGGCCAGCTTCAGCCGGCAGCAGGCCGGCCAGATGCAATGGCGCCAGACGCGCCTGCAGGTAGCTGCCGTGCTGCCGTTGGCGGCGTTCGAGCGCGATGGCCTGTTTGCTTCCCTGGCCCTGCTCGAAGCGGTCGAGGACTACCGCGACGGGCGCGGCGTGCCGGCGCTGGGCTGGCCGGGGGAGGCCGCAGGCAATGATGCGCAGCGGATATACCCGGCGTTTCGCCTGTATGCCCGTGGGCTGGCTGATGTCGAGACGCTGCGCGCCTACTTTGCCGAACGCAAGTGGCTGGTATCGACCCAGGCAGCGCAGATCGCCCAGGTGCAGGCCCTGAGCCGCAACCTTGACCTGGTGTTCTGGATCATCACCAGCCTGGCCGTGGCCGGTGCCGTGGCAGCCATCGCCGCTGGCGCGGTGGCGGCGGTACAGCGCAAGCAGCGTGAGCTGGCGGTGCTGCGCCTGCTGGGGTTCGGCACGGCCGCGCTGCTGCTGTTCGTGGTGTTGCAGGCGCTGTACAGCGGCGTGCTGGCGGCCGCAGTTGCCGGCGGCCTGTACCTGCTGGCCGAGCAGGGCCTCAACCGGATCTTCACGCAGGTGCCAGGCGAATACGCCAGCCATCTGTTGCCCATGCATTACTTCGTTGCGTTGTCTGCGGTGCTGCTGGCCAGCACAGCCGCTGCTGCCCTGGGTGGCTGGCGGGTGGCGCGCATCGATGCCAGTCAAGGAATCCGTGATGTCTGAACTTCGTCTCGGGGCTACGGCCCTGCTTCTGACCACGCTGGGCCTGGCGGCCTGTTCGCCGGGTACCGACGAGCCGCCTGCCAATTCGGCCAAGCCGGCCAACGCCGCTGCCGCCAGCACCCCGGCACAGCCGGTCGACACCAGCAAGCTGGACAACCCCAAGCCCTTGCCGGGCGACGTCAGCCTGCCGCTGCCATGCGGCGGCGAACTGGTACTGCGCAGCGTCTACGTGCTGGCCCAGGGTAGCCTGGACGACCGCGAGGTCAACCTCGGCTACCCGTTCAGCGAGGGCGAGGCCGGCTACCAGCAGTCGTTCATTTCCGGTTATCGGCGTGACTTCATCAATGGCCAGTTCAGCCTCCAGGACCTTTCGCCCGCCTGGCAGAAGGCTGTCGCCCCCAACCTGCCCGTACTCGACCAGGCTGGCCCGCTCAAGCCGATGATGTATTTCATCGGCAAGTACGAGGTCAGCGCCCGGCAGTATGCCCAGGTGATGGCTCAGGCCCAGTCGCTGGCCAGCGGCGAGGCGGCGCCGGCCTGTCAGCCCGATACCACGGCGGCGGGGCGCCTGCCCAAGGTCAAGCTGTCGCGCTTCGAGGCCGAGCGCTTTGCCGCGGTCTACAGTGCCTGGCTGCTCAAGCATCACCGTGACCTGCTGCCGGTCAGTGGCCGGGGCAGCAAAGCTGAGGACGGCGGGGTCGGTTTTGTGCGCCTGCCCACCGAAGTGGAGTGGGAATTCGCTGCCCGTGGCGGCTCTGCGGTAAGCCGCCAGGAACTGGAAGGGCGGCTGTTCCCGCGCAAGGTCCAGGGTAGTGACAGCGACGGGCCGCTTGGCGACTGGGCAGTGTTCAACCAGGTGGCTGGCGGCACCGGGCAGGCCGCACGCCTGATGCCGATCGGTACCCGGCTGCCGAACCCGCTGGGGCTGTTCGATGTGATCGGCAATGCCGCCGAAATGGTTCAGGAGTCGTTCCAGCTGGTGCATGCCGGCCGCTTGCAAGGCGCCTATGGCGGCTTCGTGGTCAAGGGCGGCAACTACCTGGAAGGCGAGGGCACGCTGTTTACCGGCATGCGCCGCGAGTACCCGCTGTTCGGCGCTGACGGTACCGAACAGCGCAACGAGACCACGGGCTTCCGGGTGGCCATCGGCGCCTTGTCGGCACCCCGTTCGCGTTACCAGGAACTGTTCGAGCAGTGGCAAAAGGAAGGGCGCCTGGCCAGCCTGACCGACGATATTGATGCCGTGCAGGACCCGACCAAGCGCCTGGACAGCATCATCGCCGCCACCGCCGACCCGCGCCAGCAGGCCGAGCTGGGGCTGGTCAACGAAGAACTCAAGCGCAGCGTTTCGCTGATCGGCCGCCAGCGCGAAGAGGCTGCCGGCAACCTGATCCAGTCTGCCGCGCTGGTGGCCGAGACCATCAACAACTACAACATTCGCCTGACCAACCTGCGCAACACCCAGGCCGAGGCCAAGGCGCGTGGCGACCAGACCACCGTGAGCATGTACGCCGCAGCCATCGCCAACGGCCGCGCCGCCCTCGATGGCGCCGTGGCGATCTACATCGACAACCTGGCCAGTGGTACGCGCTACACCGATGCGGTGATCCAGGCGCAGTTCCAGCGGGTCAAGGAAGAACTCAACCGCAAGCCGGTCCTGGGCAAGAGCCTGGTAAGCCGCGCGACCCTGTTCGTTCGCCATGTTGGGGAGTACCGCCAGAACCGGCGGGCCGACCCGGCAACGATCCTCAAGGAGCTCCTGGCATCGGCCGCCGCGCGGCCTTCGTAGTGGCTTCTGCCTGACGCAACCGCGGGGTGGCATGAAGCCCCCCGTTTTAACCACCCACGTGAGAAAGTGACATGTTCAAGACCATCTTCACGGCTACCCATGCCCGTTCCGCCCTGCTGCTCGCCGCCGGTTTCAGCACTGTTCTGCTGGCAGGCTGCTCCAGCTCTCCGGTGTCCAAGGTTGGTGCCACGACCAAGGTCGAGTACTACCCGAGCTGCTACGAGCCCGTGCAGCACCTGCGCTCCACCGACGGTGACATGACCCGCTCGGTTGCCACAGGCGCCGTCATCGGGGCCCTCGGCGGTGCCTTGACCGGCGCCCTGGTCGACGGTGACAACCGCGGCCGTAACGCTGCCATCGGTGCGGCGGGTGGTGCCTTGGTGGGCGGTGCGGCCGGTTACTACACCGAGCGCCAGAAGCAGATCAGTGACGACAAGCAGCGCATTGCCTCGTACGCCACCGACATCGACAAGAGCGCTGCCGACCTGGACCGCACCACGGCCTATGCCAAGGCTTCGCAAAGCTGCTACCAGCGTGAGTTCACCAGCCTGATCGACGGCCGCAAGGCCAACCGCATCAACGACACCGAAGGGCGCAAGCGCCTGGCCGAGATCGTCTCGGGCCTGCAGGAGTCGAACAAGCTGCTGGCCACCGTCAACGGCCGCGTTGCGGAAAACCTCGACAACTACACCCAGGCCTACGAGCAGGACCTCAAGCAGGTTGGTGTGGCTCGTACCGATGTGGCAACCGTGGCTGAGCCGCCAAAGACCACCACTGGCAAGAAGAAGACCCAGGCCGTCAAGGTGAACACGAACGTGCCGCAAGAGGCGGTCGCCACCGAGAAGACCCTGCAGAAGGCCACTACCAAGAAAGCCGAGGCCCAGCAGGTGGCCAATGCTGGCGTCGACCAGGTCAACAAGATGTGCCGCAGCCCCGACATGGGTGACTGGGCGCCGGTGCCTTGCCCGAACGTGTAACCCACGCTCCGTTGCGCTCGCGCCGGTGCACGTGCAGCCCCTGGCAGGTCGCCTGACCTGCACGGGGCGTGCGTGGGCCGGCGCAGCGGCTTTTCGAATCAAGGAGAGTTGTCGTGACTGATCTGATGTCCGGCGCCCTGGGCGGCTACCGGCAGCAAATGGCGCGTCAGCGGCTGTTGTTGACCGTCGACCAGCAGAAGCTGTTCAGGGCCATCGATGCCGACCCGGGTATCGTGGGTGCTGGTGTTGTCTATATCGATGCCGAGTACAACGTGATCGTGCTTCGCGAATTCAAGCCTATCTGCAGCATTGCGCCCAAGCGTGTGATTCTGCAGGAGGCAGCACCTTACAAGTCACCTGAACAGTTCATGACCCAGCTGCAAACCGGCGCGCGTGAGCGCAAGGTGATGGCAGAGGCCGTGAACGCCAGTTTGGGTTGCCTCTCGGCCTATCTTGGTTGGGTCGTCATGTTCAGTGGCACCATTGCCGTACCGTTCACTGGCGGCGCCAGCATGGTGTTGACGGCGGTCGGTTATGCCGCCGCGGCTGCGGGTACCGGGCAGTGCATGATGGGCGGGTACCGAGTGTTCAACGAAGTGTTCGACCCAGGGCAGAACGACTGGCTCGACAGTAACGACACGGTCCAGACCGTGATGAGCATACTGGACGGCGTCGCGCTGGCAGGTGTGGGCGCATCGAGCCTGAACACCGTGCGGTTCCTGCAGGCTCGCAAAGCGGCTACCGGCAAGGGCTGGAGGGAGCTGTTCCATAGCCTGTCGCGGCAGCAACGCAAGGCGCTGGCCGAGGAGCTTCTGCTCATCAAGCATCCGTCGCTCACTGCCAAGCAGCTCAAGCTGAAGCAAGCGGCGGGTACTGCGATCAAACGTTTTACCCCTACCGAAATTCAGCATGCCACGCGTACCTTGATCAAAGACTCGATAGGCGGCTTGTCGGGCTTTGGCAGCAGTAGCTTCGTGCAATCGGTTGCCGTTGGGCTTTACGAGGAGATTACCGAGTGACCCGTGATCAGGAGCTGCAAGCGTTTCTTTCCCGTTATTTCGGCGTGTTCATTGCCGAGTTTTTCTTTTCCTGCATGGCGCTGGGCGGCACCGTCTCGCTGGTGTTTTCCACCTATATGCGCAGCTCAGACCCTGAACTCTCGGTGATGGTGCTGGCGGCAGCCGGTGTACTGAGCGTCGCCTCGCATATCGCCATGGTGCGTGGCTTTGCCTGGGGCGTGCGCGGTGTGATCGGCATCCTCGTGGTTGCCTTGCTCGCCGCATTGCCCAGCTACGGTTATCGCCCGCACATGGGGGCGTACATTTCCGTCCTGGTGTTCGGTTTGCTGGCTCTGCTGATCATCAACAGCCAGCGTTACCGCGAGATGCGCGTGCGCCTGGTGGAGTATCGGGACATCCGTAAATTCAACCGTCGCGCGGCTAAAACCTCTAAATGAACCTTTCTCTGATGTAACGAGGGGATCGGGATGAATCTGCGCCGAAAGCGTACCTGGCTCGGTGGTTTGCTATTGCCCTTGCTCGTTGCTTGCAATGGCCATAAGGTCGAGCGTGTCGTGGTCTATGAGAATAACGTCCATCACTGGCGCATCGAGCACGTGGTGGAGCAGAACTGGCCGGTGGGGCCTCGCCAGTATTATCAGGTGTTTCTCAAGGACCGCCTGCTGATCCTGCCTGCCAATGTGTTCAACGACGAGCGCGACATTAGTGAGTTCGTTGCTGCGGGCGGTTTCGACATCAGCAACTGGCGCAACGACACGATCATCGTGGCGTTCGAGAACGTGCAAAAGCGCGAAGGTGGCAACGAGCATTTTGTCCGCTCGCTGATGATCACCCCGGAGTACAAGGAAGGGGAGGTGATACTGAGCGACATGGCGAGCCATATGCAGATCGTGGTGCAGCGGGTGGAGCCGGTTGGGGAGGGGAAGTAGCAGGGCAGTGGTGTTGTAGGCAAGCAAATGAACTAGCTGTGGATGGCACCGGCATTTGTGGGAGCGGGCAAGCCCGCGAAGCAGGCGACGCGGTGGATGGCACCGGCTGCGCCGGTGTTCGCGGCTAAAGCCGCTCCCACAGGTACAGCGTGAGCCCGAAGCCAGCGCAGTACCTGTGGGAGCGGGCAAGCCCGCGAATCAGGCGACGCGGTGTATGGCACCGGCTGCGCCGGTGTTCGCGGCTAAAGCCGCTCCCACAGGTACAGCGTTAACCCGAAGCCAGCGCAATACCTGTGGGAGCGGGCAAGCCCGCGAATCAGGCGACGCGGTGCATGGCACCGGCTGCGCCGGTGTTCGCGGCCACGGCCGCTCCCACAGGTACAGCGTGATCCCGAAGCCAGCGCAGTACCTGTGGGAGCGGGTTCACCCGCGAAGAGGCCCGCCCAGGCAAACCCGCCGCTTAAACCCCATGCAACCGCAGCGCCCGCTGCGCACACTCCCGCCAACTCAACTTCGGCTTCTCTACCGGCGGCAGCTGTTGCACTTCCCCAGCCAGCACCACCGGCATATCCCGCATCCTCACCCAAGGCTCACTCTGCCAATACAACAACGTCGCGCTCCGCCCCCCAGGCCAGCACATCTGCCCCAGTCGCGGAACATCCTCCACCCCGTCCTCCTGCCGATCACGCAGCACCGCCACCACCTCATGCGTCAGCCACCAGCGCAAATGCCGGTTCTCCGGCACATGGTGATGCGCCAACAAGGTATAGGCCCCGGATTCGCTGACCATCGTGGTTTCCTGGTACTTGCCATAGCGCAGCAACTGCACGGAGCGGTACTGATCCGGGTCGAGCTTGCGCATGCAGTGTTCGTCGTAGAAGTGACCACTCAGCCGGCCGAGTTCGTGGGCGCAGAACCAGGCTTGGGATTCGAGCCAGAGGGTGTGGAGGGGGCGGTTGTGGCGGGTGAAGAGGGTAGGTGTATTGAAACTGTCCATCTTGGCCATCCTGATTTGGAGAGCCGCTGCTAACGGGAACGGAATACCGCTGCGTGAGCGTTCTTAAGCGCCGACAGACGTTATCGCGACGCTACAAAAGTCACAATGAGAACCTTGTAGGAAGCTTCCTCTTCGGCTTTTCCCAGCCAATAAAAAAGGCTGCCAATCGGCAGCCTTCTCTATGCTCGCTCGGATATCAATCCCAGCTCAACGCCCCACCAGTCTGATACTCGATCACACGGGTCTCGAAGAAGTTCTTCTCTTTCTTCAAGTCCATGATCTCGCTCATCCACGGGAACGGGTTGGTAGTCCCTGGGTACTCTTCCTTCAGACCAATCTGGGTCAGGCGACGGTTGGCGATGAACTTGAGGTAGTCCTCCATCATCGCTGCGTTCATGCCCAGCACGCCGCGTGGCATGGTGTCACGGGCGTATTCGATCTCCAGCTGGGTCCCTTGCAGGATCATCTGGGTCGCTTCTTCCTTCATCGCCGCGTCCCACAGGTGCGGGTTCTCGATCTTGATCTGGTTGATCACGTCGATACCGAAGTTCAGGTGCATCGACTCGTCACGCAGGATGTACTGGAACTGCTCGGCCACGCCGGTCATCTTGTTGCGGCGGCCCATGGACAGGATCTGGGTGAAGCCGCAGTAGAAGAAGATGCCTTCCAGTACGCAGTAGTAGGCGATCAGGTTGCGCAGCAGCTCTTTGTCGGTTTCGACGGTGCCGGTGTTGAATTCCGGATCGGAGATGGCGCGGGTGTACTTCAGGCCCCAGGCGGCTTTCTTCGCTACCGACGGGATCTCGTGGTACATGTTGAAGATCTCGCCTTCATCCATGCCCAGCGACTCGATGCAGTACTGGTAGGCGTGGGTGTGGATCGCCTCTTCGAAGGCCTGGCGCAGGATGTACTGGCGGCACTCCGGGTTGGTGATCAGGCGGTACACGGCCAGGGCCAGGTTGTTGGCTACCAGCGAGTCGGCAGTGGAGAAGAAGCCGAGGTTGCGCATGACGATGCGACGCTCGTCTTCGGTCAGGCCGTCCATGCTCTTCCACAGGGCGATGTCGGCGGTCATGTTGACCTCTTGCGGCATCCAGTGGTTGGCGCAGCCGTCCAGGTACTTCTGCCAGGCCCAGTCGTACTTGAACGGTACCAGCTGGTTGAGGTCGGCGCGGCAGTTGATCATGCGCTTTTCGTCAACACGCACGCGAGCGCCGGAGCCTTCCAGCTCGGCCAGGCCTTCGGCGATGTCGAGGTCGTTCAGGGCAGCCTTGGCGCGCTTGACGGCGTCGGAGTCGTCAGCGGTAGCGGCACGGGCTTCCAGGGCGGCGGCACCACCGGCGCTGTCGAGCTTGTCGAGGGTAGCGGCGGCAGCGGCCTGCGCAGGGGTGTTGCCTTTGGCGGCTACTTCGCCGTCTTCCTTGTCGAATTCGTCCCAGCTCAGCATGGTTTGGCTCCTGCTTGAGGGTCGCCCTGGGGCAACCGGTTGGATTTTAAGAATGTGATGCCTGACGCAAGGCCGTTACGGCGAATGGACAGCTCGAGAGGCTGACTCTCGTTTACATCTGGTGTGTTCTGGCTTGTACCTGGCCAGGCCTCTCGGAGGGGCCAGGACAATTGAAAGGTGCCCTTTTCAGAGGGGGCGCAGTATACCGGAATTCGCCTTCGATCGGGGTGCGTGTCTGGCGGGCGAGGGTAACTTTTTCGACCGTTTTGGCGTGCGTCCGTTCACGAAGCGTGTGTCATCAGATACAGGGGGGAAGTGTAGCGGTAAAACGCGAAAGGCACTATATGTTGTGGTTATTTATTTTTTAAGCACAGGATGTGGTGTTGGCGCGATCTTTGTAGGAGCGGCCTTGTGTCGCGATGGGGTGCGAAAGCGCCCCCAATATTGCAGCTTCGCCACATACATCGCCGGGGCCGCTTTGCGGCCCATCGCGACACAAGGCCGCTCCTACAGGAACCGGGTCAATCCGCAGCTACCGAGTTGTATGCAACGTTTCGGCAATGCGTGTCTTGAGATGCCTGCGTGCTTCTTCGACCGAAGTTACGCGGCCGGTTTCAGCGCAGGGCGGATACAAAAATGCCGCGCGGGGCGCCCGTGGGCACCCCGCGCGGCACTCAGGCCTTACTGGCAGGCTTCGCAGTCAGGCTCGTCGATCGCGCAGGCCTTCGGCACTGGCGCAGGGCCGGCTGCCTGGACCGGGGCGCTGTCGCCACCGCTGGAAACGGCGTTGAGCTTGCCAGTGTTGATGGTCGACTTCTCGGTGCTGGTCGCGGCCAGGGCACGGAGGTAGTAGGTGGTCTTCAGACCACGGTACCAGGCCATGCGGTAGGTCACGTCCAGCTTCTTGCCCGAGGCGCCGGCGATGTACAGGTTCAGCGACTGGGCCTGGTCGATCCACTTCTGGCGACGCGAGGCGGCATCGACGATCCACTTGGTCTCGACTTCGAACGCGGTGGCGTACAGGTCCTTCAGCTCTTGCGGGATACGCTCGATCTGCTGCACCGAACCGTCGTAGTACTTCAGGTCGTTGATCATTACCGAGTCCCACAGGCCACGGGCCTTCAGGTCGCGGACCAGGTACGGGTTGATCACGGTGAACTCGCCCGACAGGTTCGATTTCACGTACAGGTTCTGGTAGGTCGGCTCGATGGACTGCGACACGCCGGTGATGTTGGCGATGGTCGCGGTCGGCGCGATGGCCATGATGTTCGAGTTACGAATACCTTTCTTGACGCGCTCGCGCACCGGGGCCCAGTCCAGGGACTCTTCCAGGTTGACGTCGATGTACTTGGCGCCACGGGCCTCGATCAGGATCTGTTGCGAATCCAGTGGCAGGATGCCCTTGGACCACAGCGAACCCTGGAAGGTCTCGTACGCACCGCGCTCGTCGGCCAGGTCGCAGGACGCCTGGATGGCGTAGAAGCTGACCGCTTCCATCGACTTGTCGGCGAACTCGACGGCAGCATCGGAGCCGTACGGAATGTGCTGCAGGTACAGCGCATCCTGGAAGCCCATGATGCCCAGACCGACCGGGCGGTGCTTGAAGTTCGAGTTACGCGCTTGCGGCACCGAGTAGTAGTTGATGTCGATCACGTTGTCGAGCATGCGCACGGCGGTGTTCACGGTGCGTTGCAGCTTGGCGGTGTCCAGCTTGCCGTCGACGATGTGGTTCGGCAGGTTGATCGAGCCCAGGTTGCAGACCGCGATCTCGTCCTTGTTGGTGTTCAGGGTGATCTCGGTGCACAGGTTCGAGCTGTGGACCACGCCCACGTGCTGCTGCGGCGAACGCAGGTTGCACGGGTCCTTGAAGGTCAGCCACGGGTGGCCGGTCTCGAACAGCATCGACAGCATCTTGCGCCACAGGTCTTTGGCCTGGATGGTCTTGAACACCTTGATCTTGTTGTACTCGGTCAGGGCTTCGTAGTACTCGTAGCGCTCTTCGAAGGCCTTGCCGGTCAGGTCGTGCAGGTCTGGCACTTCCGAAGGCGAGAACAGGGTCCACTTGCCGTCATCGAAGACACGCTTCATGAACAGGTCAGGGATCCAGTTGGCGGTGTTCATGTCGTGGGTACGACGACGGTCATCACCGGTGTTCTTGCGCAGCTCGATGAATTCTTCGATGTCCAGGTGCCAGGTTTCCAGGTAGGCACACACGGCGCCCTTGCGCTTGCCACCCTGGTTGACGGCAACGGCGGTGTCGTTGACCACTTTCAGGAACGGAACCACGCCCTGCGACTTGCCGTTGGTGCCCTTGATGTAGGAGCCCAGTGCACGCACAGGGGTCCAGTCGTTGCCCAGGCCACCGGCGAATTTCGACAGCATGGCGTTGTCGTGGATCGCGTGGTAGATGCCCGACAGGTCGTCCGGCACGGTGGTCAGGTAGCAGCTGGACAGCTGCGGGCGCAGGGTGCCGGCGTTGAACAGGGTCGGGGTCGAGGCCATGTAGTCGAAGGACGACAACAGGTTGTAGAACTCGATGGCACGGGCTTCTTTGTCTTTCTCTTCCAGCGCCAGGCCCATGGCCACACGCATGAAGAATACCTGTGGCAGCTCGAAGCGCACGCCATCCTTGTGGATGAAGTAGCGGTCGTACAGGGTCTGCAGGCCCAGGTAGGTGAATTGCTGGTCACGCTCGTGGTCGATGGCCTTGCCCAGGCGGTCCAGGTCGTAGCCTTTCAGGGCCGGGTCCAGCAGCTCGAACTCTACACCTTTGTCGATGTAGGCCGGCAGGGCCTTGGCGTACAGGTCGGCCATTTCGTGGTGGGTGGCGCTCTCGGCCACGTTCAGGAAGCCCAGGCCTTCGGCGCGCAGGGTGTCCATCAGCAGGCGGGCGGTAACGAACGAGTAGTTCGGCTCGCGCTCGACCAGGGTACGGGCGGTCATCACCAGGGCGGTGTTGACGTCCTTGATGGCCACGCCGTCGTACAGGTTCTTCAGGGTGTCGCGCTGGATCAGGTCGCCATCGACTTCGGCCAGGCCTTCGCAGGCTTCGCTGATGATGGTGTTCAGGCGGGCCATGTCGAGCGGCGCCAGGCTGCCGTCGGCCAGGGTGATGCGGATGGTCGGGTGCGGCTCGACCACGGACTCGGTGTTGACGCGGGTGGCACGCTCCTTGGCGCGCTGCTCGCGGTAGATCACGTAGTCACGGGCGACCTTCTGCTCGCCGGCGCGCATCAGGGCCAGTTCGACCTGGTCCTGGATTTCTTCGATGTGGATGGTGCCACCCGATGGCATGCGACGCTTGAACGTAGCGGTGACCTGCTCGGTCAGGCGCGCGACGGTGTCGTGGATGCGCGACGAAGCGGCGGCGGTGCCGCCTTCAACTGCGAGGAACGCCTTGGTGAT
Organism: Pseudomonas sp. B13(2017); assembly: GCF_002113245.1. NCBI lineage: Bacteria > Pseudomonadati > Pseudomonadota > Gammaproteobacteria > Pseudomonadales > Pseudomonadaceae > Pseudomonas > Pseudomonas sp. B13(2017). The sequence goes on from NZ_NEJX01000012.1 coordinate 52,845, forward strand.
GGCCACGGTGATCTTGTCGTCGGTGTAGGGGACGACAGTGCCGTTACGCTTGATCACACGCAGTTGGCCGGGAGCGGTGGCGGCCAGATCCTGGTTGGAATCGGCGGCCTGCGGCACCTTGGCCTGCGGGTTCTCGCGAGTTGTGTCGGTTTGCATGGGTGGGTGTCTCCACAGTTTCTATATTGTTCAGGCGCCTTTTGGGCGCCCACCGTTCCGTCCACTTGCTCGATGGCCTGGCGGGGATGGGCAATGCATGCGCATCCGCCCGCGCGGGCGTACCAACTTCGGGACAGACTCAGGAATAAGGGCAATTGGCTCGCCGCTCCCTGGCCGAAGTCAAAGGTTCTGGGCCGGGCCCAAAAACTGTTGCTGATGGATGCCAGGCCTGGCCTGTAACACCCATACCCGAACAAGGCCCTGGAAGGGCTTGCCTCGGTCGCCTCCGCAGGAGCGGTTTGGCTGCTGGAATCACTTGAAGTTCACCCGAAAAAATCGCTTGATTTTGCGGGTTGACTTTTGTGTGTGATTTTGCACGAACCCCTATATCTAGTGGTTCGCTGCGATCGGGATACAAGATAATGCGGTATTGGGGGCTTTGCAAGGCGAGCGCCTGTGGATAACTTGTGCGTACTTTGTGAGTGAATGGTGGGTATTCGCTGTAGGCCTTGTGCCAAGTGGTTTGCAGTATTTTTCTGCGTCTTGCTGCCCCGGGGCAGAATTTTTCGGGCGCGAACCCTATCACAAAAAACGGTTCAGTCTAGGGGCTGCTGGCAGGTTGGCAGTACCGGATGGCAGCCGTAGTATTCCGAGGGGATGTTGCTTTTTGGTTAAAGGGTTATGTTGCCTGTGCTGGCCCCTTCGCGGGTGAACCCGCTCCCACAGGTATTGCACAGGCTTCGAAAGCGGCTCGGTCCCTGTGGGAGCGGGTTCACCCGCGAAGGGGCCGGCACAGGCCACAGAAAAACAACAAACAAAGGCACAAGCCATGGACCACCCCGCACCCCGCATCCTCATCGTCGAAGACGACCAGCGCCTGGCCGAGCTCACCGCCGAGTACCTGCAGGCCAACGGCTACGAAGTCAGCGTCGAGGGCGATGGCGCCCGCGCCGCGCGGCGCATCGTCGACAGCCAGCCCGACCTGGTCATTCTCGACCTGATGCTGCCCGGCGAGGACGGCCTGAGCATCTGCCGCCGGGTGCGCAGCCAGTACCCCGGCCCGATCCTCATGCTGACCGCCCGCAGCGATGAACTCGACCAGGTGCAGGGCCTGGACCTGGGGGCCGACGACTACGTCTGCAAACCCGTACGCCCACGCCTGCTGCTGGCACGCATTCAGGCCCTGCTGCGCCGCAGCGAAGCACCGGACAGCAAGCGCCAGGACCTGGCCTTCGGCGCGCTGCGCATCGACAATCGCCTGCGCGAGGCGCGTCTGGGGGAACAGCTGATCGAGCTGACCGGCGCCGAATTCGACCTGCTCTGGCTGTTGGCCAGCAACGCCGGGCGGGTGCTGACGCGCGAGCAGATCTTCACTGCACTACGTGGCGTCGGCTACGACGGCCAGGACCGCTCCATCGACATACGCATCTCCAGGATCCGCCCCAAGATCGGCGACGACCCGCTCCAGCCAAGGCTGATCAAGACCCTGCGCAGCAAGGGCTACCTGTTCGTCGGCGAGGCCCCATGAACAACTCGATCTTCCTGCGCATCTATGGCGGCATGCTGGCCGTGCTGGTGCTGGTGGCCCTGCTCGGGGTGCTCAGCCTGCACCTGGTCAACGAAGTGCGTGCCGCCCAGCACCGCGAGGGCCTGGCCCAGGGTACCTTCAGCCTGATGGCCGACAACCTGGCGCTGCAGAACGACACCGAACGCAAGCGCTCGCTGCTGATCTGGGAGCGCCTGCTCGGCGTGCCGCTGGCGCTGCAACCGATGACCGCGCGCACACTCGATGGCGGCCAGCGGGCGCGCCTGTACCGCGGCCTGGTGGTGGTCGAGAAGACCGGCCCGCATGCGGCCCAGGTGCTGCGCAAGGTCGGCCAGGAAGACCTGATGCTGGTAGCGCAGATCAAACAGATCAGCGAGCAACTGGCGCGGGCCACCCTCTATCTGTTGGCCGACGAATTGGTGCGCTACCCGGTGACCGAACAGCAGCAGCGCCTGGCACAGATCAAGAAAGAAAAGGGCTTCGGCTTTGGCGTGGCCCTGCAGCGCATCGAGCGGGTGAGCCTGGACGATGACCAGCGGCGCCGGGTCGAGGAGGGCGACACGGTCATGGCCCTGGGCAAGGATGGTGACTCGATCCGCGTGTTCGCCGGGCTGGCGGGTTCGCCCTGGGTGCTGGAAATCGGCCCGCTGTACCAGCTCAACCCGTATCCGCCGCAGTTGCTGATCCTGATCACCTTTCTTGGCCTGTGCCTGATCGGCCTGGTGGTCTACCTGCTGGTGCGCCAACTGGAGCGGCGCGTGTCGGGGCTGGAGTTTGCCGCCACGCGCATCGCCCAGGGCAGCCTGGACACCCGCGTGCCGGCCGGCGACGCCGACTCGGTGGGGCGCCTGGCCGCGGCCTTCAACGGCATGGCCGAGCACCTGCAGCGCTCGCTGACCATGCAGCGCGAGCTGGTGCGGGCGGTTTCCCACGAGCTGCGCACGCCGGTGGCACGCCTGCGCTTTGGCCTGGAGATGATCGAAAGTGCCACCACCGAGCAGGCCCGGGCCAAGCACCTGGCGGGCATGGACGGCGATATCCAGGACCTCGACAAATTGGTCGACGAGATGCTCACTTACGCCCGCCTGGAGCAGGGCGCACCGGCGCTGAAGTTCGAGCGGGTAGACCTGGACGCCTTGCTCGACCGGGTGATCGAAGAGCTTGCGCCGCTGCGTGCCGAGGTACGGGTGGTGCGCGGTGAGTGCCAGGGCGCCGATGGCGAAGGCGCCTGGGTCGAAGCCGAACCGCGCTACCTGCACCGGGCCCTGCAGAACCTGGTGGGCAACGCCATGCGCCATGCCGAGGCCGAGGTGCGCCTGAGCTATCAGTTGGGGCAGCAACGCTGCCGCATTGACGTGGAGGATGACGGCCCGGGCATTCCCGAGGGCGTCTGGGACCGTATTTTCACACCGTTCACCCGCCTCGACGACAGCCGTACCCGCGCCTCGGGCGGGCATGGCTTGGGCCTGTCTATCGTGCGGCGGATCATCTACTGGCACGCGGGGCGGGCCACGGTGGGGCGCAGCGCCGCGCTGGGCGGTGCCTGCTTCAGTCTGAACTGGCCACGGCAGCAGGCACCGTTGTGACGGTCAGACGCTGACCAGGCTGAGCAGGTGGCCGTCCTGCAGGCAGAACTGGCCCTGCAGTTCGGCGCCATGCCGCCACTGCGGCGACAGGTCGGTGAGCAGGCGCAGGCGGGCCAGGCCTTCGGCGGACCAGTCCAGCACTTCGGCGTGCTCGAAGTAGAAGCGCTGGCGGGTCAGCGGGTAGAGCGTCTTGAACAGGCTTTCCTTCAGCGAGAAGGTCAGGGTGACGGCAAGGCCGAGCTGGCGGCGGTCCAGGCGCTCGAGTTCGGGCGGGGTGAGGATTTCGCCCATCAGCCGCTCGGCACGCTGGTCATCCAGCAGTGCTTCCTGATCCAGGCCCAGGCCCTGGCAACTGCCCTCGGCAGCAACCACGGCGGCAGCCCAGCCTTTGCCGTGGGTGATCGAGCCGTGGATGCCGGCGGGCCAGATGGGCGAACGGTCCTCGTGGGTACCGGGCACGTAGTCACGGCCGTCCAGGCGCTGCAGCGCGGCGCGGGCACATACCCGGCCGGCCAGGTACTCGGCCTGACGCTTGGCCACCGAGCGCTGCAGGCTGGCGCCTGGCACGACGCCGGCGCGCTGGAAGTCGTCGGGTGCCAGGCGGGCCGGGTCGAAGTAACAACTGACCAGCACCGCGCCGGGTAGTGGGCGGGGCAGGGGCCAGTGGTGCTGGAGCGGGGCGCAGCAGGCGGGGAGTGTGTTCATGGGGGGGTATTGTGCCAGCCGAGGCGACGGTGTGGGAGATCGAATCGCAGGGGCTGCTTTGCAGCCCAATCGCCGGCAAGCCAGCTCCCACAGGTACAGTGCACGGCCCAAGCTTTGCGCGGCCCCTGTGGGAGCTGGCTTGCCGGCGATTGGGCCGCAAAGCGGACCCTCGCGTTGTTTACTTGAACACTTTCTTGAAGAACGCCTGCATATCCGCCCAGGAGCTCTCGTCCGCCGCCTTGTTGTAGGCAATATCCGGCCCGCCATGTTCACCGTGCCCCATGCGGTCCGAATCCGGGTTGCTGAACCCGTGCTTGGCCCCGGGAATACTGACGAACTGGTAGTTGACCTTGGCTGCATCCATTTCCGCCTTGAACGCTTCCACCTGCTGCTCGGTCACCAGGGAGTCCGCCGCACCATGCTCCACCAGGATATCGGCCCGCACCACGCCCGGCCTGGCCGGTGTCTGCGTGACCAGCGGGGCGTGGAAGCTCACCACGCCATCGAGCTTTTCCCCTCGCCGCGCGGCATCCAGCGCCACCTTGCCGCCAAAGCAGTAACCCACTGCCCCCAACTGGTGCTTGTTGGTATTGGGCTGCAGCTTGAGCAGCTCCAGGCCGGCATCGAAGCGCCGCTCCGCGGCCTTGGGGTCTTTCGTCGCCGCTGTCATGAACGCCTTGGCGTCGGCAGGGTGTTCGGTTTGCTTGCCGTCGCCATACATGTCGATGGCCAGCGCGTTGTAGCCCAGCGCCGCAAGCTCGCGGGCGCGGCGCTTGACGTAGTCGTTCAGCCCCCACCACTCATGCACCACGACGATGCCGGGGCGCTTGCCTTCGATGGCGTCGTCATAGGCGTAGTAGCCGACCAGGCGGTTGCCGTCGGCGTCCTGGTAGGGGATCTCGCGGGTTTGTACCGCCGCTTGGGCGAGGGCGGCGCTGCACATCAGGGTCAAGGCCAGCAGGGCGCGCATGGTCACTACTCCTTGTTCTGCAAACGGTTCGTTCAGCCGAGGTTCAGCCAGGGTTCAGTCGCGGTTCAGGGTGCCCTGCTTACTCTAGCTTCCAGACCGAAACAGCGCACTCAACTGGAGTATCCAGCCATGAAAACCTTCAACACCCTGCTTGCCGCCATGGCCGTCTGCGCCGCTGGCATCACCACTGCCCAGGCCGCTGACGACAACTTTGCCAGCCTGACCTACGGCCAGACCAGCGACAAGGTTCGCAAGTCCGGCCTGCTGCAGCGCAACACCGACCACCTCAACGCCGACGGCATCATCGGCAAGGACGACACCTGGGGTGTGCGCGTGGGCAAGATCAATGACCAGGGCCGCTACTACATGACTTACGACAATGTCTCGGGCGACCACGGCGGCCTGAAGCTGCGCCAGGAAAACCTGCTGGGCAGCTACGACCTGTTCCTGCCGGTGGGTGACACCACCAAGCTGTTCGGCGGCGGCAGCCTGGGCGTGACCAAGCTGACCCAGGACTCGCCGGGTGCCAGCCGGGATACCGACTACGGTTACGCGTATGGCCTGCAGGCCGGCGTGATCCAGGACATTACCGACAAGGCTTCGGTGGAACTGGGCTACCGTTACCTGCGTACCAACGCCGCCACCGAAGTGGGTGCGCACGGCGGGCCGAAGGACGGCACCCTGCGCCTGACCAGCAGCGCGCAGACCTACCTGGCTGCAAGCTACAAGTTCTGACGGGCAAGCCGGGTTATCCTTTACCGGCCCTTTCGCGGGCACGCCCGCTCCCACAGGTACTGCACGAGCCTTGGCGCCTGTGCGATCCCTGTGGGAGCGGGCGTGCCCGCGAAGAGGCCGGTACAGGCAATACATATCAAGGAGCTGCACATGAAACTGCTGGTGGTCGAGGACGAAGCCCTGCTTCGCCATCACCTCTACACCCGCCTGGGCGAAAGCGGCCATGTGGTCGAGGCGGTCGCCGATGCCGAGGAGGCGCTGTACCAGGCCGGGCAATACCATTTCGACCTTGCCATCATCGACCTGGGCCTGCCCGGCATCAGCGGGCTGGAGCTGATCACGCGCCTGCGCAGCCAGGACAAGACCTTCCCCATTCTCATCCTCACCGCCCGCGGCAACTGGCAGGACAAGGTCGAGGGCCTGGCCGCGGGTGCCGACGACTATCTGGTCAAGCCGTTCCAGTTCGAAGAACTCGAGGCACGCCTGAACGCCCTGCTGCGCCGTTCCAGCGGCTTTACCCAGTCGACCATTGCCGCCGGCCCGCTGGTGCTCGACCTCAACCGCAAGCAGGCGACGCTGGACGAGCAGCCCCTGGCCCTGACCGCCTACGAATACCGCATCCTCGAATACCTCATGCGCCATCACCAGCAGGTGGTGGCCAAGGACCGCCTGATGGAGCAGCTGTACCCGGGTGACGAGGAACGCGACCCCAATGTCATCGAAGTGCTGGTCGGCCGCCTGCGGCGCAAGCTCGAGGGCGAGCACGGCTTCAAACCGATCGACACCGTGCGCGGCCTGGGCTACCTGTTCACCGAGCGCTGCCGATGATCCGTTCGCTGCGGGTGCGCCTGATGCTGGCGGCCGCGGTGCTGGCGCTGCTGTTCATGCTGGCGCTGCTGCCGGCCTTGCAGAAGGCCTTCAGCCTGGCCCTGCAGGAGTCGATCGAACAACGCCTGGCCTCGGATGTGACCACGCTGATTTCCGCTGCGCGCATCGAGCACGGCCAACTGCAAATGCCGACGCTGCTGCCGGACGAGCGTTACAACCTGCCGTACACCGGCCTGCTCGGCTATATCTTCGACCGCGACGGCAAGCTGGTCTGGCAGTCGCGGGCAACCGCCGCGCAGAACGTCAACTACCGCCCGCGCTACGACGGCCGCGGCAACGAATTCGCCCGCATTCACCAGGCCGATGGCGAAGAGTTCTTCGTCTATGACGTCGAGATCAAGCTGCTGGGTGGCCAGAGCGCCGCCTACAGCATCGTTGCCCTGCAACCGGTGCGCGAATACCAGCACACCCTCGATGGCCTGCGCGAAAAGCTCTACCTGGGTTTTGGCGCGGCCTTGCTGGCGCTGCTGGTGCTGCTGTGGGCCGGCCTGACCTGGGGCCTGCGTTCGTTGCGCCGGCTCAGCCGCGAGCTGGACGACGTGGAGTCGGGCGTGCGGGATGGCCTGAGTGGCGAACACCCACGGGAGCTGCTGCGCCTGACCGGCTCGCTGAACCGCCTGTTGCGCAGCGAGCGCGAGCAGCGCCAGCGCTACCGTGATTCGCTCGATGACCTGGCGCACAGCCTGAAGACGCCGCTGGCGGTGTTGCAGGGGGTGGGCGAAAGCCTGCAGCAGCGTAGCGGCGAGCGCGAGCAGGCGCGGGTGCTGCAGAGCCAGATCGAGCGCATGAGCCAGCAGATCGACTACCAGCTGCAACGCGCCAGCCTGCGCAAGAGCGGCCTGGTACGCCACAGCGTATTGCTGCGGCCGTTGCTCGAAAGCCTGTGCAGCACCTTGGCCAAGGTGTACCGGGACAAGCGGGTGGACGTGACGCTGCAACTGCCCGATGCGGCGCAGGTGCCGATGGAGCAGGGCGCGTTGCTGGAGCTGCTGGGCAACCTGCTGGAGAACGCCTACCGCCTGAGCCTGGGCCAGGTGCGCGTAAGTCTGGAGCAGGCGCCTGGGCAGTTGACCTTGTGCATCGAGGACGACGGGCCGGGGGTGCCGGCGGACCAGCGTGAGCGGATTCTGGAGCGTGGGGAGCGGCTGGACAGCCAGCACCCGGGGCAGGGAATCGGGCTGGCGGTGGTCAAGGATATCGTCGACAGCTATGACGCCGAGCTGAGCCTGGGGGATTCTCCTCTGGGGGGCGCGGCGTTCAGGATCACCTTCAACCTGGATTGATTTGTAGCCTGTACCGGCCCTTTCGCGGGCTTGCCCGCTCCCACAGGATCCGCACTGCCCTCAGGCCCTGTGCAGTACCTGTGGGAGCGGGCAAGCCCGCGAAAGGGCCGGCACAGGCAAACCACAATGGGCGGATTCCCGCCAATGCCCCTGTACAAATCCCGCCACCGGGCGGAAATCCGCCAGCCCTCCTCAGGCAAATCGCCCCGTCGTTGGGCGTTCATCCCTTGCAAATACGGCCCTTGCACCCTTCATGGGCATTTTGGCACCACCCTTGCTATTGATCCTCGCAGAGGCCTGCCCAGGCAGCTCGAACACAACGACAAATCCCTCCAGGTGCAGGAGGGTTAGCGATTCAGGTGCCCCATCGCCCTGGGAAGGGTGAACCGGCACACTTGAGGAAAATTAGCCATGACGACACGTCAGCCGCTGTACAAATCCCTGTATGTCCAGGTGTTGGTCGCCATCACCATCGGTATCCTGCTCGGCCATTACTACCCGGAGACGGGCGTCGCCCTCAAACCCTTGGGTGACGGCTTCGTCAAACTGATCAAGATGGTCATCGCCCCGATCATCTTCTGTACCGTGGTCAGCGGCATCGCCGGCATGCAGAGCATGAAGTCGGTCGGCAAGACCGGCGGCTACGCGCTGCTGTACTTTGAAATCGTCTCCACCATCGCCCTGATCATCGGCCTCGTCGTGGTCAACGTGGTCAAGCCGGGCGCTGGCATGCACATCGACGTCAGCACCCTGAACGCCAGCAGCGTGGCTGCCTACGCCGCCGCCGGCGCGCAGCAGACCACCGTCGGCTTCCTGCTCAACGTCATCCCCAACACCGTGGTCGGCGCCTTCGCCAACGGCGACATCCTGCAAGTGCTGATGTTCTCCGTGCTGTTCGGCTTCGCCCTGCACCGCCTGGGCAGCTACGGCAAGCCGGTGCTGGACATGATCGACCGCTTCGCCCATGTCATGTTCAACATCATCAACATGATCATGAAACTGGCCCCGGTCGGTGCCTTCGGTGCAATGGCCTTCACCATCGGCCAGTACGGCGTTGGCTCGCTGGTGCAACTGGGCTACCTGATGGCCTGCTTCTACATCACCTGCCTGCTGTTCGTGCTGGTGGTGCTGGGCGGTATCTGCCGCGCCCACGGTTTCAGTGTCCTCAAGCTGATCCGCTACATCCGTGAAGAACTGCTGATCGTGCTGGGTACTTCCTCCTCGGAGTCGGCCCTGCCACGCATGCTGGCCAAGATGGAGCGCCTGGGTGCGAAGAAGTCGGTGGTTGGCCTGGTCATCCCGACCGGTTACTCGTTCAACCTCGATGGCACCTCGATCTACCTGACCATGGCTGCGGTGTTCATCGCCCAGGCCACTGACACCACCATGGACATCACGCACCAGATCACCTTGCTGCTGGTGCTGCTGGTGGCTTCCAAGGGTGCTGCCGGCGTTACCGGTTCGGGCTTCATCGTCCTGGCCGCCACCCTGTCGGCCGTTGGCCACCTGCCGGTTGCCGGCCTGGCGCTGATCCTCGGCATCGACCGTTTCATGTCCGAAGCCCGCGCCCTGACCAACCTGGTTGGCAACGCCGTTGCCACCGTGGTCGTGGCCAAGTGGGTGAAGGAAATGGACAACGACAAGCTGGCATCGGAGCTGGCCTCCGGTGGTGCGCCGCTGGTCGATACCCGTCCGACCGACGACCTGGGCGTGGCTGAAGGCCCGGCTCGCTGATCGCGGGATGGTGAAAAGAAAAAGGCGACCTCAGGGTCGCCTTTTTTGTGGGTGATTATTGTGCTTTCAGGCCCGGCCCTATCGCCGGCAAGCCAGCTCCCACAGGGTCACCACAGGCCTGAGCATTGTGCGGTCCCTGTGGGAGCTGGCTTGCCGGCGATGGGCCGGGCCTGTGATCCTCAATCTTTCACCACCTCCAGCACCCGGATCACGTCCGGTTGCGGGTAATGCCAACGCACCTGCACATCCCAGAACTTCACCCCATAGACCCGCTCGGCCGGCGGCACTTGGTAGGCCGGCCGTGGGTCCTGCGCCAGGCACTGCTCGATCAGCTCCACCAGCGGTTCGCCCAGGCGCAGTGCATGTTCGCGGGCCTGGGGAAGGGCGTTGTCGCCCCACTGCACGGCGATCGCGGCAGGCGCTTGGCTGGCCATCTGGTTGCTGGCGCCAGCGATGCTATCGGCGTATGGCACATACGGCTTGATGTCCAGCACCGGCGTACCGTCGAGCAGGTCGATGCCAGACAACAGCAGGCGCCCTGGCTCCACGCCTTCCAGGCGTACCACCGACTGGCCGATGCCATTGGGCCGGTGAGTGGCGCGGGTGGCGAACACACCCATGCTCTTGTTGCCGCCCAGGCGCGGTGGCCGCACTTTCAGGCGGGGTTTGTCTTCCAGTGCCTGGTGGAACAGGAACAGCAGCCAGACATGGCTGACCTGCTCCAGCCCCTCGACCGCATCGCCCTGGTCGAACGGCGGCAGCAGCTCGAGCACGCCGCGTGCGGCGGGCGCCAGTTGCGGCTGGCGCGGGATGGCGAACTTCTCCTTGAAACAGGAGCGGATGATGCCGACCGGGGTAACCGTATGCTGCATGGCCAATCAGCCGCGCACGCGCAGGGTCAGGCCCTTGAGGAAGTTGCGCAGCAGCTGGTCGCCGCAAGGGCGGTAGTTGTCATGGCCGGCCTTGCGGAACAGCGCGCTGAGCTCGGGTTTGCTGACCGGGAAGTTGACCGACTTGAGGATCGCATGCAGGTCATCTTCCTTGAGCTCGAAGGCCACCCGCAGCTTCTTGAGGATGAGGTTGTTGGTTACCGGCAGCTCGATCGGCTGCGGCGGGCGGCTGTCATCCTTGCCGCGGCGGTGGATCACCAGGCCGTCGAGAAAGTGCGCCATGACCCGTTCCGGGCACCGCACGAAGCCTTCCTCGTCTTCCTTCTTCAGGTAGGTGGCCAGCACCAGGGGATGCACGTCGAGGCCGGATAGCCCGATGATTTCGGCCATCTTGGCGTCATTCACCTTGAGCATGTAGCGCAGGCTGCGCAGGACGTCGTTGTGGTTCATTGTTGCAGAATCCTGTTCAGGTGCCGCACCTGTGGCGCGGCGTATTGCTTAGAAACGTTCGGTAGTGGCCAGGTAGCGCCACTGGCCCAGGGGCAGCTTGCCCATCGATACGCCACCCAGGCGAATGCGGCGCATGCCTACCAGCTCCAGGCGCAGGTAGGCGCACAGCTCGGCGATCTGCCCTGGCTGCGGGTTTTTCAGGGCCATGCGCAGGTGGGTTTCGTTCTGCCAGCTGGCCTTGGCTTTAGGCAGCTCGCGGTCATTGCGGGTGGCACCGCGCGCCAGGCGTTCCAGCGCCTGGGGCGTGGTCTCGCCGCGCACTTCAACGATGAATTCCTGTTCCAGGCGGCGCAGGTCGGCGTCGATCTTGCGGGTTACCCGCCAGTCTTGGGTGAATACCTGCAGGCCGCTGGCACCGCGCTCCAGCGGCGCCACGCAGGCCTGCCGGGCAAAATGCCCGTGCAGTGCGCGCACGCCTTCGCGGTGGGCTTCGCTGAGGTTGCTCATGTTCATGCTGGCGCGGGCGGTTTCGCTGTCCACGCTGGCCGGCTGGTTCAGCAGCAGGGTTACCGGTTCCAGCGTTTCGGCACGGGCACCCGGCAGCAGTTCGACGCGTTGCTGCTCGACCTTGAACTGCGGTTGCTCGACCACCACGCCATCGACCGTGACCCAGCCGCCCTCGATATACAGCTCGGCCTCGCGGCGGGAGCAGCCAAGCTGCTCGATAAGGCGTTTGGACAGGCGGACGGGTTCGGACATGACGGCAATTCGCAAAGGCAGGGAAAGACCTGCATTGTACCTGCCCGCGCGGCAGAGGGGCTGGGAATCTGTGTCATTTACGCCGTTTTGCGCAGGCGCATGTGCAGCAGCGGGTAGGGTTGCCCCAGGCCGTCGGTTTCCGAACGGCCGATCACCTCGAAGCCCTCGTGCAGGTAGAAGCCCAAGGCTTGCGGGTTCTGTTCATTGACGTCCAGGCGCTCGGCATTCAGTTCGTCGATCGCATAGTGCAGCAGGCGCTTGCCAACCCCTTTGCCACGGTACTCCGGTGCGACGAACAGCATGTCCACGCGCCCGTTGGCGACCCCGGCGAAGCCGCAGATGCGCTGGCGGTCCTTGCAGCAGATCAGCATCACTGCATCGAGGTAGCGACGCAGCACCTGGTCGCGCAGCAAGACGATGTAGCAATCCGGCAGGAAGTCGTGGGTGGCGCGTACCGAGTCCTCCCACACCTGTACCAGTTCGCCATAGTCACTCAAGCGCGGGGTTTGCAGCGTCAGTACCGAATGCATGCCGATGTTCCTCCATGACGATAAGGCAAACATAGCAGGGCAACCGCCGGTCGGCTTCCCGGTGCGCTGCTTGAACCTCGGGGTTTGGCGGTCTATTACTTTCCCGTGGGAAAAATTCCCACACAATGAAAAGCAAGAACCGAACACAGGATTCCCGGCTTGATTTGGCGTTTCTCATGGCGACGACCTGGAGACGAAATATGCAAATACATGTGCTGTTCAAAAAGGCGCTATTGGCGGTTGCCGTTGCTGGCGTGCTGTCGACTTCCATCGTTCTGATCCCAGACTCGATATCCAATGGCTCCAGCGCCTACGCCAAGGATGGTGGTGGCGGTGGTGGTCACGGCGGTAGCGGTGGCGGCCATGGCGGTGAAGGCGGCGGCCACGGCGCTGGCGGGGATGGAGATGGCCATGCCGGCAACAGTGGGCGCGGCCATGACGGCTCCTCGAACTCTGGGCGCAGCGGCAACCACGCTGAAGCAGGTGATGATCATGGCAATCACGTTGGCGGTGAGCCTGGGGACGATCACGGCAATCACGTTGGCGGTGAGCCCGGTGACGATCATGGCAATCACGTTGGCGGTGAGCCCGGGGACGATCATGGCAATCATGTTGGCGGTGAGCCTGGCGATGACCACGGCAATCACGTTGGTGGTGAACCTGGTGATGATCGTGGCGACCATCTGGGTGGCGAACCGGGTGATGACCGCGGTGAGCATGCCGCAGGCGAACCGGGTGATGACAACAGCAGGAGCTGACTGGCTCTGAACGGTCTCATGCAGCGCCCACGGGGCGGGCCTGCATGAGGCCAGGTACGGATACACGGCAGCCCCACTCAACGCGAATGCAATGAGCGCCGACGACTATCCCTCATCTCGTCAGGGATATGGTCACAGTTGGTGTGGGATCTTTTCCCGCGTCGTATACTGGGTTCATCTGTCAAGGAATGCGCTCAATGCAATCGCCTACCATCCCCCCTTCGATGTTAAGTGCACTGCGGCGTGTCATGCGCCCTCTGGTGCGCCTGATGCTGCGCAAAGGGGTCACCTACACGATGTTCGCCGACCTGCTCAAGGAAGTGTTCGTCGACGTGGCCCATCGCGAGTTTCGCCTGGACGGTACAGCGCCGACCGACAGCCGCATCAGCTTGCTCACGGGCGTGCATCGCAAGGATGTCCGGCGTTTGCGCAGCGAGGGGGGCGTATCGCTCGCCGCGCTGCCGGGAAACATCACGTTAGGTGCACAGTTGGTCAATATGTGGACCACTGGCAAGCCGTTCTGCTCGGCGCCTGGCCAGGCGCTGCCGTTGCCGCGCCTGGCGAGCGTTGGCGGCGATTGTTCCTTCGATGCGCTGGTGGCGAAGATCAGCACCGACATCCGCGGGCGGGTGGTGCTGGATGAGTGGTTGCGCCTGGGTATCGTCCGGCTCGACGACCAGGACTGTGTTCACCTGGAGGCCCAGGCATTCGTGCCGCAGAAGGGCTTCGACGAAAAGGCCGCGTACTTTGGCCACAACCTGCATGACCATGCCTGCGCAGCAGTGCACAACCTGAGTGGGGACGGCCAGCCGTTCTTTGAACGCAGTGTGCACTACGACGCCTTGAGCCCGGCCAGCGTCGACCATCTGCGTGCGGCGGTGGACAAGGACGGCATGCAGATGCTGCTTGCCTTCAGTCGGCTCGCATCAGACCTGGAAGATGCCGATGTGCCCAGCGCCGAGCAACGTCAGCGCATCACGGTAGGGCTTTATTTCTACACTGAAACTACCGACCCCGATTTGTCGAAGACACCCGACCCATGACTTCCCTCGCGCGCTGCCTCAGTGTCGTCACACTGGTCCTGGGTTTCGGGCTGAACCTGGTGGCGCCTGCCGAGGTGGCCGCAGCACCGGTATGTGTCAGCCGTGACGAAGTGGGTATGGCGGGGGCGGCGGGCTTGCAGTTTCCGGGCGGTATTGGTGGTACCGGGGCCAGGACGGGCGGGGTCGGTGGTACCGGTGTACGCAGCGAAAACGGCGGAGTGGGTGGCACCGGTGCGCCGCTACCGCAGCGTCCCGGCGGCACGGGCGGGACCGGTGCGGTGGCCGACGGTGTGGACGGCACCTTCATCGATCACGGCGGGGTAGGCGGTACCGGCGCACCGATCCTGCGCCCGGGCGGTACCGGTGGCACGGGCATCGTCGGCACCATCACCGGGTTTGCCTCGATTTGCGTCAATGGCCTGGAAGTGCACTTTGGCAAGGACGTGCCGGTGAGTGAAAACGGTGCGCCTGCCAGTAGCGCTCACCTGGCAATCGGCCAGGTTGTCGCGGTGGAGGCATTTGCCGGCAAACGCGGCCTGCAAGCAGGGCGCATCTCGATCCTCAACGTTTACGAAGGGCCGCTGACGGCACTGCCCAATGCTTCGGCCCCCCTGCGGGTCATGGGCCAACCTGTGCGGCTTGCTGCAGGGGCGCGGGTGGCTGAAGGGCTGCGCCCGGGCGAGCCGGTCAGGGTCAGTGGGCTGCGCGATGCCAGGGGCGAAGTGGTAGCCAGCCGTATCGAACGGGCGCCGGGGCTCAGGGAAGCCAGTGCCATCGGTGCGGTTGAGCGTGCCGGCAGCCTCCAGGGGCTGAAGCTGGGAACCCGTGTGGCACCTGCGCGGGAAGTGCTGGTACGTGGGCAGTGGACCGGACGCCAGCTGGAAGTGGCGCAAACCCGCCCAGACCCGAGCCTGCCTTTTGCTGGCCGTGTGCAGACGGCGGTGATCGAGGGGCTGGTACAGCGCAGCCACGCTCAACAACTGGTGGTGGCAGGCATCAAGGTGACGCTGGGGCAGGGCACCGTGATCGTCGGCAAGCAGCCCGCGGCATTGGCGCTCGATCAACGTGTGCGGGTGAGCGGGGTGTTCAATGGCAGGCACGAGCTGCGGGCAACCCGCGTGGAGTTCGATGACGACCGTGCCGACAACCCGGACAGAGGGCATTCGGGGCGTGGCAGCGAGCACGGCACCCGTGACGCTGAAGGTTCCAGCAATAGCGGGCATGGCGGACGCGATGCGACCAGTGATCGCATTGAAAGCAGCGATGACCACAGCGGGCACGGCGGTGCTGACGATTCCAGTGGTCGAGACAGTACTGAAAGCGTGGACAAGTCCGGAAAGTCGGAACATGTCGACACCGTGGAGCAACCCGAGAGCAGCAATAGTGGAAGCTCTGACCGGGTAGAGAAGGTCGAGCTTGAAAAGGTGGAAAAGATTGAAAAAGCAGAGAAGGTTGAAAAGGTAGAGAAAGTAGAAAAAGTCGAGAAGATCGAGAAAGCCGAGAAGCCCGAAAAGGTCGAGAAGATCGAAAAGCCTGAGAAAGTCGAGAAGGTAGAAAAAGTAGAGAAGGTCGAGAAAGTAGAGAAGGTTGAAAAGGTCGAAAGGCCCGAGACAGTAGAGAAAGTCGAAAAAGTGGAGCATCCAGAGCGATCCGGGCATTAGGCAACTAGGCTGGGTAAGTGCGATCACCCTTCCCGTCCGGGATACCGAGGTGCAGATGAGACCCACGCTCCCTCTTTTCGCTTGCTTGCTGTCATGCGCCAGCGCGTCGGTCCTGGGCGATACCTTCAGCGCCGCCATAGGCATGGACTATTCAAGTGGCGACTATGGCACGGGTACAACCTCGGAAATCTGGTACGTCCCCGTGGTCGGCAAGTATGAAACCGGCCCAATGACCTACAAGGTCACCGTGCCCTGGCTGCGCATCACCAACCCTGAAGTGGGCCCGAATGGTGACCCCTTGCCCGGTGGCTGCCGGGATGTGGAAAGCGGGCTGGGGGACACGGTTGCCAGCGCCGGTTATGCCCTGCTCGATGGCAGTGACGGCGGCCTGATGCTGGACCTGATCGGCAAGGTCAAATTCCCCACTGCCGATGAAGACCAGTGCCTGGGCACCGGTGAGTATGACTACACCGGCCAGGTCGACATCGCCAAGGCCTTTGGCCCGGTGACCGGCTTCGCGACCCTGGGCTGGAAGAAGTTCGGCGACCCGCCCGACAGCGATTTCGATGACCCGATATTTGCCAGTCTCGGCTTCGCCATGCCCGTGGCTGCAGGCACTTCGGCGGGCGCCTCCTACGACTGGCGGCAGAAAGTCGTCTCGACGGGCGCGCAGATCAAGGAACTTACCCTGTTCCTGACACACAAGCTCAACCAGCAGTGGAAAGTGCAACTCTATGCAGTCAAAGGCTTCTCGGATGCCAGCCCGGATGCAGAGGGCGGCCTGATGCTTTTTCACGCGTTCTGACGAAAAAGCCCCAGACCCGGTAATGCCTGTCAGATAGCGTCAATGGGCCGCGAAGCGGCCCCAAATTACATAACTGCCAGGCATTATGTTCCAGCGCGATTAAATGGGTTCAGCCCACATGTCGTATTCGTCGGCATCCACCACGCGGCAACGCACCTTGTCACCCGGCTTGAAGCCGTGGTCGCCATCGATGAACACGCTGCCGTCGATTTCCGGGGCATCGAAGAAGCTGCGGCCAACCGAACCTTGCTCTTCCACTTCATCGATCAGCACGTCGATTTCCTTGCCGATGCGCAGTTGCAGGCGGGCGGCGCTGATGGCCTGCTGGTGGGCCATGAAGCGGTCCCAGCGGTCCTGCTTGACGTCGTCCGGCACTTCTTCCAGGCCCAGGTCGTTGGCCGGGGCGCCTTCCACCGGCGAGTACTGGAAGCAGCCCACGCGGTCCAGCTGGGCTTCGGTCAGCCAGTCCAGCAGGTACTGGAAGTCTTCCTCGGTCTCGCCCGGGAAGCCGACGATGAAGGTGGAGCGAATCACCAGCTCCGGGCACTGCTCGCGCCAGTTCTTGATACGTGCCAGGGTGCGGTCTTCGAAGGCCGGGCGCTTCATGGCCTTGAGCACTTTCGGGCTGGCGTGCTGGAACGGGATGTCCAGGTACGGCAGGATCTTGCCGGCGGCCATCAGCGGGATCACGTCGTCGACGTTCGGGTACGGGTACACGTAGTGCAGGCGTACCCAGGCACCCAGGCTGCTCAGGGCTTCGCACAGCTCGAGCATGCGGGTCTTGACCGGGCGGCCGTTCCAGAAGTCGGTCTTGTACTTGACGTCGACGCCGTAGGCGCTGGTGTCCTGGGAAATCACCAGGATCTCCTTGACCCCGGCCTTGACCAGGCGCTCGGCCTCGCTCAGCACTTCGCCGACCGGGCGGCTGACCAGCTTGCCGCGCATCGACGGGATGATGCAGAAGCTGCAGCTGTGGTTGCAGCCTTCGGAAATCTTCAGGTACGCATAGTGGCGCGGGGTCAGCTTGACGCCCTGCGGCGGTACCAGGTCGATCAGCGGGTTGTGGTCCTGGCGTGGCGGCACTACTTCGTGCACGGCGTTGACCACCTGCTCGTACTGCTGCGGGCCGGTGACCGACAGCACGCTCGGGTGCACGTCACGGATGCTGCCTTCCTCGACACCCATGCAGCCGGTGACGATGACCTTGCCGTTTTCCTTGATCGCTTCGCCGATCACTTCCAGCGACTCGGCCTTGGCGCTGTCGATGAAGCCGCAGGTGTTGACCACCACCACGTCGGCGTCCTCGTAGGTGGGCACGACTTCATAGCCTTCCATGCGCAGCTGGGTCAGGATGCGCTCGGAATCGACCAGGGCTTTTGGGCAACCCAGGCTTACGAAACCTACCTTGGGGGTGGCGGGCGTGGTGGACATGACTAACCTCGGTATTGAATGCAGGTCGCCCGACCGGAATCGGGGGCGATCTTGACGGGCGCTTTTGGCGCCTCTGATCAAAAAGTGCGCAATTCTAGCGAGCGCAGGGTCGCTTGACCAGCAGAAATGCGACGAACGCTGCGCTATGCCAGCCAACCGTAAGCTGCTTGCTCGGCAAAACCTCGAAACACAGCCTGGCAATGGTTCCCCTTGAATCAATAGACCCCGCCCGTCACCCTCGTCTGCGCCGATGAAACCTTTTCTTGAACTTATTCGATTCTTATAGTTTTCTTATAAGACTGGCGTGGAAATGAATACGATCAACTGGTCACGCAAAGCTGTGAAGCAACTCAGGAAAATCGACAGGATTGATCAGTCGAAGGTCTACGATGCTGTTCAGGCATTGATGCACATGCCGCACGTTCAAAACATCAGGGCGCTGGTCAATCACCATTACGGTTACCGTCTCAGGGTGGGTAACTACCGGATACTTTTCGACTGGGACGGTAGCGTCAAAATTGTCAGCATCGAGGAGGTCAAGAAGCGCGATGAACACACCTACTAACGTACAGATCATCAATGATGCTGACGGGCGTCCTGCCTTCGTCGTGCTGCCGTATGCCGATTATATCGCCAGCCATCCACAACCGGACCTGGTACCCAATGAAGTCGTTGGCTATATGGTGAAGGACGGTATGACCGCCATTGCTGCCTGGCGCAGGCATCTGGACCTGACTCAGGCTGAAGTTGCCCAGCGCCTGGGCGTCTCGCAGTCGGCGTATGCCCAGCAGGAAGCTGCCGAGCGCCCACGCAAGGCCACTCGCGAAAAGATTGCTGCAGCGTTGGGCATACCCATGCAGTCTCTGGACCTCTAGTTGTAACCGCCAGGTGGCCCCGCCAGAGACGCACCAGCAGAAAATCCACAAACGCTGCGCTATGCTTCGCGCCATTGTGTCGGGGGTATCAGTATCACCTGGCGCATGGGGAATTCTACTGGCCTTGCAAGGCCGTCTGCGGGAGTGGTCGATGGTTCAGGCAAGCAGTCACGCCGAGGGCGGGCACGAGGGGAAGCAGGGCGCGACGCGGTCGCTGAGCCTGCTCGTGGCGGCGGTCGGGGTGGTTTATGGCGATATCGGTACCAGCCCGTTGTATACCCTCAAGGAAGTCTTCAGCGGGGGGTACGGAGTGCCGGTCAACCATGACGGCGTGCTGGGGATCCTGTCGCTGATCCTGTGGTCGCTGCTGTGGGTGGTGTCGTTCAAGTACGTGATGTTCATCCTGCGCGCCGACAACCAGGGCGAGGGTGGCACCATGGCACTGACTGCACTGGCGCGGCGGGCCACGGCGGCCTACCCGAGGTTGCGTACGCTGATGGTGGTGTGCGGGTTGATCGGCGCTTCGCTGTTCTATGGCGACAGCATGATCACCCCGGCGGTGTCGGTGCTGTCGGCGGTCGAGGGCATGGGGCTGGCCTTCGAAGGCATCGATCACTGGGTGGTGCCGATTTCGCTGGTGGTGCTGGTGGCGCTGTTCCTGGTGCAGAAGCACGGCACCGAGAAGATCGGCAAGCTGTTCGGCCCGATCATGGTCACCTGGTTCGTGGCGCTGGGCGCGCTGGGAGTGCATGGCATCTCGCAGAGCCCGGAAGTGCTCAAGGCATTCAACCCGGCCTGGGCGGTGAACTTCTTCGTGGTTCACCCCGGCATGGGCGTGGCCATCCTTGGCGCGGTGGTGCTGGCGCTGACCGGTGCCGAGGCGCTGTACGCCGACATGGGCCACTTTGGCCGCAAGCCGATCGCCCGCGCCTGGTTCGTCCTGGTGCTGCCGGCGCTGGTGCTCAACTACTTTGGCCAGGGCGCGATACTGCTGCAGAACCCTGAGGCGGCACGTAACCCCTTCTACCTGCTGGCGCCGGGCTGGGCACTGCTGCCGCTGGTCGGGTTGGCCACCATGGCTACGGTGATCGCCTCGCAGGCGGTGATCTCGGGGGCCTTCTCCCTGACCCGCCAGGCCATCCAGCTGGGCTACATTCCACGCATGCAGATCCAGCACACCTCCAGCGACGAGCAGGGGCAGATCTACATCGGTGCGGTGAACTGGGCGCTGATGGTTGGCGTGGTGCTGCTGGTGATCGGCTTCGGGTCGTCCGGCGCCCTGGCGGCGGCCTACGGCGTGGCGGTGACCGGTACCATGCTGATGACCACGCTCCTGGTCTCGGCGGTGATGTTGCTGCTGTGGAAGTGGCCACCGGTGCTGGCGGTGCCGATCCTGCTGGGTTTCCTGTTTGTGGATGGGCTGTTCTTTGCCGCCAACGTGCCGAAGATCATCCAGGGCGGGGCCTTCCCGGTCCTGGCCGGCGCTGTGCTGTTCCTGTTGATGAGCACCTGGAAGCGCGGCAAGCAGATCCTGATGGAGCGTATCGACGAAGGCGCGCTGCCGCTGCAGCTGTTCATCAGCAGTATCCGCATTCAGCCGCCGCACCGGGTCGAAGGCACGGCGGTGTTTCTCACGGCGCGCTCCGATGCGGTACCCCATGCGCTGTTGCACAACATGCTGCATAACCAGGTGCTGCACAGCCAGGTGGTGCTGCTGACGGTGGTCAGCGAGGATCGGCCACGGGTGCCGGAGCAGGAGCGCTTTGAGGTGGAGGCCTATGGCGACGGGTTCTTCCGCGTGTTGCTGCACTTCGGCTTCATGGACGAACCGGACGTGCCGGCGGCGTTGAAGCTGTGCCACCTGGAAGACCTGGATTTCAGCCCGATGCGCACCACCTTCTTCCTCAGCCGCGAGACCGTGATCGCCTCACGGCTGGAGGGAATGTCGCGCTGGCGGGGCAACCTGTTCGCATTCCTGCTGAAGAATGCCAACGGCAACTTGCGCTTCTTCAACCTGCCGCTGAACCGGGTGATCGAGCTGGGGACCCAGGTCGAGATCTGAGGTGCAACACAGATTTCAAGGCAGTACCCGCTCCCACATGGAGCGCATAGCTTTCAAAGCTTGCGCTGTACCTGTGGGAGCGGGTTCACCCGCGAATGGGCCGCAAGGTCTTATCAGTTCTGCTCTGCCACGCTGGATTTGCCCTGGCGCGTCTCGATCTCGCCGATCAAGCGCTTGGCCAGTGCCGGGTAGTTTTCGTCGAAGTGGTGCCCCCCCGGCAGCTTCAGGCGTTCACCCACCGCAGTCTTGTCGGTGCAACCGCTCTCGTCGGTTTCTTCCACACCATACACGCACACCACCTTGGAGGCCGGCAGCCTGGCCATTTCCGGCCCGGTTGGCGCTTCCTGGCCTTCCTTGCCCAGCCAGCCTTCGACTTCGATCTCGAAGCTGCCGCTGCGGGCAAAGGCCAGCAGCATTACCGCGTCGATACGCTGCTGGTCCTCGGCCGGCAGGCGGTTGTAGATCGCCGGCAGCACGTCGGCACCGAACGAATAACCGGTCAGCACGAAGCGCTTGGTGCCCCATTTCTGCCGGTAGTGCTGCATCAGCTCGGACAGGTCGGCGGCGCTTTGTTCCGGGGTCTTGTGCTGCCAGTAGTAGCGCAGCGTATCGATGCCGACCACCGGGTAGCCAAGCTTGGCCATTTCCCCGGCCACGTCGCGGTCCAGGTCCCGCCAGCCGCCATCACCGGAAAGGAACAGGGTGACCGTGTCGGTGGTCTGCCCGGCTGGCACCTCGACCACCGGGATGGCCAGGGCGTTGCCGTCGTGGCCGACCAGGGCCTGGGTCAGCTGGGCCTTGAGCACTTGTGGCAGGTGAATGTCGTAGTCGCTGATGCTGGTTTCGGCATTGGCCTGGTCGCGCACGAAGGCGGCGCTGGCGTCATCCGGGTTGTCGTTCCAGGCGACGTTCCAGTGGCCGTGGGCGGCCGACTTTGGCAGCGCTGCCTGGCAGCCGGGCTGTTCCAGGCTGAAGTCCACGGAAATCGCCCGCGCCTTGTCGTTGTTCTGGCTGGCCAGCCAGCGCCACGCCTGAGAGGCGCCAGGGCCGATACCGGCGACCAGGGTCGGTTTCTCCGGCAGCTGGCCCATGGCCTGGTCCAAGGCCTGTTGCTGCTTGCTGCAGTCGTTGGGCGGCAGGATCACCTGCACCAGTTGCGCTTCGCCGGCCTGGGCCAGGTCCAGCAGCTGCCTGTCGGTCAGCGCCTGGTCCTGGGGTACACCGATGGCCACTCGGGCCTTGGGGTGCACGCCTGGGGTCACAAGGGTGATACGGGTGTCATTGATGCTCAGTTGTTCCAGGCGTGCCTCGGGGGCAGGACGGGTCCATAGCCAGAACGCCAGCGCGCCTCCCAGGGCGGCCAACAGCAGGGGAACCAGCAGGTACAGCCAAAAGCGTCGGGTCATCAACGTTTCACCAATCCAGTCAGGCCGCCTGCGATCAGGGCGGCGGTGTCGGCCAGTGCCACCAGCGGGTCGAGCCCGGCCGGCACGGCCATGTAGCGGGGTTCCCAGTCCGGTTGGAACTTGTCCTTGAAGCGTCGAAGCCCCTGGAAGTTGTACAGCTGCTCGCCACGGCGGAACACCATCGAGCCCAGGCGCTGGGTCAAGGGCGCGCCACGCCGCGGCTGCAGGCCGGAAAGCGGCACCATGCCCAGGCTGAAGCGGGCGTAGTCATGGCTTTTGTAGTGCAGGATCAGGCCGATCATCATGAATTCCATGGTCAGCTTCGGGGCCTCGGGGTGCGCACGCATCAGGTCGAGGCTGGCCAGTTCGTTGCCATGGGTTTCCAGCAGGTTGGCGAAAGCCACCGGGCGGCCCTGGAAGCGGATCAGGGCAATGCGAAAATGCCGCAGGTATTCAGGGCTGAAGCGCCCCAGCGAGAAGCCTTTCTCGCGCACGTTCTTGCCGCCAAGCCAGGCGTCGGAAATTTCCTTCAGCTCTGCCAGCGGGGCATGCCCGGGTTCGTGGATTTCCAGGCTCAAACCGTCACGGCCGCCACGGTTCCAGGTGTAGCGCAGGTCCTTCATCTCCTTGCCCTTGGCTTCGAGGTCGAAGCGGCGCAAGTCGACCCGGGCTTCTTCGCCCAGCTTCAGCGCGGTCAGGCCGATGTCCATGTAGAACGGCAGGTTCTCGGCGCGCACCTGATAGAACACCGGGCGGGCATGGTGCAGGTCGCACAGGTCGCGGAATTGCCAGATCATCTCGGCGCGCTCCTGGGCCGGGCCGATCGGGTCGTACAAGGCCACCAGGCTGCGGCCGCGACGGGCGTACATGAGGAAGGCGTTGTCGCGAGGGTGGAACAGCAGCGCCTTGTCGCCGGTCAGGGCCAGGCCGCCATCGGGCTGGTCGGAGGCCAGCAGAATGCGGTTGGCACGCAGCAGCTCTTCTTCGTCAGGCAGGTGGATCACCGGTGGTGCGGTGCGCAGCAGCCAGGTCAGGGCCACGGCCGCCAGCAGCACTGCGCTGCCCATGGCGGCGCGCAGGCCACGCGGGGCATCGGCATCGAGGGTGAACTGCCACCACAGCTGATGGCTGTAGGGCACATCCTGGTAGGCGAACAGCAACAACCACACCGATGCGCCGACCACACAGGCGCTGGCCACCAGAAACACCGGCGAGAATGGCAACTCGAGCAAACGGCTGGGGCGGTAGAAGGAACGGCGGAACAAGGCGAGCAGGGCGGCAGTGAGGGTCAGCAGGCAGGCCTCTTCCCAATCGAAGCCCTTGAGCAGCGACAGCAGGGCGCCGACCAGCAACAGCACGGTGGTCAGCAGCCAGGCGGCGGACAGGCGCCGGCGCAGGCCCTGGGCCAGCAGCAGGCACAGCACGCCGATCAGGCTGGCGCCGAAGTGCGAGGCGTCGATCAGGCGGTGCGGAACCAGGAAACCCATGTGCTCCAGGCGGGTGTCGATCTCGGGCGTGGCCCCGGAGAACAGCAGCACCACCCCGGACAGGAACACCAGGATCGACAGGATCGGCGCGGCCAGCCCGGAAGCGGCCTTGATAGCCTGTTGCGCGAACAGCAGGCGCCGGGCCTCGTTGGCCAGCAGCAGCACGCAGGCCAGCAGCAGCGGCAGCACCACGTAGATCAGCCTATACAGCAGCAGGGCCGCGGCCAGCGGCGCGGCGCCGAGTTGGTCGGCAAAAGCTGCCAGCAGGATCGCTTCGAATACCCCGACGCCGCCCGGTACGTGGCTGAGCACACCTGCGGCCAAGGCCAGCAGGTACACCAGCACAAAGGCACCGAACGGCGGTGCTTCGGGCAGCAGCAGGTACAGCACGGTGGCAGCAGCGGCAACATCCAGTGCGGTGATCAGCAATTGCAGGGCTGCCAGGCGTGCGCCAGGCAGGCGCAGTGTGCGGCGGCCCAGTTGTACCAGCAGGCTGTTGGCCAGTGGTTGCTCAGCCAGGCGCCGACGGTACAAGCCGAACACTAGCACGCTGCATACCAGCAGCACGGCTATTGCGACACCCGCCAGCAAGCCAGGCGCCAAACCCAGTGCGGCAGACGCCGCCGGCAGGTCGCTCAAGGTCGCCAAGGCGGCCAGGGGCGGCAGCGCGCAGCCCAGTGACAGGCTGGCAAAAACGGTCATCCGTGCAACTTCACCTGCGCCAACCCCCTGGCGTGCATACAGGCGGTAGCGCACCGAACCGCCCGAAAGCATCGACAGGCCGATGGCGTTGCCGATGGCAAAGGCGCTGAAACCGCCCAGCGCCAGGCTGCTCGCCGGCAGCTTCACGCCGGCATAGCGGCTGGCAGACCACTCGTAGCCCAGCAGGACAACGAAACCGAGCACGGTAGCCAGCAAGGCGCCAAGTAACGACTGGGGCGGGACGCTGAGCATGGCATCGTGCAAGGCATAGATGTCCAATTCGCTCAACAGGTGGCGGCAGGCGATCAAGGCCATGGTGAACAACACCAGGGTCACTACCAGGCCGATGGGCTGGCGGTAGCGGCTCAAGCGTTCGAGCAAGGGCAGGCGTTGCACCGCGCCGGGTAGCGCCGAGGCAAGCGGCACCGGGGGTTCGGGGTTGTGCGAAGTCATGGATTGCCCCGGGCTTGCAGCGCGAGGTGAGGGAAAGGTGTGGCCAAGTGAGAGTCCCTTAGGAAAACGTATCCAATGTTACTCCGGCCTCAAGCGCTTTCAGCGGCCTGGCAGGGTTAAAGATAGTTCATCCTGGGCACGACCTCTCAAGCCTGCGGGTTGGCTGGAGGGCGGGGGAATTGGGGGCGACGAAAAGCAGGAGGGGAAAAGCAACAAACCCCGCGCTGCTGTTACACAGGCGGGGTTTGTTCTGACGAATATGGTTGCGGGAGCCGGATTTGAACCGACGACCTTCGGGTTATGAGCCCGACGAGCTACCAGGCTGCTCCATCCCGCGTCAGTGGGGCGCATTCTACAGCTTTCAGAATGGGTGTCAAGCGCTAGTCATTGATTTTTTTGAAATTTCTTTCAACGCATTATTTGACGCAAAAGAAAAAGGCCACTGTGTGAACAGTGGCCTTTTCTCGAATCTGGTTGCGGGAGCCGGATTTGAACCGACGACCTTCGGGTTATGAGCCCGACGAGCTACCAGGCTGCTCCATCCCGCGCCTGTGAGATCGAATTCTACGGATTTACCCGTGGGTGTCAAGCTTTTTTCTGAAAAAACCTTTCCTGTTCAAACTCTTAGCGTTTGAATATAGCGCGCAGCTCAGGCGCGACGGGGCTTTCAGGCCGATTATCGACCAATGCCGGGCACAGGCTGCATGCCTCGAAGGCACATGCGATACTATCTGTATGAATTTACAGTGCTGACGGTCATCCATGTCCTTGCGCAAGATCATCCACGTCGACTGCGATTGCTTTTATGCCGCGATCGAAATGCGTGACGACCCGCGCCTGGCCGGGCGGCCCATGGCGGTGGGGGGCTCGGCCGACCACCGTGGGGTGATCGCCACCTGCAACTATGAAGCGCGTGCCTACGGCGTGCGTTCGGCCATGTCGTCGCGGCACGCCCTGAAGCTGTGCCCGGACCTGCTGATCGTCAAGCCGCGCTTCGAGGCCTACCGTGAGGCCTCGCGGGAAATCCACACGATCTTCCGCGACTACACCGAGTTGATCGAGCCACTGTCGCTGGACGAGGCCTACCTGGATGTGAGCGACAGCCAGTGGTATTCGGGCAGCGCCACGCGCATTGCCGAGGATATCCGCCGGCGCGTCGCCCGCACCCTGCATATCACTGTCTCAGCCGGTGTGGCGCCGAACAAGTTCCTGGCCAAGATCGCCAGTGACTGGCGCAAGCCCAATGGCCTGTTCGTGATTACTCCGGGCGAAGTGGAGGCGTTCGTCGCCGCCCTGCCGGTGGCCAGGCTGCACGGGGTAGGCAAGGTAACGGCAGACAAGCTGGCGCGGTTGGGTATCGAAACCTGCCTGGAATTGCGCGACTGGTCGCGCCTGGCGCTGGTGCGCGAGTTCGGCAGCTTTGGCGAGCGTTTGTGGGGGTTGGCGCGGGGTATCGATGAACGTGCGGTACACAATGACAGTCGCCGGCAGTCGGTCAGCGTGGAAAACACCTACGACACCGATCTGCCGGACCTGGCCAGTTGCCTGGCACGGCTGCCCGAGCTGCTGGAAAGCCTGAACGAGCGTATCGCCCGAATGGACAGCAGTTACCGACCGGAAAAGCCCTTCGTCAAGGTCAAGTTCCATGACTTCAGCCAGACCACCATGGAACAGGCGGGGGCGGGCAGGGACCTGGAGAGTTATCGACAATTGCTGGGGCAGGCGTTTGCCCGTGGTGGCAAACCGGTGCGCTTGCTGGGGGTAGGCGTGAGGTTGCGCGACTTGCGCGGGGCGCATGAGCAGCTGGAGCTGTTCCCGCCTCAATAAATGGCCTGGGCCTGGCTGCATGGCCCCCTGTGGGAGCGGCCTTGTGTCGCGAAAGGGCCGCGCAGCGGCCCCAGGATTTCAGCAGTGATGCATCAATTGTCGGGGCTGCTCTGCAGCCCTTTCGCGACACAAGGCCGCTCCCACAGGGGGGATGCGTTGCCGCAGCAGTTACTGCGCGCCCGGGTCGGCCACCAACCGGCCAGTGGCCTTGGTCAGCGACTGCAGAAACTCCTGCTGCAACTCCGGGTCGTTGCGGGTCAGTTCGATCAGGCTCTGTTCCATTTCACTGGCTTCCTCTTCCAGGCCCAGTTCGGACAAGCGCTTGACCCGGTGTACCCATTGGCCGACATCGTCATCTTCGAGGTCATCGAAGATCAGTTCATGGGCTTCGAGCAGCTTGTTGCGCAGGGTGGCGCTGACCAGCAGGCTGGCATCGCCACGTACCGCGTTGTCCTCGTCCAGCACCTGCAGGTGCAGGGTGCCGATGTGGTTGAGGTTCTGCTCGGAGAACGGGCTGTCGAGCAGGTTCAGGCGCAGCACGCCGTTCCTGTCGGTGGTCAGCTCGTGGGTCATCTTGCCGGCCTTGACCTCGACCAGGCGCTCGCTCCAGGGCACGCTGGTAGATTCCTCGCGCTTGCCTTTCTGTACTTCGCTGATCCCGGCCAGGTTCTGCTGGGCACGGCCGTTGGACGGCACGTTCATGAACGGGTTGAGCCCGTCCACGCCATAGCTGAGCCAGTCGTGGGTGATGCTTTCCGGCAGGTTGCCCAGGGCGAAGACATTGACCACATTGGCACCCACGCCTGCCACCACGGCCACCGCACCCAACGGGATCTCGTAGATTTCCCGCCAGGGTTGGTAAGGCGTGTAGCGGTCATAGCTGCGGGTGACTTCGAACTCGGTGACTTCGAAGCGCTTCTGCTCATGCACGCGCACACGTCGTTGCGGAAGCTCCATCACCTTCGGCTCGCCGACATCGATCTGCAGGGTGTGCTCGAGCAGTTTGCGCTCGACGCGCTCCTCATGGTCGCTGCGCTGGGACATCTGGTTGGCGCAGCCGCTGACGAGCAGGGCGCCGCACAGTGCGGCGCCCCCCAGGGGAAAGGTACTTCGCTTGAACATGATCACTCGTGCATTGGTTATCAGCGGCGAACGCGGGCCTGCAGGAAGGTCAGCACTTCATTGAGCGGCAACGACTGGGCGTCCTGCTCGGTGCGGTGCTTGTACTCCAGGTTGCCTTCGGCCAGGCCGCGATCGCTGACGACGATGCGGTGCGGGATGCCGATCAGCTCCATGTCGGCAAACTTGATGCCTGGGCTGGTCTTCTTGTCACGGTCGTCCAGCAGCACTTCGTAGCCGGCAGCAGTCAGCTCGGCGTACAGCTTGTCGGTCGCCTCGCGAACTACCTCGGTTTCGTAGCGCAGCGGTACCAGGGCGATCTGGAACGGGGCCAGTGCGTCGTTCCAGATGATGCCCTTGTCGTCGTAGCTCTGCTCGATGGCAGCGGCCACCACGCGGGACACACCGATGCCGTAGCAGCCCATGGACAGGGTTACCGGCTTGCCGTTCTCGCCCAGTACCTGGCACTTCAGCGCCTCGCTGTACTTGGTGCCGAGCTGGAAGATGTGGCCCACTTCGATGCCGCGCTTGATCACCAGGGTACCCTTGCCGTCCGGGCTCGGGTCGCCTTCGACCACGTTACGCAGGTCGGCGACCTGTGGGACCGGCAGGTCGCGCTCCCAGTTCACGCCGAAGTAGTGCTTGTCGTCGATGTTGGCGCCAATGCCGAAGTCGCTCATCAGGGCAACCGAACGGTCGATCACGCACTCCAGTGGCAGGTTCAGCGGGCCGAGCGAGCCGGCGCCGGCACCGATGGCCTCGCGCAGTTCGGCGTCGGTGGCCATGACCAGCGGGTCGGCAACCTGTTCCAGCTTGGCCGCCTTGATTTCGTTCAGCTCGTGGTCGCCACGTACTACCAGGGCAACCAGCTTGCCTTCCTCGGCACCGCGCACGATCAGGGTCTTGACGGTCTTCTCGATCGGCAGGCCGAAGTTTTCCACCAGCTGGGCGATGGTCTTGGCGTTCGGTGTGTCGACCAGGCGCAGTTCCTCGGTAGGGGCCGGGCGCACGGTTTCACGCGGGATGGCCTCGGCCTTCTCGATGTTGGCGGCGTAGTCGGAGCTGTCGCTGAAGATCACGTCGTCTTCGCCGGACTCGGCCAGTACGTGGAATTCGTGCGAGTAGCTGCCACCGATGGAGCCGGTGTCGGCCTGCACTGGGCGGAAGTCCAGGCCCAGGCGGGTGAACACGTTGCTGTACGCCTGGTGCATGCGGTCGTAGGTTTCCTGCAGGGAAGCCTGGTCGGCATGGAACGAGTAGGCGTCCTTCATGATGAACTCGCGGCCGCGCATCAGGCCGAAGCGCGGGCGGATCTCGTCACGGAACTTGGTCTGGATCTGGTACATGTTGAGCGGCAGCTGTTTATAGCTGGACAGCTCGTTGCGGGCCAGGTCGGTGATCACTTCTTCGTGGGTCGGGCCGACGCAGAAGTCGCGCTGGTGGCGGTCCTTCAGGCGCAGCAGCTCGGGGCCGTACTGTTCCCAGCGGCCGGATTCCTGCCACAGTTCGGCGGGCTGGATGCTGGGCATCAGCACTTCCAGGGCGCCGGCGGCGTTCATTTCCTCACGCACCACGGCCTCGACCTTGCGCATCACCCGCAAGCCCATCGGCAGCCAGGTGTACAGGCCGGAGGCCAGTTTGCGGATCATGCCGGCACGCAGCATGAGCTGATGGCTGATGACCACTGCGTCGGCAGGGGTTTCTTTCTGGGTGGCGAGCAAATATTGACTGGTGCGCATGGTGAGCCGTGTCGATTGCCTAAGACATTGAAATGACCCCGCATTGTACGGGGGCGAAACGAAGGCGTACAGGATGCCCCAGGGCGTGACGCTTGTCAGCCAAGAAAAAGCCCGGCGTGATCGCCGGGCTTTTTCAGGTGCGGGGCACTGCAAGCCAGGCTTACAGGATGCTCAGCGGGTACTCCACGATCAGGCGCAGTTCGTCGATCGATGGGGAATCGTAGTAGGTGCCATCGGAAGAACGGTAGGTGGCTTGACGCACGCGGAAGCTCAGGTCTTTCGCCGGGCCGCTCTGCAGCACGTACTTGATATCTACGTCGCGTTCCCATTCCTTGCCGTTGCTGGTGCCGGTGACGTTGGCATCGGTACCGCGTACATAACGGGTCATGAAGGTCAGGCCCGGGATGCCGTATTCGGCAAAGTTCAGGTCGTAGCGAGCCTGCCAGGATTTCTCGTCTTCGGCGTTGAAGTCGGAGCGGGCCACGGAGTTGGCCAGGAAGATGGTACCGCCACCGTCGATGCCATAACCATAGTCGCCGTCGCCGGTGACTTTCTGGTAGGCCAAGGTGAAGGTGTGAGCGCCGATGTTGTAGGCGCCCGACAGGCTGAATGCGCGGTTGTCCAGCTTGTCGCCATCGAATGCGCGGTACTCGGCCGAGCCTTCGCTCTTGGTGTCATAGATGTTGAAGTCGAACACCAGGCCCTGTTTGTCCGAGATCGGCAGTGCCCAGTTGACGTTGGCGTAGTATTTGCGCCAGTAGTCTTCAACCTTCGAGTAGTACAGGCTGGTGCTGAGGTTGTCGGTGAACGCGTAGGTACCACCTACCACGTTGGCTTCCTTCAGGCGGAAGCTGTCGCGGTTGGTCTGCTCCTGGGCGGTCAGGCTGGTGAAATGACCAGCGTGCAGGGTCAGGCCCTCGATCTCGTTGCTGGTGATCAGGGTGCCCTGGGCGATTTCCGGCAGCAGGCGGCTGTCGTCAGTGGCGAAGACCGGCAGAGCGGTGAACTGGTCACCCACTTTCAGTACGGTGTCGGAAATGCGGAATTTAACCGCGCCGCCGGCCTTGGAGTAGTCATCCTGCGAACGGCCGTCGGAGCCGGTCGGGAACAGGCCGGTGCCGGCGCGGCCCTTGCCGCTGTCCAGTTTCAGGCCGAGCATGCCGATGGCATCAACACCCACACCCACGGTGCCCTGGGTGAAGCCGGACTCGAAGGTGCCGAGGAAGCCCAGGCCGGTTTCTTCGCGACGGCTCTGGCCGCCTTCGTTGTTACGGAAGTCACGGCTGAAGTACAGCATGCGGGTCTTGACGTTCAGCTTGCTGTCTTCGATGAAACCTTTGGACTCGTCCTGGGAAGAGGCCAATGCCAACTGCGAGGTCCCTGCCGCAACGGCCAGGGCGATCATGCTCCACTTCATCACGCGCATCGTGATTTGCTCCTTTGGTTTTTAGGAAGAGTACCGCTGCGTCCAAGTGTTTTAGTTATATGGGGCAGCTCTTTCTTGTTATGTCGGCGAAAATGTATAGCACGCTGACTGTTGTTGGCGATATGGGTATAAACATCCTTTTCGGAACTTTTTCACCATGTCGCTTTTTGGTATTTCCATGTCGCAAATCACGCCCCGGTTTAAGGGCCGTGCAACACCAGCGCTGTTTCTTTCACCGTAACGAACCTGTAACTACCGATTCCGGTTGGGGAAACTCCCTGGTAACCAATGCCGCTGTTGTTATTTGTCGCGTACACCTGTCGATGCAGATGTCGTGCCGACTTGGCGTGAAAGGAATGCAACAAGCGTGCTCAAAATTCGCAACGCTTCATGAAATTTTCACAAAACCTGCTACCGGGGGTCGGAAAGTGCCGTAAACACGGGGCGGGAGCCGCCTGACGGGTTATTACAGTCAAGAATCATTAAAATTTGAAAAGCTGTCATGAAAGTCAATGTGTTACCGCAACTTGTTCATGCAGCGTCACCTTTGGGGTGGCAAGTGTGGTGCGAGGTGTACGGGCGGCCTCATTTTGGTGCGAAAAGTAGCGCTGTGTTACCGGGAACGTGCAGGGTATCCTTGCAGGCCTGTTTTCCGCGTGACGCGGGTTGGTTCTGCCTGAAGGAGATTTGCCGTGTTCGTCCTCGATTCGCGTTTGCAGCAGGATTCGCTGGTGCTGGGGGAATTTGCGCTGTGCCAGTTGCTGCTGAGCAAGGATGCCAACTATCCATGGTTCATCCTGGTGCCCAAGCGCGCCGGTATCAGCGAACTGTTCGAGCTCGATGCTGCGGAGCAGCAGCAGTTGTGGCAGGAAACCACCAGCCTGGCCGAAGCGCTGAAAGCCAGCTACGGCGCCGACAAGATGAACGTGGCCACCCTGGGCAATGTGGTCAGCCAGTTGCACATGCACGTGATCGTGCGCCAGCGCGACGACGCCGCCTGGCCGGCACCGGTGTGGGGCAAGTGCCCGGCGGTGGCCTACACCGACGACCAGGTGCAAGCCATTCGCCAGCGCCTGCGCGGGCTGCAGCTCGCCGGCTACCAGGAGGCCTGACATGTCGCTTGAATCGCGAGTGGTCGAACTGGAAACACGCCAGGCGTTCCAGGATGACACCATCCAGGCGCTGAATGACGTGGTGGTCGAGCAGGGGCGGGTGGTCGAGCGGCTGCAGTTGCAGATGGCCGAGCTGATCAAGCGTTACGAAGAGATGGTTGGCCAGTACGGGAGCGAAGGGGAAGAGGCGCCACCGCCTCATTATTGATACCTGAACCCCTGCAGGAGCGGGCATGCCCGCTCCTGCAGGGGCTAGTTTCTGCAAACAAGATCAGCGGCGGGTTACCGCAACCACATCCTCGGCCTGCAGGCCCTTGTCACGGTGCATCACGGAAAACTCCACGCGCTGGCCTTCCACCAGGATGCGGTGGCCTTCGCCGCGAATGGCGCGAAAGTGCACGAAGATATCATCGCCCGAGTCGCGGGAGATGAAGCCGAAGCCTTTGGACGTGTTGAACCACTTCACGGTACCGGTATCACGATTGCCGGCATCCTGCGCCGCGTGCTGGCTGGCGCGTGCCTTGCGCGGGATGCGGGCAAAGCCCACGGCCAGGTGCACGGCCACGGCCAGCGCCGCGCAGACCAGTGCGGCCAGGTTGCCCATTTCCGGGCGGGCCAGCAGTGTCAGGGTCTGCAGCACCACGGCCACCACCAGCAGGGCACAGGCCAGGTGCTGCAACTGCTGCCGCGCGCCGCGGTAGTACAGTGGCACGACCGGGGCCAGCACCAGGTTGAGCAGGCCGAGCAGGGCAAGGTAGACCGCGTCGGGTTGTTGCAGGAAGGGGGTCGCATCGGTTTTCAGGCTGGGTATGAGCGATAGCAGCAAGGCTGCCACGCCCGTCACCAGATGGACGATCTTGAACATGGGGTTGGCTCACAGTTGATAAGGCCGATCACAGGAAGAGCTGGCAGCACGGTGCGCATGAGGTGTAGAGCGCGAACACGTGGCAGGCCAGCCTATGCACCCGGCAATGACAATCCGCACGGGTGGCACCATGCCTATTTAACAGTAAAGCCGCAGGCTACTCAAACCGCAGGCCGCGACGGGCGATGTGTTGCGCCATGTCACATGCGGCGTGTACCAAGTGTTGCTACAGTGGTCGTCACCTGCTTGGGTCTCAAGCCTTATGGAAAGGGGAACTTCATGGCAATCGATATCGGTATCAGTGAAGAAGATCGCAAGTCCATCGTCGATGGATTGTCCCGCCTGTTGTCGGATACCTACGTGCTGTATCTGAAAACCCATAACTTCCACTGGAACGTCACCGGTCCGTCGTTCCGCACCCTGCACCTGATGTTCGAAGAGCAGTACAACGAACTGGCGCTGGCGGTCGACTCGATCGCCGAGCGCATTCGCGCCCTGGGCTTTCCGGCGCCGGGGGCCTATGCATTCTATGCGCGGCACTCCTCGATCAAGGAGGAAGAAGGGGTGCCGCCTGCCGACGAGATGATCCGCCAGCTGGTCCAGGGCCAGGAAGCCGTGGTGCGTACCGCTCGCAGCATCTTCCCGGTGGTGGACAAGGTCAGTGACGAGCCGACCGCCGACCTGCTGACCCAGCGCATGCAGGTGCACGAGAAAACCGCCTGGATGCTGCGGGTGCTGCTCGACGGCAAGTAATTGACCAGGGCTGTCACATGGCAATTTGAATGCAGCTTTCTTGTTCAAAATCCGAAAGCTTGCACAAACCTTGTGGGAGCGGGCATGCCCGCGAACACCGGCAAGGCCGGTGCCATCCACCGCGTCGCCTGCTTCGCGGGCTCGCCCGCTCCCACAGGTTTTCCGTCACGCTTACCCATCGAGTGTTTGTGCAGGAAGATTTTGCCGCTGCTTTAAGCTCGCCCATCAGCGCTTCATAGGCCACCTGGTACCTGTGACGAGGAAGTGTGGCGCATGATGCAAGCAAGCAAACGTGTGGCTGGCCAGGGGCGTTGGCCGGGTAAACAGTGCATCGACCCGTTCAAGGCGGATTTCGACATGTTGCAGACCCAGCCGGTGTCACGCTCGGTGCGGCTCAACGGCTTTTCCACCTGCCTGCGGCTGGAGGCCGTCTACTGGGGCATTCTGGAGCGCATCGCCGCGGCCAACCGCTGCTCGGTCAGCGCGGTGCTGTCCTACGTGGACCGCGAGGTGCATCTGCGCCAGGGCGGGGTGCGCAACTTCAGCGGGCTGATCCGGGTGATCTGTGTCGCCTGGCTGCAGGACCCGCCAAGTGTGCGCTGATCGCCTGGCGGGCTGCGCAGTGCTTGTTAACCATATATAATCCCGCTTTTTGCTGCCCCGGCAGCCAGCGTTGTGGTTGACGAGAGACACCCATGCCCCTTTATGACTATCAATGTGCATCCTGCGAGCACCGCATGGAAGTGCTGCAGAAGATCAGCGCCGCGCCGCTGACCGATTGCCCGGCCTGCCAGGCGCCGGCGCTGAAGAAGCTGCTGTCGGTGCCAGGCTTCCGCCTGAGCGGTAACGGTTGGTACGAAACCGACTTCAAGACCGGGGCGAAAAAGAATCTGGCAGGCGGCGACAAGGCCGACTGAGTTGAATGCTGTGACCGGGTCTTGCAGTATTAGCCCTCTCCGGGCGGCCAAGGCCTCCACCGAATACACGAATCACGAGAAGCGAAACCACCATCATGATGCGCAGCCATTATTGCGGCCAACTGAACGAGAGCCTGGACGGCCAGGAAGTCACCCTTTGCGGCTGGGTCCATCGTCGCCGCGACCACGGCGGGGTGATCTTCCTCGACATCCGTGACCGCGAAGGCATGGCCCAGGTCGTGTTCGACCCTGATCGCGCCGAAACCTTCGCCGCTGCCGACCGCGTGCGCAGCGAATACGTCGTGCAGATCACCGGCAAGGTCCGCAAGCGCCCTGAAGGTGCGGTGAATGCCAACATGGCTTCCGGCGCCATCGAGATCCTCGGCTACCAGCTGAACGTGCTCAACGAAGCGGAAACCCCGCCGTTCCCGCTGAACGAATACTCCGACGTCGGCGAGGAAACCCGCCTGCGCTACCGTTTCATCGACCTGCGTCGCCCGGAAATGGCCGACAAGCTGCGCCTGCGTTCGCGCATCACCAGCAGCATCCGTCGCTTCCTCGACGAGAACGGCTTCCTCGACGTCGAGACGCCGATCCTGACCCGTGCCACCCCGGAAGGCGCGCGTGACTACCTGGTGCCTAGCCGTACCCACGCCGGTAGCTTCTTCGCCCTGCCGCAGTCGCCGCAGTTGTTCAAGCAGCTGTTGATGGTCGCCGGCTTCGACCGCTACTACCAGATCGCCAAGTGCTTCCGTGACGAAGACCTGCGTGCCGACCGCCAGCCGGAATTCACCCAGATCGACATCGAGACCAGCTTCCTCGATGAAAGCGAGATCATGGGCCTGACCGAAAGCATGATCCGCAAGCTGTTCAAGGAAGTGCTGGACCTGGAATTCGGCGAATTCCCGCACATGACCTTCGAAGAGGCCATGCGCCGCTACGGCTCCGACAAGCCGGACCTGCGTATTCCGCTGGAACTGGTCGACGTTGCCGACCAGCTCAAGGACGTCGACTTCAAGGTGTTCGCCGGGCCGGCCAACGATCCGAAGTGCCGCGTTACCGCCCTGCGCCTGCCAGGCGGCGCCAGCATGCCGCGCAGCAAGATCGACGAGTACACCAAGTTCGTCGGCATCTACGGAGCCAAGGGCCTGGCCTACATCAAGGTCAACGAGCGCGCCAAGGGCGTCGAAGGCCTGCAGTCGCCGATCGTCAAGAACATCCCCGAGGCCAACCTCAACACCATCCTCGACCGCGTTGGCGCCGTTGACGGCGACATCGTGTTCTTCGGTGCCGACAAGTTCAAGGTGGTCAGCGAAGCCCTGGGCGCGCTGCGTATCCGCCTGGGCCACGACTTCGAGCTGCTGACCTGCGAGTGGGCACCGATGTGGGTGGTCGACTTCCCGATGTTCGAAGAGAACGAAGACGGCAGCTTCACCGCGCTGCACCACCCGTTCACCGCGCCGAAGTGCACCCCGGAAGAGCTCGAGGCCAACCCGTCCGTGGCCCTGTCCCGTGCCTACGACATGGTCCTGAACGGTACCGAGCTGGGTGGTGGTTCGATCCGTATCCACCGTAAAGAGATGCAGCAGGCCGTGTTCCGCCTGCTGGGCATCGAGGCGGCAGAACAGGAAGAGAAGTTCGGCTTCCTGCTCGACGCCCTGAAGTTCGGTGCACCGCCTCACGGTGGCCTGGCCTTCGGCCTGGACCGCCTGGTCATGCTGATGACCGGCGCCCAGTCGATCCGTGAAGTGATCGCCTTCCCGAAAACCCAGAGCGCCGCGTGCGTCATGACCCAGGCCCCTGGCATGGTCGACGCCAAGGCCCTGCGCGAGCTGCACATCCGACTGCGCGAACAGACCAAGGTCGAGTAAGCAGTCCCCGGGCGCATCCACATGGATGCGCCTTTGCGTTTCGGCGCAGGCAATTTCCCGTCCCGCCCCGTACAGGGGCGGGGCTGTTTGTGATTCAAAGGATTCGGAGTCGTTATGGCTGGTCATTCCAAGTGGGCGAACATCAAGCACCGCAAAGAGCGCCAGGATGCCAAGAGAGGCAAGATCTTCACCAAGTGGATCCGCGAACTGACGGTCGCTGCCAAGCAGGGTGGTGCTGACCCGGCATCCAACCCGCGCCTGCGTTTGGCGCTGGACAAGGCCCTGGGCGCCAACATGAGCCGCGACATCATCGATCGTGCCGTGGCCCGTGGTGCCGGCACCAACGAAAGCGACAACGTCGAAGAGCTCAGCTACGAAGGTTACGGCCCGGGTGGCGTGGCGATCATGGTCGAGGCCATGACCGACAACCGCAACCGTACCGCCGCTGCCGTGCGTCATGCCTTCACCAAGTGTGGTGGCAACCTGGGCACCGACGGTTCGGTGGCCTACCTGTTCGAGCGCAAGGGGCAGATCAGCTTTGCCCCGGGCGTGGAAGAAGACGCGCTGATGGAAGCGGCGATGGAAGCCGATGCCGATGACGTGGTGGCCAACGACGACGGCTCGTTCGACGTGTTCACTTCGTTCAACAGCTTCTACGCCGTGCGCAATGCCCTGGAAGAGGCGGGCTTCAAGGCCGCTGACGCGGAAATCGTCATGCAGCCGACCACCAGCGCCGAACTCGACCAGGACGGTGCCGAGAAAGTACTCAAGCTGATCGACATGCTCGAAGACCTGGATGACGTGCAGAACGTCTACTCCAATGCCCAGATTTCCGATGAGATCATGGAAAACCTCGGCTAAGGTGTCCTGAGCATTCGGGCCAGGCAGGTAGCTTTATTGGGGCTGCTGTGCAGCCCATCGCCGGCAAGCCAGCTCCCACAGGTACAGTGCAGTCCTCAAGTTTTGCGCTGCACCTGTGGTCACTGGTAAGGCTGCAATTGGGGCTGCTGTGCAGCCCATCGCCGGCAAGCCAGCTCCCACAGGTACAGTGCCACCCTCAAGCCTTGCACTGTACCTGTGGGAGCTGGCTTGCCGGCGATGGGCCGCGCAGCGGCCCCAATGGTGTTAAAACATGAGCTTTGTACGACGGGCACTATGACTCTGATTCTTGGTATCGACCCCGGCTCGCGCATCACCGGCTATGGCGTGGTACGCCAGACCGCGCGTGGTTGCGAGTACGTGGCGTCGGGCTGCATCCGCACCGGCAGCGGCGAGCTGCACGAGCGGTTGCAGATCGTTTTTCGTGGCGTGGGTGAAATCATCGCCCAGCACGGCCCGGTAACCATGGGCATCGAACGGGTGTTCATGGCCCGTAACGCCGACTCGGCGCTCAAGCTCGGCCAGGCCCGTGGCGCAGCCATCGTCGCCGCCGCCGAAGCCGGCCTGGAAATCGCCGAATACAGCGCCACCCAGGTCAAGCAGGCGGTAGCCGGTACCGGTGGGGCCAACAAGGAGCAGGTGATGATGATGGTCATGCACCTGCTGAAACTGACGCAAAAGCCGCAGATCGACGCCTCCGACGCCCTGGCCATCGCCCTGTGCCATGCCCATACCCGCTCCAGCCTGGTGCCGCATGGCCTGGCCACGGCAAGGCGACGCGGCGGGCGCTTGCGTCTGTAGGCGCTTCATGCGCTGATACACATTTTGTTCGGGTGATGCGTTCACCCGCTGCATTTGCTGATAGGGTTGAGCGGTCTTTGACCGGCTCCCCGAGAGGAAGGATCGGAACGTGATTGGACGTTTGCGCGGCACCCTGGCGGAAAAACAGCCGCCGCACCTGATTATCGACGTCAACGGCGTAGGTTACGAACTGGAAGTTCCAATGACCACGCTGTACCGTCTGCCCAAGGTGGGCGAACCCGTAACCGTGCACACCCACCTGGTGGTGCGCGAGGATGCGCACTTGCTCTACGGTTTTGCCGAAAAGCGCGAGCGCGAGCTGTTCCGCGAACTTATCCGCCTGAATGGCGTAGGGCCGAAGCTGGCCCTGGCGCTGATGTCCGGGCTGGAAGTGGACGAGCTGGTGCGCTGCGTGCAGGCTCAGGACACCTCGGCCCTGGTGCGCGTGCCCGGTGTTGGCAAGAAAACCGCCGAACGCCTGCTGGTCGAGCTCAAGGACCGCTTCAAGGCTTGGGAAACGTCACCGGCCATGTTCGCCCTGGTCTCCGACGGGCCGCTGCCGGTCGCCAGCGCATCCACGGCCGAAGCCGATGCCGTCAGCGCCCTGGTTTCGCTGGGCTACAAGCCGCAGGAAGCCAGCAAGGCGATCGCCGCGATCAAGGACAAGGCCGGCCTGAGCAGTGAGGAGCTGATCCGCCGCAGCCTGAAAGGGATGATTACCAAGTGATCGAAGCCGACCGCCTGATCGCCGCCAGTGGCCGCGACCGTGAAGAAGTCCAGGACCGTGCGATCCGCCCGCTGCGGCTGGACGAGTACATCGGCCAGCCGGTGGTGCGCGAGCAGATGGCGCTGTTCATCCAGGCCGCCCGTGGCCGCAGCGAGTCGCTCGATCATACGCTGATCTTCGGCCCGCCCGGCCTGGGCAAGACCACCCTGGCCAACATCATCGCCCAGGAAATGGGCGTGTCGGTCAAGAGCACCTCGGGGCCCATCCTCGAGCGCCCGGGCGACCTCGCGGCCATGCTGACCAACCTCGAACCGCACGATGTGCTGTTCATCGACGAGATCCACCGGTTGTCACCGGTCGTCGAAGAGGTGCTGTACCCGGCGATGGAGGACTTCCAGCTCGACATCATGATCGGCGAAGGGCCTGCGGCCCGCTCGATCAAGCTCGACCTGCCGCCGTTCACCCTGGTCGGTGCCACCACCCGTGCCGGCATGCTCACCAACCCGCTGCGCGACCGTTTCGGTATCGTCCAGCGCCTGGAGTTCTACAGCGACAAGGACCTGGCCACCATCGTCAGCCGTTCCGCCGGCATCCTCGGCCTGGCCATCGAAGACCAGGGTGCCTACGAGATCGCCCGCCGCGCCCGTGGCACGCCACGTATCGCCAACCGCCTGCTGCGCCGCGTGCGCGACTACGCCGAAGTGCGCGGCAAGGGCCAGATCACCAAGGCCGTGGCCGACATGGCGCTCAACCTGCTGGATGTCGACGAGCGCGGTTTCGACCACTCCGACCGCCGCCTGCTGCTGACCATGATCGAGAAGTTCGACGGTGGCCCGGTCGGCGTGGACAACCTGGCCGCGGCTATCAGTGAAGAGCGTCACACCATCGAGGACGTGCTCGAGCCGTACCTGATCCAGCAAGGCTACATCATGCGCACGCCGCGCGGCCGCGTGGTCACCCGGCATGCCTACCTGCACTTTGGCTTGAACGTGCCCGGGCGCCTGGGGGAGGGTGGGGATTTTTCCGAAACGGGCGATGAGTGACAGATCGAAAACGGCTTTTCGTGGTCCTACCGCTGGCATGCCGAGGGTGCGCTGGCAATAAGACATTAATGAAGAAAAAACAGTTGCCACAGCGGATTGGCAAGCTGAGGAGTAAGCACTAGAGTATGCGCGCGCAAAATGGCCTGGAACCGTTCGCACACCGTTGTCGCGTCTATTACGAAGATACCGATGCCGGTGGCGTGGTGTATTACGTCAATTACCTGAAATTCATGGAGCGCGCGCGTACCGAGCGGCTGCGGCACCTGGGCTTTTCCCAGGCGCAGCTGGCCGAAGACAACCTGCTGTTCGTGGTCCACTCCAGCGAAGCGCGCTATCACGCGCCGGCGCGGCTGGACGACGAGCTGCGGGTCACCGCGCAAGTACTTGAACTCAATCGCGCCAGCCTGCGCTTCGTGCAGCAGGTCTGGCGGGAAAAGGATGAAACGCTGCTCTGCGAAGGGCAGTTCCTGGTGGCCGCCGTGCGCGCCGACACTTTCAAACCCCGAGCCATACCCCCGGAGCTGCGTGACGCCTTTGCGGCGGACGGCTCGGGTACTCAATCGAATGCAGGAGAATAAGCGTGGAAGCTAACGTCGTCGACCATACCTCCATGTGGAGTCTGGTCAGCAATGCCAGTGTGCTGGTACAGCTGGTAATGCTGACCCTGGTGGCCGCCTCGGTCACCTCTTGGGTCATGATCTTCCAGCGCAGCACCATGCTGCGCGCCGGTCGTCGTGCGCTGGATGCCTTCGAGGAGCGCTTCTGGTCGGGCATCGACCTGTCCAAGCTGTACCGCCAGGCAGGCAGCAACCCAGACCCGGATTCCGGTGTCGAGCAGGTCTTCCGTGCCGGCTTCAAGGAATTCTCGCGCCTGCGCCAGCAGCCGGGCGTTGACCCGGACGCGGTCATGGAGGGTGTTGCCCGTGCCATGCGCGTAGCCATCTCGCGCGAGGAAGAAAAACTCGAGCAGAGCCTGCCGTTCCTGGCCACCGTCGGTTCGACCAGCCCGTACATCGGCCTGTTCGGTACCGTATGGGGCATCATGAACTCCTTCCGCGGCCTGGCCAGCGCCCAGCAGGCCACCCTGGCCACGGTTGCCCCGGGTATCGCCGAAGCGCTGATCGCCACCGCCATCGGCTTGTTCGCGGCAATCCCGGCGGTCATCGCCTACAACCGCTTCTCGGCCCGCAGCGAAGTGCTGATCGGCCGTTACTACACCTTCGCCGACGAGTTCCAGGCGATCCTGCACCGCAAAGTGCACACCAGCGAAGAGTAATCAGGTAGAAGCCCATGGCCCGAGTTCGCCACAAACGCAAGCCCGTCGCCGAGATGAACGTGGTGCCCTACATCGACGTGATGCTGGTACTGCTGGTCATCTTCATGGTGACGGCGCCCATGCTCAACCAGGGCGTGAAGGTAGACCTGCCCAAGGTTTCCAGTGAAGCCTTGCCGCAGGACAACAACGTCCAGATCCTCACCATCTCCATCAAGGCCGACAAGACCTACTACTGGAACCTCGGCAGCGAAGTCGATACCGACAAGCAGATGGACAAGGCCATGACCTTGCCTGCCATGACCGACGCGGTGACCAAGATCATTGCCGCCGGCCGTGACCAGGGCAAGCAGACCCAGGTGTTCATTCGTGGCGACAAGGCTGTCGACTATGGCGCGGTCATGGGTGCCATGGGCGGGTTGCAGAAGGCCGGTGTCGGTAACGTTGGCCTGATTACCGAGGCGCCCTGATGCAACAGCGAGAGCCATCCGCCTCGGAAAGCTACTTCTGGCCCAGTATCTGGGCCATCGGCCTGCATGTGCTGGTGTTCGCCCTGCTGTTCGTCAGTTTTGCCATGACGCCTGAGCTGCCGCCATCCAAGCCGATCGTCCAGGCTACCCTGTACCAGCTCAAGTCCAAGAGCCAGGCGACTACCCAGACCAATCAGAAGATTGCCGGGGAAGCGAAGAAAACCGCTTCGCGCCAGACCGAGGTCGAGCAGCTGGAACAGAAGAAGGTCGAGCAGGAGGCCGTGAAGGCCGCGGAACAAAAGAAAGCCGACGCCGCTCAAAAGGCCGAAGAGGCTCGCGAGGCCGCCGAAGCCAAAAAAGCCGAGGCAGCTGCCGAAGCCGCCGAGGCCAAGAAAGCCGCCGAAGCCAAGAAGGCCGAAGAGGCGAAGAAGGCTGCCGAGAAGCAGCAGGCCGACATCGCCAAGAAGAAGGCCGAGGAAGAAAAGAAAAAAGCCGAAGAAGAGGCCAAGAAAGAGGCTGCTGAAGAGGCGAAGAAACAAGCCGCCGAGGACGCCAAGAAAAAGGCGGCCGAAGAGGCCAAGAAGAAAGCAGCCGAGGACGCCAAGAAGAAAGCGGTAGCCGAGGAAGCGAAGAAGAAGGCAGCTGAAGAGGCCAAGAAAAAGGCCGCTGCAGATGCCCAGAAGAAAAAGGCACAGGAAGCGGCCCGCAAGGCGGCGGAAGACAAGAAAGCCCAGGCCCTGGCCGAGCTGTTGTCCGACACCACCGAACGGCAGCAGGCGCTGGCTGACGAGCAGGGTGACCAGGTGGCCGGCGACTTCGACGACCTGATCCGCATGCGCGCGGCCGAGGGCTGGGCACGTCCGCCTTCCGCGCGCAAGGGCATGACGGTGGTCCTGCAGATCAACATGTTGCCGGACGGTACCATCACCAGCGTCAGCGTGGCCCGGTCCAGTGGTGACGGCCCGTACGACAGCTCGGCGGTGGCAGCAGTGAAGAACATCGGTCGTTTGACCGAGATGCAGGGTATGAAGCCGAGCGATTTCAACCAATATCGTTCGTTCAAGATGACATTTACACCTGAGGATCTAGCGTTGTGATTAAACGTCTGAGAGGACTGCTGGTCATGCTGTGCTGCGTGGCAGGCATGGCCGTGGCAGAGGAAAAGAACATCCTGGTCACCAGCGGCAGCGACCGGGCCACGCCCATCGCGGTAGTGCCGTTCGGTCTGCAGGGCGGCAGCGTGCTGCCGGAAGACATGGCCGACATCATCGGCAACGACCTGCGCAACTCCGGCTACTACTCGCCGATTCCGCGGCAGAACATGATCAGCCAGCCGTCGCAGGCCAGCGAAGTGATCTTCCGTGACTGGAAAGCGCTGGGCGCGCAGTACGTGATGGTCGGCAGCATCGTGCCGTCGGGCGGTCGCCTGCAGGTGCAGTACGCGCTGTTCAACG
Source organism: Pseudomonas sp. B13(2017) (assembly GCF_002113245.1). NCBI lineage: Bacteria > Pseudomonadati > Pseudomonadota > Gammaproteobacteria > Pseudomonadales > Pseudomonadaceae > Pseudomonas > Pseudomonas sp. B13(2017). Next base: position 96,036 of record NZ_NEJX01000012.1, read on the forward strand.
TCGCCACCGAGCAGCAAGTGCTGACCGGTAGCGTGGCGGGCAGCGTCGACCAACTGCGCGACATGGCGCACTACATTGCCGACCAGTCGTTCGAGAAGCTCACCGGCATCAAGGGTGCGTTCTCCACCCGCATGCTGTACGTGACGGCCGAGCGCTTCTCCACCAACAACACCCGCTATACCCTGCAGCGTTCGGACTACGACGGTGCACGTGCGGTTACCCTGCTGCAATCGCGTGAACCGATCCTGTCGCCACGCTTTGCTCCGGATGGCAAGCGCATCGCCTACGTTTCGTTCGAGCAGAAGCGCCCGCGCATCTTCGTCCAGCACATCGATACCGGTCGCCGCGAGCAGGTCACCAACTTCGAAGGCCTGAACGGTGCGCCAGCCTGGTCGCCGGATGGCACGCGCCTGGCGTTCGTGCTGTCGAAGGACGGCAACCCGGACATCTACGTGATGAACGTGGCTTCGCGCCAGATCAGCCGTGTCACCGCCGGCCCGGGCATCAACACCGAGCCGTTCTGGGGCAAGGATGGCAACACCCTGTACTTCACCTCCGACCGTGGCGGCAAGCCGCAGATCTACAAGCAGTCGGTCGGTGGCGGTGGTGCCGAGCGTGTAACTTTCGTGGGTAACTACAACGCCAACCCGAAACTGTCGGCGGACGAAAAGACCCTGGTGATGATCCATCGCCAGCAGGGCTTCACCAACTTCAAAGTTGCGGCCCAGGATTTGCAACGCGGAAGTGTAAAGATTCTCTCGGAAACGAGTCTTGATGAGTCTCCCACTGTTGCGCCAAACGGCACCATGCTAATCTACGCCACCCGCCAGCAGGGCCGGGGAGTCTTGATGCTCGTGTCGCTTAATGGCCGCGTGAGGCTCCCACTTCCTACCGCTCAAGGCGAAGTCAGAGAACCGTCCTGGTCCCCTTACCTGAACTGATTGCGGCGTAATACTTTTGCTTAACACACTGGGGTTTCATTAGGAGTTTCACGATGGAAATGCTGAAGTTTGGTAAATTTGCTGCGCTGGCTCTGGCCATGGCCGTAGCTGTAGGTTGCTCCTCGAAGGGCGGTGACAACGCAGGCGAAGGCGCTGCTGTAGATCCGAACGCTGGCTACGGTGCCAACACTGGCGCTGTTGACGGCTCCCTGAGCGAAGAAGCTGCCCTGCGCGCAATCACCACCTTCTACTTCGAATACGACAGCTCGGACCTGAAGCCAGAAGCCATGCGCGCTCTGGACGTTCACGCCAAGGACCTGAAAGCCAACGGCAACCGCGTTGTCCTGGAAGGCAACACCGACGAGCGCGGCACCCGCGAGTACAACATGGCTCTGGGTGAGCGTCGTGCCAAGGCCGTTCAGCGCTACCTGGTTCTGCAGGGCGTTTCCCCTGCTCAGCTGGAACTGGTCTCCTACGGTGAAGAGCGTCCGGTTGCCACTGGCAACGACGAGCAGTCCTGGGCTCAGAACCGTCGCGTAGAACTGCGTAAGTAAGTTCTTATGCGTATGTGCCGCCGTGTAGTAACCGTCCTCGCACTCAGCCTGCCGCTCGCGGCCTGGGCTGAGGTCCCTGTAGTTGATGACAACGCAGGCAGCTATCCGCCTGCGGGTTATGGCACGAGCGGCGCCTATGCCGGGTCAGGGGCTTCGGCCCCTGCCTCTGCACAGGGCCAGCTGTTCATGCAGCTGCAACAGATGCAGGATCAGCTTTCCCGCCAGCAAGGCATCATCGAAGAGTTGCAGAACGATGTGTCGCGCATGAAGCAGGAAAACCTGGAGCGTTACCAGGACCTGGACCGTCGCATCAACAGTGGCGCCGCGCCTGCCGCGACCCCTGACAATTCCTCCGGTGGTGGTGCATCCAATGCCGCCCCCGATGCAGCAGCAGGTGCTGCTGCTCAACAACCGGCCGCCAGTAGCGAGCCCGGTGATCCGGCGAAAGAAAAGCTCTACTACGATGCCGCTTTCGACCTGATCAAGCAGAAAGACTTCGACAAGGCCAGCCAGGCGTTCAACGCCTTCCTGCGCAAGTACCCCAACAGCCAGTACGCCGGCAATGCCCAGTACTGGTTGGGTGAAGTGAACCTGGCCAAGGGCGACCTGCCGGCTGCCAGCCAGGCCTTCGCCCAGGTCAGCCAGAAGTATCCGAAGCACAGCAAGGTGCCGGATTCGCTGTACAAGCTGGCCGACGTCGAGCGCCGCATGGGCCACACCGACAAGGTCAAGGGTATTCTGCAGCAGGTCATCACCCAGTACCCCGGCACCTCGGCCGCGCAACTGGCCCAGCGTGACCTGCAGAAGCTCTAAGCAGTACCGCTTGAAAGAAACCCGCGCTTGTCGCGGGTTTTTTCGTTAGAATCACTGCCCTTTTTTCGTAAACACGCTGCTGCGGATAACGCTATGTCGAGTCCGCGACAGTGCCTGACGGAGGCGGGCAGCCTGTTTAGCTGTCACGCCCGTGGCGAGCATGCAAGACACATTACGCATCACCGAAGTCTTTTACTCCTTGCAGGGTGAAACGCGAACGGCTGGGTTGCCCACGGTATTCGTGCGCCTCACCGGTTGCCCCCTGCGCTGCCAGTACTGTGACAGTGCCTATGCCTTCAGTGGCGGTACCGTCCGCACCCTCGATTCGATCCTTGAGCAGGTCGCTGGCTTCAAGCCGCGCTACGTCTGCGTCACCGGTGGCGAGCCATTGGCCCAGCCCAACGCCTTGCCGCTGTTGCAGCGCCTGTGTGACGCCGGTTACGAGGTGTCGCTGGAAACCAGCGGCGCGCTGGATATTGCCGGCACCGACACCCGCGTCAGCCGCGTGGTCGACCTGAAGACCCCTGGCTCCGAAGAGTCGCACCGTAACCGCTACGAGAACATCGAGCAGCTGACCCGCAACGACCAGGTCAAGTTCGTCATCTGTTCCCGCGAGGACTACGACTGGGCGGTCTCCAAGCTGATCCAGTACAACCTGGCCGAGCGTGCCGGCGAGGTGCTGTTCTCGCCCAGCCACCACCAGGTGAACGCCAGCGAGCTGGCGGACTGGATCGTCGCCGACAACCTGCCCGTACGTTTCCAGCTGCAACTGCACAAGCTGCTGTGGAACGACGAACCCGGACGTTGATTGAGGAGCAAGCACACATGACCGACAAACGCGCAGTAATCCTGCTGTCCGGCGGCCTGGACTCGGCCACCGTGGTTGCCATGGCCAAGGCCGAAGGCTACAGCTGCTACACCATGAGTTTCGACTACGGCCAGCGCCACCGCGCCGAACTGAACGCCGCCGCCCGCGTTGCCCGCGACCTGGGCGTGGTCGAGCACAAGGTAATTGGCCTGAACCTGGACGGCATCGGCGGCTCGGCATTGACCGACAGCAGCATCGACGTGCCGGAAACCCCGGGTGAAGGCATCCCGGTCACCTACGTGCCGGCGCGCAACACCGTGTTCCTGTCCCTGGCCCTGGGCTGGGCAGAGGTGCTGGAAGCCCGTGACATCTTCATTGGTGTGAATGCCGTGGATTACTCCGGCTACCCCGATTGCCGCCCCGAGTTCGTCGAAGCCTTCGAGCGCATGGCCAACCTGGCGACCAAGGCTGGCGTCGAAGGGCAGGGCTTCCGCATCCAGGCGCCGCTGCAGAACATGAGCAAGGCGCAGATCGTGCAGGCCGGTATGGCTCGCGGCGTGGACTACAGCCTGACCGTTTCCTGCTACCAGGCCGACGATGACGGCCGTGCCTGCGGCAAATGCGACAGTTGCCGCCTGCGTGCCGACGGCTTCAAGGCCGCCGGAGTCGAAGATCCGACGCGGTATTTTTGAAAAAAAGTTTGATGGGGTGTTGATTTCCCGTTAGAAATCAGTATTATACGCGCCATCCAACGGGTCGTTAGCTCAGTTGGTAGAGCAGTTGGCTTTTAACCAATTGGTCGTAGGTTCGAATCCTACACGACCCACCATATGCAGTACGTCAAAGCCCGCTACCGGCAACGGTGGCGGGCTTTTTCGTTTTCGGCTGCTTGTACTGGCCTCATCGCCGGCAAGCCAGCTCCCACAGGGCTTGCGCATGACTCGAGGCTAATGCGGTCGAGGTGGGAGCTGGCTTGCCGGCGAAAGGGGCGCAAAGCGCCCCCATGCTTATTCAGCCCACTCTGGATCCCCGGTAAATACCACGGTCAGCCAACGGTCCGGCCCTTCACCACCCACGGCATCACCGATCTCGTTACGCCACGCATCCCATTCATCAATGGTTTTCGCGGCCATGGCCTTCGGCACGATGAAATACAGTTCGATCTCCCGCGAGCGCCCGACCTTGGCCACATAGGCGCGGTACGACTGCAGCCCATGGCGTGCGACGAAGGCCTTGGCGACTTCATCCACGTGCAGCTTGAGGTCGCCAGGGGTCACCAGGAAAATTTCCGAAAGGGCCTGGCGCACCACCGACATCGGTAACGGCACGATCACCAGGCAGACCAGCGCCAGCACCGCCGGGTCGATATACGGCGACACCCACTCCAGCGATGTGCCCTGCACCGCATAGCCAAAGCAGAAGGCGATCAGCAGCGCGGCGGTGATGCTGGCCGACATTACCCAGCCCTTGACGTCCATGCGCACGAAATCCGAGCCCAGCTTGCGGTTGGCGCGGGCCTCGACAATGGCGATGGTCACGCAGGCGATCACGGTCAGTACCGCGTAGACCATGGCGATGCCGAACTCCAGGTGACGCCCGCCTTGCAGCAGGCTGCTGACGGCGTTGATCAGTGCATAGATGGCCACGCCGCTGAGCAGGATGCCGTTGAGTGCCAGCACCATCGGCTCCAGATGCCAGAAGCCCATGGTGAAGCGCTCGCGCAACTTGCGTGACATCTGCACGCTGGTGGTGTGCGCGGTAATCAGCCTGACCACCACCAGCGACAGCCCGCTCATGCTGGCATCGACCAGCGAATAGACGCCGTCGAACACGATGGAGAACGAGCCGGAGGCCAGGCCGAAGGCGATGCCGATGATGGCAATGAACAGGGTGACGGCGATCGAGGTGCGTAACAGGCCCTGTTCGCTGGTGATGTCGAAGAAGGTGGGGCGGGTTGGGTTTTGCATAGGTTGTGCTCGATAAAATCAATAATGCTGTATTGCCTGTTGGGGCCTCTTCGCGGGCTCGCCCGCTCCCACAGGGTATGGCGCCACCCCGAAGGGCCGGGCATTTCCTGTGGGAGCGGGCATGCCCGCGAAGAAGGCGCACTGGCCCTGACAGGTTAGACGCGGAACTGCTCCATCAGCGCCTGCTGCTGGTTGGCCAGCCGGTTCAGGGCCTGGCTGATCCGCGCTGACTCATCGGCCTGGCCTGCCAGCGATTCGGTCACATCGCGAATGCCGGCCACATTACGGTTCACCTCTTCGGCTACGGCGCTCTGCTCTTCAGCCGCCGAGGCAATCTGCAGGTTCATGTCGCTGATCACCGCCACTGCCTCGCCAATACGTTGTAGCGCCGGCAGCGCCTGTTCCATCCGCGCGGCGCTATCCTGGGCCTGGCGCTGGCCTTCGTGCATGGCGCCCACCACATCCTGGGTGCCTTGCTGCAAGCCTTCGATGACCTGGCGAATTTCCTCCACCGACACCTGGGTGCGCTGGGCCAGGCCACGCACTTCATCGGCCACCACGGCAAAACCACGCCCGGCTTCGCCTGCGCGGGCAGCTTCGATGGCGGCGTTGAGCGCCAGCAGGTTGGTTTGCTCGGCAATGGTGCGGATCACTTCCAGCACCGAACCGATTTGCCCGCTGCGGCCTTCCAGCGCGCGTGCCTCGCCCATGGCGGTGTTCATGCCGGCGGCCAGGCGGTCGATGCCCTGGCGGGTGCTGTCGATCAGTTGCAGGCCCTCGCGGCTGGCTTGGTCGGCAGCGCGTGCGGCCTGGGCCGCCTGCGAAGCGTTATGGGCGACATCCAGAGCGGTGGCGCTCATTTCATTGGCGGCGGTGGCCACCTGTTCGATTTCGCGGTGCTGTTGCTGCATGCCGTTGCTGGTCTGGCTGGCGATGGCTGCCGACTGGTCGGCGGTGCCGCGGGCTTCCTGCAGTGAGCCTTTGACCTGGGCTATGACCGGCTGCAGTTTGTCGAGAAAGCGGTTGAACCAACCGGTAAGCTGGCCCAGTTCGTCCTGGCGGGCGTAGTCCAGGCGGCGAGTGAGGTCGCCTTCGCCGCTGGCGATGTCTTCCAGGCGCGCGGCCACGGCCAGGATTGGCCGGGTCACCCCGCGCGCGGTCAGCCACACCAGCAGCAAACCGACTACCGCAGCGCCCAGGCCAACCAGCAGGCTGGTGAGGTTGGCGCTGTGATTGTGCGCATCCAGGCGCTGGTTGAGGGCGACGGCAGGCGCCTGCAGCACGCTTTCCGGCAGTTCCAGCAATACCTGCCAAGGGGCGGCATCAGGGATTGGCGTGAACGGATGGGCAACACGCAGCAGGCCGTCGGCTACCGCCTTGTCCATGGGCTCGCCGAGCTTGCTGTCGTCGCGGCTGTTGCCGGCCAGCAGGCCGGCCGCGCTGGCGATACTGACCTGGCCCTGGCCATCGAACAGCTCCCGGCGGCCGTCAAGGCTCAGCTGTTGCAGGTTGGCCAGGCCGATGTCCAGGCCGACCACGCCGACCACCTTGCCGTGCTCCAGCAGCGGCAGGGCGATGCTGGTCATCAGTACCTGGCGGCCATTCACTTCGTCGAGGTATGGCTCGAGCATGCAGGTTCTGGCGGTGTCCTGCGGGCAGGTCAGCCAGCGGTTCTTCGCCACACCGTTGCTGCCGATGTTGGCGTCACCGAGCATCGATTCCGGCATGGCTTCAAGCTCCAGGGTGCCGGGGCGGGGTTGTGACCAGTACAGCGAGAAGCGCCCGCTCTCATTGCTGCCCATTGCATCCTGGCCGAGGTACTGGCTGTCCGGGTCCAGGGCGTTGGGCTGGAACACCAGGTACAGGCCGATCACATCCGGGTTGCCGGCCAGGCTGGCGCGGGCCTGGCGCGTCAGTTCGGCGCGCAGGTCGTTGCCGCCACGGGCCTTGAGCACCTGCACCAGGCGGGCAAAGCCATTGCCGTACTGGTAGGCGTCCATGAAATAGCGCTGGATGCGCAGGGCCTGGGTTTCGGCATGGGCCTGCAGGCGCAGGCGTGCGCTGCTGTCGAGCATTTCGGTGTTGGCCTGGTTGACCAATGCCGCGCTGCGCCGCGCCTGGGCCAGCGATGTGGTTACCAGCAGGGCGACAATGGCCAGCAGGCACAGGCCGGCGAGCAGGGTGATCTTCCACTGGATGGAGAGGCGACGCAGCGGCATGAGGGCTTTCCTTATCGATCAAATGCAACGCCCGCGATCAGGCGCGGGCGTTGTCGGCAGCATGGGTCATTCAGCGATGTAGTTGGGCGGGGAGTCCCTGAAGGCTTTGGTCAGCCAGGCCAGGTACAGCAGGCCGAGCAGTGCCCAGACGCCACCGAACAGCAGCGAGTGTGCGTTCAGGTCCAGCCACAGCGAGACGATGATGCAGAAGCCGATGGTGGGTGCCACCAGGTATGTCAGCTGGTTGGCCAGGCCCTGGCGCTTGCCTTCGCGCAGGTAGCAGTGGTTGATCACCGACAGGTTGACGAAGCTGAACGCGACCAGCGCACCGAAGTTGATGATCGAGGTGGCGGTGACCAGGTCGAAGAAGATCGCCGACAGCGAAATCAGCCCCACCACCGCGATGTTCAGCACCGGCGTCTTGTAGCGCGAGTGCAGGCGGGCGAACAGGCTGGCCGGGATCACGTTGTCGCGGCCCATCACGTACAGCAGGCGCGACACGCTGGTCTGCGAGGCCAGGCCCGAGGCGATGGTGTTGATCACGGTGCAGGCTATGAAGATCGACTGGAACAGCTTGCCGCCGACGTACAGGGCGATTTCCGGCAGTGCCGCTTCCTGGTCGTGGAAGCGGGACATGGTCGGGAAGTAGGCCTGGATGAAGTACGACACGGTGATGAACACCAGGCCGCCAATCAGGGCGGTGAGGAAGATCGCGCGAGGGATGGTCTTGCCCGGGTCGCGGGTTTCTTCGGACAGGCAGGTGACCGCGTCGAAGCCGAGGAACGAGAAGCACAGGATGGTCGCACCGGCGGCCAGGGCGCTGAGCTGGGTCTGGTCGTCGGCGAACGGCAGCAGGCTCCAGGCGGTACCCAGCCCTTCACCCTGGTCCAGGCCGCGCACGCACAGGTAGATGAACACGGCGATGATCGCCACCTGCACGGCCACGAACAGCAGGTTGAAGTGCGCCACCAGGTTCACGCTGCGCATGTTGATCAGGCTGATCAGGGTGACGAAGCCAGCCACCCACATCCACTCCGGTACTTCCGGGAACATGGCCGAAAGGTACAGCTTGGCCAGCAAGGCGTTGACCATTGGCAGCAGCAGGTAGTCCAGCAACGACGACCAGCCGACCAGGAAGCCGACGTGCGGGTTGATCGCACGTTGGGTGTAGGTGTAGGCCGAGCCCGATTGCGGGAAGCGCCTTACCAGGGTGCCGTAGCTCACTGCGGTGAACAGGATCCCGGCCAGTGCCAGGATGTAGGCGCTGGGTACGTGGCCGGCAGTAATCCCGGAAACGATACCGAAGGTGTCGAACACGGTCATCGGGGTCAGGTAGGCCAGACCGATGATGATCACGTGCCAGAGACGCAGGGTTTTACGGAGTTGGCCGTTGCCGGAAGCGCTGTGGTCAGGCTGCATGCTGGCATGGCTCCTGCGGCTGGGCGTAAACGGCGGGCACGGTGTACTGCGCATGCGGCAAGGGCGAGCGGGTGGGCTCCATGTTGTTCACCTTTATTGTTGGAGCAGCGGGGGCGCGGGGGAGCGCGCAAAGTGGTGAAAATAAAAAACGATGGGTAGCTTAGTGTCAAGTTAAACATGACAAGATGTTGCTGGATTGAAATATTTATCGATTAAAGTGGGGTTTTGTTCGGTTTTTGCGCGTTTTTTTGCGGTTGTGATCAATTCTGGTGTTCGCAAAAATTAACGAATGTCGGTTTCCCTTGGAAGGTCTGTCAGGCGTTTCCCAAAAAACGGATTTCTCGAGTCTGGCCAGCGCCAGGGCTGGGCTGCAGTGGTACTCTTGGCGTCCTGTGTGGCCCTTGGCCGCCTACGAAGCCCATATGGACAGCAATCGGTTCTATTCATGAAGAAATCAGTTGGCATCCTTTCCGGCCTGGCTATCGCCATCGCCGTCGCAACCACCGCTGGTGCCTGGTACACCGGCAAGCAGCTGCCTGCGGAGCTGGACAACGCCCTGGTCCGCAGCAACGCGGAACTCAAGAAGGCCCTGGTGAGTACCGGTGGCAGCATGAGCATCGAACGGGTGTCGCTGGAGCAGCATTTCTTCAGCAGTACCGCCCAGTACCGGCTCAAGGCCCGCGATATCAACCTGGGCGAAGGCGAAGTGGTGAATTTCGACGTTGGCGTGACCGACCAGATCGAGCACGGCCCGTTCCCCTGGTCGCGGGTAAAGGCACTGAAGCTGATGCCGGTGCTGGCAGTCAGCAACAGCACGCTGCAGAAGGACGACGCCACCGCGCCGTGGTTCGCCGCAGCGGGCGAGCAGGCCCCGGTCAGCGCACAGACCAGCCTGGGTTACGACGGCAATGTGGTCAGCCAGGTGCAGCTGGCACCGGTCAAGCTCGACGAAGCGGATGGCAACAGCCTCGACTTCTCGGGCATGCAACTGCAAGTCAGTGGTGACCAGGAAGGCAAGGCCTCGAGCTTCCACGGCCAGGCCGATCGGTTCGTGATGAAACTGGTACGCGATGACCAGCCGCCTGCCACCTTCGAGCTCAATGGCCTGAAGGTCGGCGGCCAACTGGCGGCCACCGCGCACCAGGCCATCTACGTGGGCAACGTCGACCTGGCGCTGGCCGAAACCAAGGTCACCCTGGGGCCCAAACAGCAGGTGCTGGTGGTCAAGGGGCTGGAGCAGAACGCCCTGCAAACCCTTGACGGCCCGGATACCGTGGGTGGCCGCGTGGAGTACAAGGTCGGGGATATCACCTGGGATGGTCGTGCGGTGGGCAAGGCGCAGATGGCGGTGAGCATCACGTCGGTCAACGCGCCGGCGCTACAGGCGTTGTCGACGTGGTACCAGGCGCACCTGCCGGAATTCGAGGCCGCGGCTGCCGCTGGCCAGCCGGTGCCGGAAATCCAGATGGACGATGAGGAGAAGGCCAGGTTCCAGGGCGAGCTGCAGAAACTGCTGGCTGCCAAGCCCCGAGTGGCGGTGGAAAACCTGTCGTTCAGGACCGCCAATGGCGAAAGCCGCTTTGACCTGTCGATGGGCTTCTCCGCCCCGGCCAGCTTCGACCTGCCGCCTGACCAGTTGAGCAAGCAACTGATCACCGAGGTGAAGAGCAAGCTGTCGTTGTCCAAGCCGATGATCGGTGACCTGGCAACCTTGCAGGCACTGCTGGATGGCCAGACCGACGCCCAGGCCATTGCCATGCAATCGAGCCAGGCCGGGGAAATGGTCGGCATGATGGCGCTGCAGAGTGGCATGGCCACCGTGCAGGGCAATGATGTGGTGAGCAGCCTGCACTATGCCGACGGCATGGTCGACTTCAACGGCAAGAAGATGACCGTGGAAGAGTTCGCCATGCTCATGGCGGCGCAGCTGGCGGCCCTGTCGCCGCAGGGCTGATCGTTTCTCCTGTTCCTCCCACAGGTTACTCTTTGCCCCCGAGGGCAGCGCTGTACCTGTGGGAGCGGGCGTGCCCGCGAAGAGGCCAGCACAGGCAACACAAAAACCACTTTAGAAATCGCTGGATTGTCTGTAGCCTTCGGCCTCCGATAATAATCCGCGCCCGCAGAGCGCCGTGGCGGCCTTTGTGCCGTCCGGCACCCTTAGCCGATCTGTCAGGGCCGGGTGATACACTCGATTTGACGCGCGCACGCGCCTGCAGGTCCAGCGATCATGACCCAGATTTCCGAACGCCTGTTGGTTCAGGCCCACCTCGACGCCAAGCAGCCAAACCCGCTGACAGCCGAGCAGGAGGCCGAATACCGTGCGGCCATCGCTGCCGAGCTCAAGGCCCAGAACGCCGTGCTGGTCGCCCACTATTACTGCGACCCGGTCATCCAGGCGCTGGCCGAAGAAACCGGCGGCTGCGTGTCCGACTCGCTGGAAATGGCCCGCTTCGGCAAGAACCACCCGGCCGAAACCGTGATCGTTGCCGGTGTGCGCTTCATGGGCGAGACGGCGAAAATCCTCACCCCGGAAAAGCGCGTGCTGATGCCGACCCTGGAGGCCACCTGCTCGCTCGACCTGGGCTGCCCGGTAGAAGAGTTCTCGGCCTTCTGCGACCAGCACCCCGAGCGTACCGTGGTGGTCTACGCCAACACTTCCGCTGCCGTGAAGGCCCGCGCCGACTGGGTGGTGACCTCGAGCTGCGCCCTGGAAATCGTCGAAAGCCTGATGGACAACGGCGAAACCATCATCTGGGGCCCGGACCAGCACCTGGGGCGTTACATCCAGAAGCAAACCGGTGCCGACATGCTGCTGTGGGACGGTGCCTGCATCGTTCACGAAGAGTTCAAGTCGCGCCAGTTGGCCGACATGAAGGCGCTGTACCCGGATGCGGCGATTCTGGTGCACCCCGAGTCGCCGGAAGCGGTGATCGAGCTGGCCGATGCGGTGGGCTCCACCAGCCAGCTGATCAAGGCTGCCCAGACCCTGCCGAACAAGACCTTCATCGTCGCCACCGACCGCGGCATCTTCTACAAGATGCAGCAGCTGTGCCCGGACAAGGAGTTCGTCGAAGCCCCCACCGCCGGTAACGGCGCGGCATGCCGCAGCTGCGCGCACTGCCCGTGGATGGCGATGAACACCCTGGAGCGTGTGCTGGATTGCCTGCGTAATGGCACGAACGAGATCTTTGTCGACCCGGCGCTGGTGCCGAAGGCGATCAAGCCGCTGAACCGGATGCTGGACTTTACCCAGGCAGCGCGCCTGAAGTTGTCCGGGAACGCCTGACGCCAGACCGCGTCGCTTTCTTCGCGGGCACGCCCGCTCCCACAGGTATAGCGCAGCGCTCACGGGCGGTGCAGTACCTGTGGGAGCGGGCGTGCCCGCGAATGGCCCTCAACGCCCCATCATTTCCTGAACCATGCGCTGCTGCTCCATGATCTCGCGCTGGCGCTGGTCAATCTGTGCCGCCAGCGGGAAGTTCCCACCCGACCTGCGCTTGGCGTAATCCAGCTGCTGGATGGCCTGGTCGAAATCGCCCACCAAGGTGAAGTACTCGGCCCGCGCCCGGTGCAAGCCAATGGTATTGCCCGAAAGGCCCCGCACTTCGGCCATGTCGTACCACACGTCCGGGTCATCCGGTCGGCTCTTCACCAGTTCGTTCAGCACCTTTTCCGCCTCGGCGGGCTTGTTCAGCTTCACCAGCAGATCGGCACGCACTTGCTTCAGCGGGTAGTTGCCCGGGTACAACCCCTGCATGCGTTCGGCGCGCTGCTGCGCGTCGGCCAGGCGGTTGTTGGTGATGTCCAGGTCGATCTGCGCCAGGTTGTAGGTAATGTCGTTGGGTGCCTTGGCCAGCAGCGGCTTGAGCAGTTCACGCGCCTCGTTCAGCTGGCCGCCCTTGATCTGCGCCAGGGCCAGGCCGTAACGCGCGGCGTCCAGCTTGGGGTCTTCGTCCAGCTGGGCGCGGAAGCGTTTGGCCGCCAGCCCCGGGGTGCCTTCGTAGGTCAGCGCCACCCGGGCACGGATCAGCTGGTAGCGCATGCTGTCCTCGACGCCGCCCTTGGGGGCCTGCTCGGCGCGGTTGCGGGTGTCGGCGATACGCGACTCGGTTACCGGGTGGGTCAGCAGGAATTCCGGCGGCTTGGCGTCGTAGCGGTACTGCCGGGCCAGGCGCTCGAACATGGTTGGCATGTTGCGCGGGTCGTAGCCGGCCTTTTCCAGGTTCTGGATGCCGATGCGGTCGGCTTCCTGTTCGTTCTGCCGCGAGAAGCGCCGTTGTTCCTGGATCGCCGCCGCCTGGGTGCCGGCGATCACACCGATACCGGCATCACCACCGCCACCGGCCGCCAGCACGATACCGGCCAGCAGCGCTGCCATCATCGGCAGTTGCATGCGCTGCTGGGCCTCGACGCCGCGGGCGAAGTGGCGCTGCGACAAGTGCGCCAGTTCGTGGGCCAGTACCGAGGCGTACTCGCCTTCGGTCTGGGCGTTGAGGAACAGCCCGCCGTTGACCCCGACGATGCCGCCCGGGGCGGCAAAGGCGTTGAGCTCGCGGCTATCGATGAGGATGAATTCCAGGCGGCGGTCCTGCAGCTGGCTGGTTTCGGCCAGGCGGTACACGCTGGTTTCGACGTAGTCCTTCAGCTGCGGGTCGTTGAGCTGGTTGACCTGGCCGCGCAGCAGGCTCAGCCAGGCACGGCCGAGCTGGTGCTCCTGTTGCGGCGAGACGATCGCGGAACTGGCATCACCCAGTGATGGCAGGTCGTCAGCATGGCCGGGAAGGGCCAACAGGCAGGCCAGCGTCAGCAGGGTAGGGCGCAGTAGATTCATGCATGAAGCTCGCGTCGGTCAAAGATACCTACTGTAGCGGGCTCACACGTTGGCGACCAGTGGCGCTATCCTAGCCGGCCAAATCCAGATACAGCCTGGCAATGCCTTTGGAGAGCCCCGCAATGAGTGAAACCCTGACCTGTGACGCCGAACTGGACGCCAGCGGGCTGAATTGCCCTTTGCCGCTGCTGAAGGCCAAGATGGAGCTCAACCGCCTGGCCAGCGGCGCGGTGCTCAAGGTAATTGCCACCGACGCCGGCTCCCAGCGCGACTTCCGCACTTTCGCCCAGTTGGCCGGTCATACCCTGCTGCGGGAAACGGCCGAGGCCGGTACCTACACTTACTGGCTGCGCAAGGCCTGAGTCTTTCCAAGGATCGTCAATGTTCAAAGTGCTTCGCGACTGGATGCAGCGCTACTTCTCCGATGAGGAAGCGGTGGTGCTGGCGGTCCTGTTGTTCCTGGCTTTTACTGCGGTACTCACCCTCGGTGGCATGCTTGCGCCGGTGCTGGCGGGCATGGTGCTGGCGTTTCTGATGCAGGGGCTGGTCAATGCCCTGGAGCGCTTGCGGGTACCCACCCGGTTGGCGGTGATGCTGGTGTTTGCCCTGTTCATGGGCGCGCTGGCGGTGTTCATGCTGGTGCTGGTACCGCTGCTGTGGCACCAGTTGATCACCCTGTTCAACGAACTGCCGGGCATGCTCGGCAAGTGGCAGTCGCTGTTGTTGCTGTTGCCCGAGCGCTACCCGCACCTGGTGTCGGACGAGCAGGTGCTGCATGCCATCGAGTCGGTGCGCGGGGAAATCGGCAAGTTCGGCCAGTGGGCGCTGACCTTCTCGCTATCGAGCCTGCCGCTGCTGGTCAACGCCATGATCTATCTGGTGCTGGTGCCGATCCTGGTGTTTTTCTTTCTCAAGGACCGCGAACTGATCGGCCGTTGGGTAAGCGGCTACCTGCCACGCCAGCGCAGCCTGCTGAACCGGGTGGGCAGCGAGATGAACCGGCAGATCGCCAACTACATCCGCGGCAAGGGCATCGAGATCCTGATCTGCGGCATTGCCACCTACATCGCCTTCATCAGCCTGGGGCTCAACTACGCGGCGTTGCTGGCGCTGTTGGTGGGGCTGTCGGTGGTGGTGCCTTACGTGGGCGCGGTGGTGGTGACCGTGCCGGTGACGTTGATCGCATTGTTCCAGTGGGGCTGGGGTGACCAGTTCATCTACCTGATGACGGTGTACGCGATCATCCAGGCGCTGGACGGCAACGTGCTGGTGCCGCTGCTGTTCTCCGAGGCGGTGAGCCTGCACCCGGTGGCGATCATCTGTGCTGTGTTGCTGTTTGGCGGGTTGTGGGGGTTCTGGGGGATCTTCTTTGCCATCCCGCTGGCGACCTTGATCAAGGCCGTGCTGGATGCCTGGCCGCGGCAGGAGCCTAGTGTGTCACCGATGCTGTAATTTTGGGGCTGCTTTGCAGCCCATCGCGACACAAGGCCGCTCCTACAGGGATACGCGATTTCCTGTAGGAGCGGCCTTGTGTCGCGAAAGGGGCGCAAAGCGCCCCCAACGATCTCAAGCCTTGTTCAGGGCCTGGGCAGCAGCCAGTACTGCATCCACATGCCCGGGCACCTTCACCCCGCGCCATTCCTGGCGCAGCACACCGTCCTTGTCGATCAGGAAGGTGCTGCGGTCAACGCCCATGTATTCCTTGCCATACAGCTTCTTCAGCTTGATCACATCGAACAGCTGGCACAGGGCTTCGTCCTTGTCGCTGATCAGCTCGAACGGGAAGCCTTGCTTGGCCTTGAAGTTCTCGTGCGACTTGATGCCATCGCGCGACACGCCGAACACCACGGTGTTGGCTGCGGCAAAGGCATCGTGCTGGTCACGGAAACCCTGGCCTTCGGTGGTGCAGCCCGGGGTGCTGTCCTTCGGGTAGAAGTACACCACCACTTGCCGGCCCTTGAGCTCGGCCAGGCTGACGGTTTGCCCGCTGGTGGCCTGGGCCTGGAAGTCGGCAACGGGTTGGTCGAGTGCTACGGCCATGGTCGGTTTCCTTACATTGGGTTCTGTGGACGCCATGGCTCGATCAGCGCATCGAGGTTCAGGGCATCGGCAAAGTCCAGGAACTGGTCACGCAGCCAGCTGATCTGGGTGCCGGCCGGCAGAATCACGGTGAACTGGGCATTGAGCATGCTGCTGCCGGTCTGCGGTGCCAGGTAGGTATCGCAGGTCATGGCTTCCAGCTCGACGCGGTGGTCGAGGAAGAACTGGCACAGCTCGTTGATGATGTCCGGCCGGTAGGCGGCGCTGACGTAGGCCACGTAGGGCAGGGCTTGCGGGCGCACTTCCTGGTCGGCGCTGCGCACCACGTCCAGGGTCAGGCCGTGCTTCTTGCCCAGGCCCGGCAGCATGGCTTCGAGGCGCGCCAGGGCGTCCCAGCTGCCACCTACCTGCAGTACCAGGGCGCTGGTCTCGCCGTGGCGGCTCAGGCGCGAGGTGACCACCGCGCAGCGGTTTTCGAAGGCAGCGCGGCTGAGGACGTTGGCCAGCTCCATGGGGTTGGGGCCCAGGGCACTGATGACAAGGAATTGTTCGCGGACGGTGGGGGTGGACATGCAGCATTCCTAAAGCGATGAGCGGTCGGCACAGGACGGGCGAAAGCCTCCTGTCGGCAGGGCCCGGGGCTCGCATGCGAGGTCGTGGACGCTGGCGGGGAGCAAGGTCGACGGCCCGGCGGGCCGCGCTGCACCGATCAAAGCATCAAGGGTAGCGAAATAAGGCGCCGAGGGGAATGCTCCGCCCGCCTGCTTCGCTTGTGCAAGGCCGATGCCCCCAGTACCATTACCGCTCTCTTTTTCCGGCAGGAGCAGTTACATGATTGCGGGCAGTATGGTGGCATTGGTCACTCCCATGGATGCACAAGGGCGTCTCGACTGGGAAAGCCTCGACAAACTTGTAGACTTCCACCTGGAAAACGGCACCCATGCGATCGTCGCTGTCGGCACCACCGGTGAGTCCGCCACGCTGGATGTCGAAGAACACATCCTGGTCATCAAGCACGTGGTCGAGCGCGTCAAGCGCAGCACCCGCCGCATCCCGGTCATCGCCGGTACCGGTGCCAACTCCACTGCCGAAGCCGTGCACCTGACCCAGAACGCCAAGAGCGCCGGCGCCGACGCCTGCCTGCTGGTAGTGCCGTACTACAACAAGCCGACGCAAGAAGGCCTGTACCAGCACTTCAAGCACATCGCCGAAGCCGTCGACATCCCGCAGATCCTCTACAACGTACCCGGCCGCACCTCCTGCGACATGCAGGCCGATACCGTGATCCGCCTGTCGAAGGTCAAGAACATCATCGGTATCAAGGAAGCCACCGGCGACCTGGTACGCGCCAAGGCCATCCTCGATGGCGTCGACAAAGACTTCATCGTCATGTCCGGCGACGACCCGACCGCCGTCGAGCTGATCCTGATGGGCGGCAAGGGCAACATTTCCGTCACTGCCAACGTCGCCCCGCGCGAAATGGCCGACCTGTGCGAGGCCGCCCTTGAGGGCAATGCCGAGAAGGCCCGCGCAATCAACGAAAAACTCATGCCGCTGCACAAAGACCTGTTCTGCGAGTCCAACCCGATCCCGGTGAAATGGGCACTCGTCGAAATGGGCCTGATGCACAAAGGCATTCGCCTGCCGCTGACCTGGCTGAGCGAAGGCTGCCACGAAAAAGTCCGTACTGCCTTGCGCCAGTCCGGCGTACTGGTTTAAGAGGAAGTACACCGCATGAAGCGACTGGCTGGTCTTTCCGCCCTTGCCCTGATCATCTCCAGCACCAGTGGGTGTGGCTGGCTGTGGGGCGAGGATGGCTATTTCCGCGACCGCGGCAGCGATTACCTGCAGGCGCGCCCGACTGCGCCGATGCAGCTGCCGCCGGACGCCAGCAACGTCAAGCGCCTTGACCCGCTGCTGCCGATCCCGCGCAACGTCGCCGACGACAGCGCCACCGGCGAGTTCGAGGTGCCGCGCCCGCAACCGATGACCGGTGGCGCCGCCCAGGTTACCGACTACAGCCTGCAGCGCAGCGGCAGCAGCCGTTGGGTGCTGGCCCAGCATTCGCCGGCCGAAGTATGGCCGGTGGCTCGCCAGTTCTTCGAGGACAACGGCTTCCGCATCGCCGAAGAGCGCCCGCAGACCGGTGAATTCAATACCACCTGGCAGCGTTTCGACGAACTGTCGGCTTCGCTCGGCCAGCGCCTGGCCAGCACTGCCAGCAGCGCTGACAGCGAAGTGCGCGTGCGTGTACGCATGGAGCCTGGCGTGCAGCGCAACACCTCCGAGGTGTATGTGGTCAGCGTCGAGCGCCCGGCCGGCAGCACTGCCGAGCCCGATTTCCCGTCCACCTCCAGCAACACTGGTGCCGATGCCCTGCTGGTCGACGAAATGCTTGCCAGCATGAACCGCAGCGCCGAGAAGGGCGGTTCGGTATCGCTGCTGGCCGCGCGCGATTTCGACGCGCCAAGCCGCGTCAGCCTGAGCGAAGACGGCAGCGGCAACCCGGTGCTGTACCTGGGCGCCGACCTGGACCGCGCCTGGTCCAGCGTGGGCCGTGCCCTGGAGCAGGGTGGCGAGTGGCGTGTCGAGGACATCAACCGCAGCCTGGGCCTGTACTACATCAACCTGTCTGAAAAGCCTGAAGACAAGCAGAACCAGCCTGGCTTCTTCGGCCGCATGTTCGGCAGCGAGCCGACCAAGGAAGAGCGTGAAGCCCGTGCCGAGCGCTACCAGGTTCGCCTGAGCAAGGTAGGTGAGAGCGTGCAGGTCACGGTCGAGAAGAACATCAACACCGTGGCCCCGGCCGATGTCGCCCGCCGCGTGCTGAGCGCCATTCAGGACCACCTGGGCTAAGTGCGCTTCGCGGTACTCGGAAGCGGCAGCCAGGGAAACGGCACGCTGATCGCCAGTGGTGACACGTTCATCCTGGTCGATTGCGGGTTCTCCCTGCGCGAGACCGAGCGGCGCCTGGCGCTGCTCGGCGTGTCGGCTGCCCAGCTCAGTGCGATTCTGGTCACCCACGAACATGCCGACCACGTGCATGGAGTCGGCTTGCTGTCACGGCGCTACAATGTACCGGTCTACCTCAGCCAGGGGACCTTGCGCGGCATGCGCAAGCCGGTGGAGGTGGCCGGTTTTCTCGCTTGTGGTGAAAGCCTGCGTATCGGCAGCCTGGAAGTGACCGCGGCGCGGGTCGAGCACGACGCCTACGAGCCGCTGCAGTACGTGGTCAGCGACGGCCAGCGGCGCTTCGGCATGCTGACCGACCTGGGCTCGTACGACGCGCTGCTGCTGGAGCGTTATCAGGGCCTGGATGCACTGCTGATCGAGGCCAACCACTGCCGCGACCTGCTGGCACGCGGTCACTACCCGGCCTTCCTGAAGCAGCGGGTGGGTGGCATGCAAGGGCATTTGAACAATCACCAGGCCGCGCGCCTGGTGCACGAGTTGGGCTGGAGCAACCTGCAACACCTGGTGCTGGCCCACCTCAGCAGCAAGAACAACCTGCCACACTTGGCTCGCCAGTGCTTCGTCGACACCCTTGGGTGCGACCCGGACTGGCTCCAGGTGGCGAATCAGGAACACGGGCTCGACTGGCGCGAAATCGCCTAGCCCAACACCTCAAGCAAGCGGAGCCCAATCATGGAAAAACGCGACGAACTCTACCGCGGCAAGGCCAAATCGGTTTACAAGACCGACGACGCCGACCGCTTGATCCTGCTGTTCCGTAACGACACTTCGGCGTTCGACGGCAAGCGTATCGAACAGCTCGACCGCAAAGGCATGGTGAACAACAAGTTCAACGCCTTCATCATGCAGAAACTGGAAGAAGCCGGCGTGCCGACCCAGTTCGACAAGCTGCTGGGCGACAACGAGTGCCTGGTGAAGAAGCTGGACATGATCCCGGTCGAGTGCGTGGTGCGCAACTACGCCGCCGGCAGCCTGGTCAAGCGCCTGGGCGTGGAGGAGGGCATCAAGCTGGAGCCGTCCACCTTCGAGCTGTTCCTGAAGAACGACGAGAAGGGCGACCCCTTCATCAACGAATCTCACGTTGTCGCGTTCGGCTGGGGCACCGCCGAGCAGCTGGCCGAAATGAAAAAGCTGTCGCTGAAGGTCAACGAAGTGCTGAGCAAGCTGTTCGATGACGCCGGCCTGCTGCTGGTCGACTTCAAGCTGGAGTTCGGCGTATTCCACGGCCAGATCGTGTTGGGCGACGAGTTCAGCCCGGACGGCTGCCGCCTGTGGGACAAAGAGACCCGCAAGAAGATGGACAAGGACCGCTTCCGCCAGGGCCTGGGCGACGTGATCGAAGCCTACGAAGAAGTTGCCAAGCGCCTGGGCGTGCCGCTTTAAGCGGCACGTTCACGCAAGCGCCTGATACAACGCGATTTTTTTTAAAAAAAGGTTTGCGTTTTAAAAGAACGCTGGTATGATGCGCGGCATTGGAGAGATGCCGGAGTGGTCGAACGGGACGGATTCGAAATCCGTTGTACTGGCAACAGTACCTAGGGTTCAAATCCCTATCTCTCCGCCATACATGAAGTAGTCGAAGCCCCCGAAAACGTTGAAGTTTTCGGGGGCTTCGTCGTTTCTGGGCTTTTGATTAGGGCAGATTTAGGGCAGATTTATCGCTTGTCGGGCCGTTTCAGGACTATCTAGGCCGTTGGGGTTGACCTCGACTAGGGCGTATACCCGAAAAGCTGGGTTTGGGTAGTCAATTTAAGCTAAGAACGGCATAAGCGGAATTCGTAATAGACCGCTTAGTGATTATTGAGAGCGTCTGTTCTGTTGGGCACGTAATTGATGTAAGTTTATTGTTGCAATGAGAGGTTTATTAAAGATTTAGATAAATTGGGGCTAGAGGTCGTAGATGTTTAAGCATGTATTTATTGGTGTTGGTTTAGGGTTGTTTCTGGCTCTTCAGTTTTCACTATTCTTGATCTCTTTTTCGCCTGATATCGCGCTGCTGCTTGATACCAATTCGATCGCTTTTCTAAAAGATGTTGTTGGTCCAGTCTCGTCAGGCTTCGGTGGGGCAATTGCAGGTGCATATGCAGCATTTTGGTTTCAGGGGCATAATGAAAGAAATAAAGAAGCCCGGGAGGGGTATCGTGCCCTTTCTATGACTAAGCTGGACTATCTGAGAAGAATTCAGTATCTAGTAGCAATTAAGAAGAACTCAATCGAAAGATTTAAAGCTCACGAGTTTAGGTTTCTGGCTATCCAAACGCTTCCGGATACACCAAGAGTAGCGGGGGTAATCGGGTTGGAGATTATAGATTATTTACTAGCTGAAAAGGCAAAGACCGCAGTAGATATGGTTCTTAATGCTAATCATAATTATCAGGCCTTGTTCGAGAATATAAAGGGTCGGAATGGTACGTATTTAAGCTATAGGGATATTTTGAATTCTTCTCGTTTGGGGCACGATCTGGTAGTTGATTTTCCTGCGATTGTCTCCGTAATTGAGCCGGCTAGGCTGATTTCGGTATATAATACTACCGAGAATGTACTTACTAATTTTGATTTTGTGATTCAGTATCTTCATGATGCAATGATTGAGATTGGAAAAGTTTTAGATGGTCCTTTCAAGGCAAAGGGGTTTCCGGTAATCGATTTTGGCGTAGTGGAGGAGGGTGGCCTTGAACGACTACCTCCCCCTGTTCATGATCTGGAGTCTTTGAAGAAGTTAATCATTGAGGTCAAAGCTACCGAAGTACATTTATCGTCTTAGGCCTTAGTAAATGGGAAGCCCAACATTTCGGAAACTAGATTTGCCATGCTTTTAGTGTCTTTTGAGATCCAACGACCGTAGTGCTTGCGTACCATGGTGGTGTCGCTGTGGCCTAGTTGGCGGGCGACCCACTCAATTGGGACGTAGCTTGACAGTGCTTGGCTCGCAAACGTGTGTCGTGCCTGGTTGGCGCCTCGATGACGAACCCCGGCTTTCTCAAGGTGGGCGGTGAACCAGTTGCTGACGGTCTTGCCGTTCCACAGCAGGCCGCTGGTGGAGCTGCGGAACAGGAAGCGAACCCGCTCATGCTTCTTGGTGATGTTGTCTCGCTGCACAACGGTGATGTGCGTGGGTTCGGCTTCCTTGGCATCGGCCACGATCATGGTCAGCAGCTCCAGGGCCGGCGCGATCAGCTCCACCGTTCGAATGCGCGAGCGTTCTTTCGGCACCTTGAACTCCCCGGCGACCAGGGCGCGCCGGATCGTCAGAGTGCCGGCCACCAGGTCGACGTCCTCTATGGATGTCGCAATCAATTCGGACAGAGACAGCCCGGCCCAACAGTTGAAGACGATCATCCGGCTGTCTGCCATTCGCTCCGGATCGGCGGCGGCTATCCGCTCGATCTCGCTCCGGGTACCGGCCTGCAGGCGCTGCTCGATGGCAAAAGCCGTTTCAACGCCCAAGCCTCGGTTAGCTTGTTTGATGCGGCGGATGTCGCTTAAGGAGGTGCCATGGCCTACATGGAACTGATGGGATCGACGCTGTCGTCGCTGGTGGCGGCCGGCCAGGCCGGCCGTACCAGCCTCGACGGCATGCTGGGTCCGCTGAATGGGGCCGTCCGTGACATGACGGGCGCCGCCTCGGAGCTGGAAAGCCTGCCGATCGTTGGCCCGATGGTGGGCGAAAAGCTGCAGCGCACTATGCGGCAGATCAACACCGCCCAGTCCGCAGCGGGGCAGGTGGCGGCAAAGTACAACCAGGCCGTTTCGGCGGCCTCTCAGGTGCAGCAGCGCCTGGGTACGCTTAAGGAACAGGCGGCCAAGGCAGGGGCGGCGATCAATCGCATGGCTGGGAAGCTCAGCCCAAGCCTGGGCAATATCTTTCCGAGCAGTGCGCTTGGCGCCGACATGACGCCGGCAGCTGAGGCGGTGAAGCCGTTCCCGCACCTGCTGATCATCCAGCCGCAAGACCCGAAACTTAAGCCCTATTACTTCAACCTGGACACGGCCGCGTTTGACGAGCTGACGCGCAAGACCGCGTTCCGCTGGGCCGGGCAGGAGCGCCTGACCCTGACTGACATCCAGCGCGCCGCCCGGTTTTTCTACCTGCAGCAGCATGCTTTCGGCGGCAAGGTCACTGGGCAAACGTTCGGTACCGCCACCACTGGGTCGGCTATCAACCTGTTGCGCATTGAGGAGAATCTGTCGACCGCATGGCAGCGCCTTGCCGGCACCTACGTCGAGAACCTGTCCTGGCTCGACTGCGCCGAGCGCTACGATCGAGCACATACGTTCTTCTACATGGACCCGCCTTACTGGCAGACCGCCGGCTATGGGCTCGACTTCCCCTTCGAGCAGTACGAACGCATGGCCAATTTCATGCGGAGCTGCAAGGGGAGGGTGATGGTCAGCATAAACGACCACCCTGACATCCGGCGCGTCTTTGATGGCTTCCACTTCGAATGCCTCGATATCCGGTACAGCAATACGAACCAGCGTCAGGGAAAGGCGGAAGTCACCGGTGAATTAGTGATCATGAATTGGTATCCGGGCTTGCTTGATCAACTTTTTTAGTTGGCTAGTCATTTGGCTAGCACTTTGAGTTCAGGCATGGCCTCGAGCAGTTTGCTATCGCCGAGCACCCACCACTTCCAAAAAACTGAAAATGGGTATTTGCTTTGCAGCATCGTCTTGATACGCCCCATCGCCACGATTTTTTCTTCATCAGAGAACCGGACGGAAGTAACGATGTTTCTGTAGCCAACAAGTAGGTGCCAATCGCTGTGCATCTTCTCAACTAGCACCGCTCTGGTAATTCCGCGCAGCCCAGTGGTGTCTTCGTTATAGCATTTGTCAAGTAACTTGGCTGTGTTTGCCGCTTGTTCACTGGGCTGATCTTCAGTGAGGATTACCTGTATATCATCATCGTAACGAGAGGGTAGGATTAATTTTATAGGCGAAAATACATCGGTATTCGGATCGCAGCAGTCTAAAAGATTCGTATGGGTTGAGCCTTTAAGGCTGTTGCATCTGCTACATGAATAATAGAGGTTCGTCCAGTCAAACTTTAATTTTTTATTGCCTTCATGTGGTTGAAAATGTTCTATTTCGGGGTCACTCAAAGCGTCCTGCTCACACAAATAGCATTTCCCTAAGAACATTTTCTCAAGAGCTTTAACGATCTCAGGCGTATTGTATCCGGTTCGCTCATTGCATTCCGGTGCCTCGTGTGGGCGCTCAACCTTGAACATTGCTGTCCTCGCTGTCGGCAAGTGCTTTTTGGCCTAATTGGAAGAAGGTCTTTGCGCGGTCGTCTAAGAATTCATAAAACCCCAACAGTTTATTTAGCTCTGTTCGAAGTATCAGTGCGTCCAGTTTTTCAGAGTTTATTATCTCTGATATGTTTTTAACAATATCCTCTAGGACTACTGATGTTGGCTTGGTATGCATGATGCCTTTCATTATCGCGGAGTACGTATAAAGAGAAAGGTCGGCATCAACTACAACGTTTGTGCTTATGTCGTACACGATAGCATCGGTTGTAGAGGTGATTATGAATGGTGAGTGGGTTGTTACAATGAATTGTACTTTGGGAAATGCTTTCTTGAGGAAGGGTAAAATAAGGCGCTGTAGTGAAACATGTAAGTGAGTTTCGATTTCGTCAATAAACGCAACTGCCTCGAACTCGGCGGGAGAAATATCGAGTACCTCAGTTCGCATGAGTATTTCCGCGTAGACGCTAAATACGGATGAGTAGCCTGAGGATAAGCTCTGAAAGTTTGTGTCGCGCTTTCCTGTTCTAGTTATGGTAAACCGATCCTTTCTAGAGTCATATATTAACTGCGTGGAATCATCTTCCATTAGAAGTTTGAGGTTTTGTTCTTGTGCTACGAACCATTCGTCGATGCTTTGAGCGTATTTCGCATTTTTCTCATATTTTTCAACGATGGCAGCTCGACTTTTCAAGTTTACCAAGTGTCTTTCAAGTTCGCCGCCAACAAAGCTGTGCTCTATAGCACTTCGCCACTGTTCTTTGGAGTCTTCAACACTCGATACCGAAGAAGCAGCGCCTATAGAGGATTTTCGATCTGCCTCAAAGAACATCACGACTAGATGACCTATGATTGGTTTCTTAGGTTCTACCTCAAGATAAATATCAGAGTCGTAGTTTTTTAGTTGTTGGCGTAGGAGTTCTACTCTTCTGGCGTGCCCATAGTGGTCGCCAATTTCGGGGGCGCCTCTTTCTATGAGCGCGTCTAGCTCTGTTTGTAATGTTGATCGTGATGGGTCCATCATCGTAAGTTTGTTTAGGAGTTTGAGTTTTAGTTGTGTAAGGAACCAGGTTTTTCCTGCTCCGTTGGAGCCTGTAATAATTAGGTTTTTTCCATTCAACGGAATATTTAACTGCATTCCAGAATCGGGGATTTGTCCGCTAATTTTTTGGATGTGGGGAGGCATTTTTACTCGCTTCAAATTCGCTGTATGAACGTAATGGAACGATAGGTGTACGGCTTAATCTGCTAGATTTCTATGATCGGCGCAACGAGACCTTCAGATCACTGAAGCTATTCCAATCGATTGGATTCGAGTGAGGTTCCTAGGAGGGACGGGCAGCGAAGATACCAAGCCTTCCGCCTCAAACGAAAATGATAATGCCTGCATGCTAATGGCTTTCAAGTGCAAACCGCGCTCCAGCTGCGTTGAGGCGAAGCGGTTATCGAGTAGGTGCACATTGACGTAGGGACGATCTCGCAGTTAACTGTACGCATATACAGTTTACCTTGGACCCTTCCCTATGAGCATCTCCTTCCTCGGTACGCCCACGGGCGGCCCCTCGTTGCTGCCGGTGTACTCGTTCCGTGTACCGGCTGGCTTCCCGTCGCCAGCTGCGGATCATCTGGAGCGACACATCTCCCTCGACGAGCTCTTTGACTTGAGAGCTCCCCATGTCTATCTGGTACAGGTGGAGGGCGACAGTATGCAGGGCGTGGGGATCTACTCCGGTGATTTGCTGATCGTCGACCGCGGTAACGAAGCTGTGCACGGCGATATCGTGATTGCTGCCATCAACGCGGAGCCGGTGGGCAAGCGGCTGTACCGGCGCAACGGGGTGGTGGTTCTTCAGTCGGAGAATCCTGCCTACCCACCGCGGCACATCTTGGAAGGCGACGATCTCGTCATCTGGGGTGTGGTTCGCTACAGCGTGCGCGATCATGCCCAGTGAGCAGGTGTTCGCGCTGATCGACTGCAACTCATCCGGACCCTTACTAACCGTTAGTATTGATTTTATTCCTGTAATTCAATGTCTTACTGTTTGTAACTATTTATAGATTTTTCGAGCTCCGCATTCTACTGAATCCAGCCAATGGCAAGGATCTGCATGGCACCACACGAAATGCTGCTTCCTTAAGGCGACGATGGCTACTCACAGGCAGGATCAACGTAACGCAAGACCCCGAAAGCGGCATAGAAACCATTCATGCCCATTTTGAGGGGCATGGGCTAGCTTGCGGGGTGAGCGAGTGCAATGGCTCCCTTCTGCGGAGGGCCGTGGAATCGGTGTCCGAGTCAGCGTGGAATCCGCAATGAGGACGATGGATTTACTTCAGTTGGCTAAGCACTACACGCTGGATTTCCTCGACCCAAGGCTCGTTTCCAGCAGCCCTGCCAAGCAATTTTGCGCCTATGAGTGCGGTAAACAGGAGCAACACCTGATCTCGCGAACGGTCGAGCGAGGTCTCGCCGGCCGAAGCCTCCAGTAAGGTATCAAGCAGCAGCCTGGCACCCTGTTTATAAGCCTCGACTATTAAATTGTTATGGATAGTGGCTGCATCATGATTGAGGCCAACAATCGGACAGGTCGTTTCCTTGGCGGTTTCTGCGAGGTACCACTGCGCCAGATTTCGCAGCGCTGGAGCCGAATCTGGCGAGCTACCTGCCAGGACCGTGCTCCAGGTTTTCTGTGCCTTGAGAAAGGATCGGGCGCAGGCCTCCGCGGCCAAAGCCTCCTTCGACGAAAAGTGCTTGTAAAAGCCTCCTACAGTCAGCCCCACGGCAGCCATAACGTCGCCTACGCTCACACCTGAGTAGCCATGCTTGCGGAACAGGCTTGATGCCGTTTCGACAATCCTTTCTCGCGTAGCTTCAGCCTTGGTGCGGGTGGACAGCCTCATATGCTTATTTCCTCTTGGTATGGCCTTCCTGAGAAAATTGGCTCGCCTGTTAAAGGGGGCGCCCGGGCGGTTTGCACTGCAGCTGTTGAGCCAACAAAGCCAGGGCGGCCGCAACTCGTTTGTTTTTATCTAGATGCCACCTCGGTAGGATGAGGAGACCAACCCCCACCCAGTGCCTTGAACGCCGCGACGGCGGCACGGGCCGATTCGGTTTGCGCCTGGGCTCTCGTATCGGAGGCGCGCAGCAAGCTCTCATCCGCTTGTAGAACTTCGATCAGGCTGACGACGCCTTGCTGGTAGGAGGCAAAGGACGCCTGTCGTGCACGGGCGAGCGAATCCACACCTTGCTCAAGCAGGCCCGCCTGCTCTTCACGCTTGACCAGGGCTGAGAAGGCATTTTCCACGTCTTCGGTGGCACGCAGGGCGGCCAGTCGGTACGCCGCCAGGCTCTCGGCTTCCCGGCCCTTGGCCAGGTCGATCTGCGCGTCGATGCGGCCGAAGTCGAACAGCCGCCAACGCAGGCCTAGCACACCGGAGGCCTGGCTGGCGCCGCTGCCGAACAGGTTGCCGGACGACATCGAGGTCGCGCTGCCGATCAGCCCGCTCAGGGAGAGCTTGGGGTAATACTCGGCGATGGCGGCGCCAATCCGTGCGTTCGCAGCGACCAGGCGGCGTTCGGCCGCAATCAGGTCGGGCCGGCGTCTGAGCAGTTCGCCCGGCGATCCCACTGCTGCAATCTGCGGGGCGAGCGGAATGGCTTTCACCTTGGCAAGTTCTGCGCGGTGCGTGCCTGGCGTTGAGCCCAGTATTACATCCAATGTGTTCATCGCCGTGTCCAGGCCCGTTTCCAGCACGGGGACGGATGCCCGCACCTGGGCAAGCGCGCCCTCGACCTGATGCACCTGCAACTCGGCTGCCAGCCCCTGGTCATGCAGCAGGTGTACGGTCGCCAGCAGCTCTTCTTGCGTCTGTACCTGCCGACGTGCAACGGCGATGCGAGCTTGTAGCCCGCGGATGATGATGTAGATATCGGCAGTCTGCGCCGCCACTGCTAGTCGTGTGGCGGCAGCGCCTGCCTTCGAAGCCTGGTAATCGGCCAGTGCCGCTTCGCGCTCACGGCGCAGTCCACCGAACACATCCAGCTCCCAACTGGCGCCTAGATTAGCTTCATAGGTGTTGCCGTAGCGGTCAAAGTCAGGTGTCGAGTTCAGTACCTGGCCCAACGGGGTCTCCACCGACTGGTAGGCTCTGGCTGCTTGGCTGCCGACAGAGCCGGATGGCACTAATGCTGCTTTTGCGGCCTCTAATCCTGCACGAGCCTGAGACACGCGGGCAGTGGCTTGGGTGAGATCGAGGTTCTGCTCAAGCGCCAGGGTCACAAAGTGGGTCAGTTGCGGGTCGCCGAACCCCGCCCACCAGGCAGCAAGGTCGGCACTGGTGCTGGCCTGCCGTCGATCGACTGCCGCCTGGCCCTGGTACTGCTGCGGCAGCGGCGTGTCCGTTTGAGCGTAGTCGGGGCCGACGGTGCAGCCGGCCGAGAGGCTGGCGAGGACGAGCAGGGCAAGCGGGCGTTTGGGTGGCATGGTTTGTTCCCGGACAGGCGACGGAGAAGATATGTGACCATATTACAGTTTGGTCACTTATTGTCTATCACCGAATCGGCCTGTAGGCTATGCCCATGAACAAGACACCTTCCCCTAAAACGGCATCCCGTGGTCCGGTCGATCACGAGGTACGCAACCAGATCGTGGTCGCGGCTACCGAACACTTTAGCCTCTATGGCTACGAGAAGACGACGGTCTCCGATCTGGCCAAGGCTATCGGTTTTTCCAAAGCCTATATCTACAAGTTTTTCGAGTCCAAGCAGGCCATCGGCGAGGCAATCTGTTCGAACTGTCTGGGCCAGATCGAAGCCGAAGTCAGGGCCGCCGTCGATGAGGCCGAGCGCCCGCCGGAGAAGCTGCGGCGCATGTTCAAGGCGCTGGTCGAGTCGAGCCTGCGGCTGTTCTTCCAGGACCGTAAGCTCTACGAAATCGCCGCTTCTGCGGCGACCGAGCGCTGGTCGTCGGCACGCGCCTATGAGGGGCGCATCCAGCAGCTGATCCAAGACATCCTGCAGGAGGGACGGCAAAGCGGAGATTTCGAGCGCAAGACCCCTCTCGATGAAGCCGCGATGGCGATCCATCTGGTCATGCGCCCCTATCTCAATCCATTGCTCCTGCAGCACGGCCTCGACTACACCGACGGGGCTCCACAACTGCTGTCCAGCTTGATACTGCGTAGCCTGTCGCCCTGACAGTTGTGACTATTGACTAAATTGGTCACTAGATTCAAAGTGAGAGTCCCAACCCACTCGCCAATGGGACTCTCATGCTTTTGCGCCGCTTCACCTCATCCCTCGTCATCTGCGCATTGCCCCTTGCGCTAGTCGCCTGCGGCGAACAAGCGCCGTCCGATCCACGTACCGATGCGCCCTTGGTGCGAGTCGCCCTCGCTCAATCGGCGGCACCCGCGCCGCGCTCATTCACCGGCATCGTCGCAGCCAGGGTCCAAAGCGATCTGGGCTTTCGCGTAGCCGGCAAGGTGCTGGAGCGGCTGGTGGATACCGGACAATCGGTCAAGCGCGGCCAGGTTCTGCTGCGCCTCGACCCCGTCGACTTGAAGCTTGCCGCCCATGCGCAGCGCGAAGCGGTCGCCGCGGTGCGAGCGGGGGCGCAGCAGGCTATCGACGATGAAGCCCGCTATCGCGCGTTGCGCGGCACCGGCGCGGTATCGGCGTCGGCCTACGACCAGTACAAGGCTGCGGCGGATGCGGCGCGGGCCCAGCTCAGCGCGGCCGAGGCCCAGGCGGAAGTCGCCGGTAATGCGACACGCTACGCCGAGCTGTTGGCCGATGCCGATGGCATTGTCATGGAGACGCTGGTCGAGCCCGGTCAGGTCGTCAGTGCCGGCCAGCCCGTGGTGCGAGTGGCGCATGCCGGGCCTCGGGAAGCCGTTATCCAGCTACCGGAAACCCTGCGCCCTGCGGTCGGCTCTGTCGCCCAGGCCACACTCTTCGGCAAAGACAACATCAGCGTTGCGACCCATCTGCGCCAACTCTCGGATGTCGCCGACCGCCTGACCCGCACCTTCGAGGCGCGCTATGTGCTGGAAGGCGAACTCGCCAGAGCGCCCCTGGGTACCACCATCACCGTGCAGGTAGCGAACGGGCAGGCCGATCAGCAATTCAACCTGCAGGTACCGATCGGCGCCTTGTACGACGCGGGCAAGGGGCCGGGTGTGTGGGTCATCCGGGGAGAGCCCGCTCAGGTAGCCTGGCAGCCGGTCACTGTGCTGCACCTGGACGACGAGCATGCCCGCATCACTGGCCAGCTCAAGCAAGGCGAGCAGATCGTCGCGCTCGGGGCACACCTGCTGCGTGAAGGTCAGCACGTTCGGGTCGACGGTCAGCCAGCTGTTGCGGTGGCCGAAGGAGGCCGCCCATGAGCGACGGTCGGTTCAACCTCTCGGCGCTTGCCGTGCGCGAGCACTCCATCACCCTGTTCCTGGTCTGTCTGATCTCGCTGGCGGGGCTACTCGCCTTCTTCAAGCTGGGGCGGGCAGAGGATCCGGCCTTTACGGTCAAGGTGATGACCATAGTCACCGCCTGGCCCGGTGCCACGGCCCAGGAAATGCAGGATCAGGTCGCCGAGAAAATCGAAAAGCGCCTGCAGGAGCTGCGCTGGTACGACCGCAGCGAAACCTACACGAGACCCGGCCTGGCTTTCACCACCCTGTCGCTGCTCGATACCACGCCTCCCTCGCAAGTGCCGGAGGAGTTCTACCAAGCCCGCAAGAAGATCAGCGACGAGGCGAAGACGTTGCCGTCCGGCGTGATCGGGCCGCTGGTCAACGACGAATACTCGGACGTCACCTTCGCCCTGTTAGCGCTCAAGGCCAAGGGCGAGCCACAGCGCCTGCTGGTGCGCGACGCGGAGGCGCTGCGTCAGCGGCTGCTGCACGTGCCGGGAGTGAAGAAGGTCAACATCATCGGAGAGCAGGCCGAACGCATTTTCGTTGAGTTCTCCCATGAGCGCCTGGCAACGCTAGGGATCGGTCCGCAGGAGGTATTCGCCGCGCTCAATGCGCAGAATGCCCTGACGCCGGCCGGTTCCGTGGAGACCAAGGGGCCGCAGGTGTTCCTGCGCCTGGACG
Organism: Pseudomonas sp. B13(2017); assembly: GCF_002113245.1. Classification (NCBI taxonomy): domain Bacteria; kingdom Pseudomonadati; phylum Pseudomonadota; class Gammaproteobacteria; order Pseudomonadales; family Pseudomonadaceae; genus Pseudomonas; species Pseudomonas sp. B13(2017). The sequence goes on from NZ_NEJX01000012.1 coordinate 126,951, forward strand.
GCGCCTTCGATGAGCTGCAGAAGGTTCGCGACACGCCGGTGGTGGCCCAGGGGCGTACCCTGAAGCTGTCGGACGTCGCCACGGTCAGGCGCGGCTATGAGGACCCGGCGACCTTCCTGATTCGCAACGGTGGTGAACCGGCTTTGCTGCTGGGCATCGTCATGCGCGAAGGCTGGAACGGTCTCGACCTGGGCAAAGCCCTGAACGACGAAGTGAGTGCAATCAACGCCGAGCTGCCGCTGGGCATGAGCCTGAGCAAGGTCACCGACCAGGCCGTCAATATCAGCGCTTCGGTCGACGAGTTCATGATCAAGTTCTTCGTCGCGCTGCTAGTGGTCATGCTGGTGAGCTTTATCAGCATGGGCTGGCGGGTGGGCGTGGTGGTCGCGGTGGCCGTGCCGCTGACGCTGGCGATGGTCTTCGTGGTGATGGCGGCGACCGGCAAGAACTTCGACCGCATCACTCTGGGCTCGCTGATCCTGGCCCTGGGCCTATTGGTGGATGACGCCATCATCGCCATCGAGATGATGGTGGTAAAAATGGAAGAGGGCTACAGCCGGATCCAGGCCTCCGCCTACGCCTGGAGCCATACGGCGGCGCCGATGCTGTCTGGAACCCTGGTCACCGCTGTGGGCTTTATGCCCAACGGTTTTGCCCGCTCTACGGCCGGCGAATACACCAGCAACATGTTCTGGATCGTCGGCATCGCGCTGATCGCCTCGTGGCTGGTTGCGGTGATCTTCACGCCCTATTTCGGCGTCAAGCTGCTGCCCGAGATCAAAAAGATCGAGGGTGGGCATGAAGCCATCTACGATACCCCGCGCTACAACCGTTTTCGTCGTCTGCTGGGCCGCGTAATCGCACGCAAGTGGCTGGTCGCCGGTTCGGTGATCGGCCTTTTCGTCACGGCGATACTCGGCATGGGGTTGGTGAAGAAGCAGTTTTTCCCGATCTCCGACCGACCCGAGGTGCTGGTCGAGGTACAGATGCCCTACGGCACCTCGATCGCCCAGACCAGCGCCGCCACGGAGAAGGTCGAAGCCTGGCTGGCCCAGCAGGAAGAGGCCAAAATTGTCACGGCCTACATCGGCCAGGGCGCGCCACGCTTCTTCATGGCCATGGGGCCGGAGCTACCGGATCCGTCGTTCGCCAAGATAGTTATCCGTACCGACAATCAGGACGAGCGCGAAGCATTGAAGCATCGGCTGCGCCAGGCGATTGCCGAGGGTCTGGCCAGCGAGGCGCGGGTGCGCGTTACCCAGCTGGTGTTCGGCCCGTACTCGCCGTTCCCCGTTGCCTATCGGGTCACCGGCCCCAACCCGGACAAGCTGCGCGAAATCGCGGCGGCGGTACAGCAGGTGATGGACGCCAGCCCGATGATGCGCACGGTCAATACCGACTGGGGCACGCGCGTGCCGACGCTGCACTTCAGCCTGCAACAGGATCGCCTGCAGGCCGTGGGACTGACCTCCAGCGCCGTGGCCCAGCAACTGCAGTTTTTGCTCAGCGGTGTACCCATCACCGCCGTGCGCGAGGACATCCGCACAGTTCAGGTGATGGCACGTGCGGCTGGCGATATTCGTTTCGATCCGACCAAGGTTATGGACTTTACCCTGGCAGGTGCCAACGGGCAGCGTATCCCACTGTCGCAGGTCGGCGAGGTGGAGGTGCGTATGGAAGAGCCGATTATGCGCTGGCGCGACCGTATGCCGACTATCACCGTACGCGGCGATATCGCCGAGGGTCTGCAGCCGCCGGATGTGTCGACGGCCATTAGCCGACAATTGCAGCCCCTGATCGAGCAGCTGCCGAGCGGCTACCGTATCGAGCAGGCGGGCTCCATCGAGGAGTCGGGCAAAGCGAGCAAGGCGATGCTGCCGCTGTTCCCGATCATGCTGGCCGTCACGCTGATCATCATCATTCTGCAGGTGCGCTCGATCTCGGCGATGGTCATGGTGTTTCTGACCAGCCCATTGGGGCTGATCGGGGTGGTGCCCACGCTGATTCTGTTCCAGCAGCCATTTGGCATCAACGCACTGGTCGGGCTGATCGCGCTGTCGGGCATCCTGATGCGCAACACGCTGATCCTGATCGGGCAGATCCGCCACAACGAACAGGCAGGCCTGGACCCGTTCCGCGCGGTGGTCGAGGCTACCGTACAACGCGCCCGGCCGGTGATCCTCACCGCACTGGCGGCGATTTTGGCCTTCATCCCGCTGACCCACTCGGTGTTCTGGGGAACGCTCGCCTACACCCTAATCGGCGGCACCTTCGCCGGCACCGTGCTGACCCTGGTGTTCCTGCCGGCCATGTATTCGATCTGGTTCAAGATCAGGCCCGGCAACGGCAACGATGGCAGCCTGGCCGGCGTGGACAGGGTGCCCCCAGTGCGGCAGATGGCAGACCTTAAACTTCCCTGAACGAGAGAAACCACCATGGCGAACTCAAAAGTTGTGCTTGTTACCGGCGTGTCATCGGGTATCGGCCGCGCCGCCGCGGAGCGCTTTGCCCAACGCGGTTGCCGGGTATTCGGCAGCGTGCGCAACACTGCAAAGGCACAGCCCATAACCGGCGTCGAGCTAGTCGAGATGGATATCCGTGACGAGGCGTCGATCAGGCAGGGCGTTCAGCACATCATCGCCCAGGCCAGCCGCATCGACGTGCTGGTCAACAGCGCGGGGATGACCCTGCTCGGCGCGACGGAGGAGACTTCGATTGCTGAAGCCCAGGCGCTGTTCGACACCAACCTGTTCGGCATCCTGCGTACCACCCAGGCAGTACTGCCGCATATGCGCGAGCAAGGCGCCGGGCGCATCGTCAACGTCAGCTCGGTGCTGGGTTTCCTGCCGGCGCCGTACATGGGACTTTACTCGGCCTCCAAGCATGCCGTGGAAGGGCTGTCCGAGACCCTGGATCACGAGGTGCGCAAGTTCGGCATTCGTGTCGCCCTGGTCGAGCCGTCCTTCACCAAGACCAACCTGGACCTCAATGCGCCCCAGGCGGCTTCCAGGATCGCGGCCTACGACAGCGAGCGCGGCGTCGTTGCCCAGGCCATACAAAGGAATGTCGAGAAGGCGCCGCAGCCCGAGGGGGTCGCCTCGACCATGGTCGAGGCCGCCTTGGGGGCCTGGAAAATGCGCCATACGCCCAAGGGCGAGGCCGCCCTGCTGAGCAAGCTGCGCCGTTTCATGCCGACCGGCCCAGTCGCGAAGGGCCTGAGGAAAACGTTTGGCCTCGCCTGACATCCCGTCCGGGCGTCACATCGCATTTGAACAGACACGCATGTATTAAGCGAGAGACTCCATGAACGCCCCCGACAGCCAGACCATCATGCCCTCTCCTGCCAATAAGGCACAGGCAGCGCCGAGCACGCATACCAGCAACGCCTCACCTTGGCGGGTATTTGGGGTGGTCAGTTTGGCGGTGTTTCTGGTGTCGATGGACGGCACCATGCTGTTCGCGGCCTTCGGTTCCTTGCGAGAAGGTTTTCCTCTGGCAACTCCGGCGGATCTCTCCTGGGTGCTCAATGCTTACACGATGGTCTATGCCGCGATGCTGATCCCGTCCGGTGGCTTGGCCGACAAGCATGGGCGAAAAAAGGTGTTTCTCGGCGGCGTTGCGCTGTTCCTGGCGGCATCTACCGCCTGTGGTTTGGCAAACAACGTGGGATGGCTCGTTGCGGCAAGAGTACTGCAGGCTATCGGCGCTGCACTGCTGACACCCGCATCGCTCTCACTCGTACTGGCGGCGTTCCCGCAAAGCCAGCGCGCCGTGGCGGTCAGCCTATGGGGGGCCGTCGGTGGCCTGGCCGCGGCGGTGGGGCCCAGCCTGGGGTCGTTCGTGATCGCATCGGTCGGCTGGCAGTGGGCGTTCTACCTGAACCTGCCTGTGGGCCTGCTTGCACTGTGGCGCGGCGCAACGCTATTGACGGAAGCAACCCAGCAAGCCAGGCCCCGTCCACTGGATCTGCTGGGCATGGGCCTGCTGATTATCGGCATCGGTGCCCTGGCGCTGTCCATCGTGCAATCGGAGTCGCCTGCCTGGTCACGCCATGAACTGCTGAGCGTTGCAGGTATCGGCCTAATGGGCATCGTCGGATTTGTCGTCTGGGCACGGGTCGCCAGCGCGCCGCTGGTGGATTTGAGCTTGTTTCGCAACCCCACTTACCGCTACGTCAACCTCGCAAGCTTGAGTTTCAGCATCGCGTTTTCGATGATGTTTTTCGCTTTCTTCTTCTACATGAACTCGATTTGGCACTACTCGCTGCCACTGGCAGGCCTGGCAATTACACCTGGTCCACTGCTGGTGACTCCGGTCGCCGCTCTGTCCGGTCGGCTCGCGAGTAGGCATGGCCACCGCCCACTGCTGCTGGCGGGCTGTCTGGTCTACGCGGCCAGTGGACTGTGGTTTTTGCTGGTACCAGGAGCCGAGCCGGCGTACCTGACGCAGTGGCTGCCGGGCATGCTGCTCAGTGGGATTGGTGTGGGCATGGTAATGCCGTCGCTGTCGGGAGCTGCGGTCAGCCGCTTACCTGCGGACCAATACGCCGTGGGCGGCGCTATCAACCAGGCAATCCGGCAAATTGGTTCCGTCATGGGCGTCGTCCTCACCGTGCTGCTGCTCGGCAGTGCCGGTTTGCAACGCGTCGACTTCGATGCCGTTTACCTGTGCCATGTCGGCTTGGCGCTGTTGACCGCAGCCTTGTGCCTGCCCGTCAACACGCGGCCAGCAACCCTCATCAAACCCAATGACTCGGACGCAAGCCGAGAAACTACCAGGTAAAAAATCTGTACCTGCCCAGTCGGAGAGATCTATGGACATCGAGCAGAAATCCCTTGTCTGGACAAGCCAGCAGTCGGACGCAATGCAGCGCATGCGCGAAGGCGGCGGCAAGCCGGGGCTCGCCCGGATGGAACAACTCGCCGGCAAGAGCGGCCGCGAGATTCTCGAAGCCATGATGTCCGGCGAGCTGCCGTACCCACCCATGAACGAGACCATGAACATGACGTTGTTGGCGGTGGAAAACGGCCGTGCCGTATTCCAGGGCATCCCGCTGCCGCAGCACTACAACCCGCTGGGGACGGTGCACGGCGGCTGGCTCGCCACATTGCTGGACTCAGCCCTGGGCTGCGCAGTGCAAACCACGCTGCCGGCCGGACGCTCCTACACCACGGCCGAACTCAGCATCAACATCGTGCGATCTGCCTCCCACAAGATCGGCCCGTTACGGGCGGTCGGCACGCTGATCCACGGCGGGCGGCAGATCGCCACGGCCGAGGCCCGTGTCGAAGACGAGACAGGCAAGCTCTATGCCCATGCGACCACTACCTGTTTCGTCTTCGACGTGCCGACGGCTTGACGGCGAAGTGCGCATGGCCGGAACCGAGCGTATAAGCGACTAGAAAGCAACCGGGCGGTGCGCGTTGCGAGGCGCCGACCCTGTGACAAGCGAGGTGAGATTATGAGTGTCCGCAATGCAGTTCGAATCGTGGTGACCGGCACAGGTGTGGTCAGCCCCCTGGGCTGCGGCACCGAGACTGTCTGGTCACGCCTGCTGGCAGGGCAGTCGGGCATTCGAGCGTTGCCCGCCAAGTTGAGCGAAGGTACTGGCTGCGCGGTGGGTGGCCGGGTACCTACCGTGGAGGACGATCCGCATGCGGGTTTTGATCCTGAGCGAACCATCGCCGCCAAGGAGCGCAAGAAGATGGATCGCTTTATCGAGTTCGCCCTGGTCGCTGCCGATGAAGCCCTGGCACAGGCTGGCTGGCAGCCGACAGACAAAGCGCAGCGACAACGAACTGCGACCATCATTGCCTCCGGTGTCGGCGGCTTCGGTGCCATCGCCGAGGCGGTTCGCACCACGGACGAACGCGGCCCGCGACGACTGTCGCCATTCACCGCACCTTCCTTTCTGGCCAACATGGCCGCCGGGCAGGTTTCCATCCGCCATGGCTTCAGCGGCCCGCTCGGGGCTCCGGTGACTGCCTGCGCGGCCGGCGCGCAAGCCATCGGCGATGCGGCCCGGCTGATCCGCAGTGGCGAAGCGGATATCGCCGTATGCGGCGGAACCGAAGCCGCGATCCATCGCGTCACGCTCGGCAGCTTCGCGGCGGCGCGTGCCCTGTCCAGCGGATTCAACGACCGGCCCCGGGAAGCATCGCGCCCGTTCGACCGCGACCGGGATGGCTTCGTCATGGCCGAGGGCGCCGGCCTGTTGGTGATCGAATCGCTGGAGCATGCCCTGGCCCGCGGCGCCCAGCCGCTGGCGGAACTGGTCGGCTACGGCACCAGCGCCGATGCCTATCACCTGACCGCCGGCCCGGAGGACGGCGACGGCGCCCGCCGGGCCATGCAGCAGGCGTTACGCCAGGCCGATATCGCGCCAAGCGAGGTGCAGCACATCAACGCCCATGCGACCTCCACGCCGGTGGGCGACCACGGCGAACTGGCCGCCATCCGCTCGGTGTTCGGCAGCGAATCGGGCGTGGCGATCACCTCGACCAAGTCCAGTACCGGCCACCTACTGGGTGCCGCCGGTGGCGTCGAGGCCATCTTCACCGTCCTGGCGCTACGCGATCAGGTCGTCCCGCCCACGCTCAATCTCATCCATCCCGACGAGGCGGCCGAGGGGCTAGACCTGGTCGCCCTGAATGCCCGGCACATGACGATCCGTCATGCGCTGTCGAACGGTTTCGGCTTCGGCGGCGTCAACGCCAGCCTGCTGTTTCGCCGCTGGGAGTCTTGAGCATGAGCCACCTCACGCAGAAGGACAGGCGCCGTGATAAACGTCGGCGCGAGATACTGGGGGCGGCGAGCGATGTGTTCACCGCATTCGGCTACGACCTGGCGAACATGCAAGCCATTGCCGACTCCGCCGGGGTGACTAAGGCCACCCTGTATGCGCACTTCGGCGACAAGGAGCAGCTGTTCCGAGCCGTCATCGATCACTGGTTGGAGGAGCTGCCGGAGCCGAAGCTGTCGTGCCAGGCAACGGGCGGGTTGCGCGCCTGTCTGCAGGAAGCCGCAGGTGAACTGCTACAGCAAAGCACGCATCCGGCCTTTCATGCTCTCACTCATATACTGCGGCGATCCAACCGAATTCCGCAGAAGCGCTGGCGCCAACGCCATCGCCCCTACCAGGCCTATCTTGAAAGGGCTTTGTCCCAGTCCAGACGCTGCAACGATCCCAGGCAGGCCTCCATCCAGTTTCTTCTGCTGGCGGTCGGAAGCATCGATTGCAACAACCTTATGGCGGTGAACGAATCGCGCGTTAGCGCCGCAGTGGAACTGTTCGTCCAAGCCTATGCGTGAGGCAAAGATCACCCGATCCGTTGGCATTGAACGCAGCGCGTAAGGTTGCTTTAGGTAAGTACCAGAGCAACCTCAAGCTGGGTAGAGAGCCGCATCGGCGGTGAAGGCTAATCAGCCCTGTTGAAAGTGCGGTTGAAGGCAACCACGTCCTCATGGCTGGGGTTGCTGGCAAAGAGTTCGGGCAGGCGCGCATGGAACGCCTCCCGCTTCTGCGCCGTCGTCCCCCTTACTGCGTCCGTCAACGCCTGTCGCATCTCATCTGCCGAATAATCACAGCAATACGCGGGGGTACAGGGCTGCTGCCGCCAGGACTCCGCTAGGCTGCCGCTGTCGACCGGCTCGAAGCCGATGTCGTCGACCAGGCTCATGACGAACTGCTTCTGAGCCTGGTCGTCACCAGCAACAGCCACTGCCAGACGGCCATTGTTGCCGCCTGGCGCAGCTAGATTGGCTAGCGAGTATGCCAGAATATTATTGAACGCCTTGATCACTGGTCGACCGAGCTGTTCGCTGACCCAGATGCTCTCCGTCTGCCCGGCTTCAAGCGCCGGAATGCGTTCGTCGCGTAGGTCGGGATAGTAGTTGCTGGTATCGATCACCGGTACCGCAGGAGGCAGCGATGCGAGCAATCCCATGGGAAGAGTCGCCATCGCCGGCTGGGGGATGGCCAGGATCACCAAATCCGCTGCGTTGACAGCCTGTTCGAGTTCGGCGGGAACGACGCCTGCTTCCTCGGCAAAAGCACGCACTGCCTCCTTGCCACGCGAGTTGGCCACCCAGACGTCATGGCCCAGAACCACGAGCCGACGAGCAAGCGTGCCGCCAATGGCTCCGATACCAACAATAGCGATTTTCATAGTGCCTCCAGAATCTCAGGTTCGGATACGGTATTGGTGTTACCGTTAAAAGCACAAGAACGGACGATTTTGTCTATAACGAACAAAAAGGTAAGCTAGATGAACCGCGAATGGCGATGTGAAGACCCTATACAGCGTCAGCGATGGTCTTCGGCGATTAATGCGACTCTTCGTGTACTGGAAGGGAAGTGGAAAATCGTGATTATCAATGAGCTGATGGCTGCCAAAAGCCAGCCGCTCCGCTTCTCAGAGCTGGAAAAACTCATTTCTGACGTCACCCAGAAAATGCTTATCCAGCAACTGAGGGCGCTTCAGCAGGACGGCATTGTCCATCGGACGGTGTATCCGGAGGTTCCCCCGCGAGTGGAATACAGTCTTACGGAACTGGGCCATGCATTAGGGCCGGCTATGACCGCTCTGATTGATTGGGCTGAACTTCGTAACCTGTACCAATCGAAGCTCGCCGATCCTAGCTAGCGATGATGATCGACCGCTTTTGGCCGATTTCTGCCCGAACTGGAAGCACCAGGTCGTTCCCTGCCAGTTTAGGGTCATGAAGCATGCCGGTCAGATTCGATGCAAATGACTGGTCAGATCGAGTGCAAATGGCTGGGCAAAGGCTGTGCAACTACCCAATCTGGATCGTCGGAAAGCGCATAAATGGCGGTGCTATGGGAGCATTATCAGTAGCGGGTTTAGAGAATGACTGCTATCGGGGTTACGTCAGAATATGCACGGGGGGCAGGTCGATCACCTTGGAGTCGCTCTGCTTTGCCTGTAGAAGTCGGTTCTCGGCTAGCAAAACCATCGTTGATGGAGGCAAGGCTGGCTACCTTTGCGCGCAGTCCCTCTATCTCCTGGCGAAGCGCGCGATTCTTCTCACGCTCCGCACAGAGATCTTGGTGTTTCACATCGCGTTGGGCGCGACTGGAACGCCCTTGAGCATCGCGGATCGCCTCAGCGATTATGGGGTAGTGGTTGTGAATCAGCGCCGTCGAAACGCCCGCCTCGCGCGCCACAGAGGCGATAGTGACCTTGGATTCTCCGGTATGTGCCCGGCCACGCTGGATGCGGGCGAGCGCGAGTTGCAAATCCCGCTCACGGGCGTCCGAGGGTTTGCGTTTGGTCGTCATGCTAGGTTCATCTCCGGGGCGTATCCAAGCTGCACGAGCACGTCACGGCAGCGCTGCAGGTCGCGCAAGATGCGCTGGCGGCCACCGTCCCCAATGTCGTTACAATCCAGCAATCCCTTCAGGTTGTCGTAGAGACGCTGGTATACGCCAATGTGGCTGCGCCCAATTACTGCGTTGTGGCAGTCGCCGCAGCGAGTCCGCTCTAATGTGTTGCCGATGCAACGGTCGTCGCTGGCGGTGCACCAGGCGTGGCCATTGCTGCGGATCGCGGTGCTCTCGGAAATTGAGGTCACCATCGATGCATGACTCTTGAAGATGGCGAGGTTCGCCGGATCGCGCCGCCAGCGTTTGATCGAGCGACCGTAGCCTCCGGCCAGCGGTTCGTCCTCCATCCAGGTGTCAACGACGCCGAACTTGATGTCTTCGAGTTCTGCCTGGATGTCGCTGTACAACTCGATGTCGAGGTGCTGACCCCAGTCCTCGTCCATGGCGTAGCCCAGCGTCATGTCCATGGACCAGTGTGCGAAGTGCTCGCGCATGTAGCGCAAGTCGCCGAATTGGCTGTGCGCCGCGTAGTTGGCGAATTTGCGGCGGAATTGATGGCTGGCGAGGTTCCAGTCCAGCCCACAGCCCTGCACGAACGCTTTGAGGGCATGGTTCCATGTAATGCCCGACAGGGTGCGAACTAAATTGCCCTTTGCAGGGCACACCCCGAGAAAGAGTGCATGGTGATGCTTATGCGCCGTGGCGATTTCTGGGTCGCGCAGATTGACCCTTCTTCGCTCGGCAATCTCGGCGGCGATCATAGCCTGATACGGCTCGGCCCAACGCTCCATCAGGCGCAACACGCGCACGGCGACTTCGGGGATCATCCAGTCGTGTACCCCAGTGTCGGTCTTATCCGACCTGGAGCGCATCCAGTGATAGATCGTTCCCTCGTCGTCCTCTGTGCAGTGGTGCGCGCCCGACTGGATGTTGGCCAGTTCGTGGTTGCGGCAACCGGAGGTGCTGGCCAGCACGATGTAGCAGGCAGTCCGTAGATCAAGGATCGCCTGATTAAATGCCCCCAAGCCGCCATCCCAGCCCAAAGTGGCGAGGTGGCGGTTTTTAGCCTCTATGACTGTTCTGGTAACCTGCCTTCTCCGTTGTGCTGCGACGGCATTGAGGGCATCGCGTAAATCGAGTAGCGCCTTGCCGTGCTGAACCTGTTGATAGGCTCTCTCGAACAGGGCGCAGAACACCTCATCCGGCATCAGCGGTGTTTTGCCACCCTGTTTACGAGCCGTGCCGCTGCCGGCCAGCGCATTCGCGGAAGTATCAGGCCAGGGATGCAGAGGGATCGGATCGTGGGTGTACTGGCTCAATTCATGAAGCGCCTCGACTGCCATGAAGCGGCGCTCAAGGGCGCTCTGAGACAGCGGCTTACCCTGGTTCCGGCTCGTCTGCTTGTACGCCCGACACTCGGCAACGTAGTTCGCGCAGACCATGGGTGTCACCGCGCCGAAGTGATTGAGCTTGAGCGCGTTTAGAAACCGTAGGAAGGGCAGCGCATTCTCAAAAAAATTTCGCAAAGTGCTCGCTTTGGGGCGCTTCTGCCCCGCGCGACCGCGCCGCAGGTAGCGGTACAGCAGAGCCTTCATCACGTCCTTAAACGCACAGGGCACGCGGCTGAAGTCCTGGCGCCGCAAGTTGTCTGGCACGTTGCTGGTAAAGCCGTCCAGCTGCCAAATATCGTCGCCGTAGCGGCTGAGGATGACCCAGTGCCCCTCGACCTGGATGGCGCTCACGATGAGTGCGTCGCGATCGCTCTTGGGTAGGTCGCATATTTCCCCCGGCTGGGGCTCGATGTTCGCCCAAGATAGCGTGACTAGGTTGTTGCCGCTCATGCAAAGATCTCCAGCTTTTCCACCACATCGGACGACCAGAACGGGTGCGGCTCGCGGCGCGCACGCTCGCGGGCGGCTTCGACGGCCGCCGGCTTGAAAGTCCCGCGCCGCAGCCCCTCGGCTACAATGTAGTCGTCAATCAATCGAGGAATGTGCGCGTATTCCTGTGCCCAACGCCGCTTGTCTATGCGTGTGCGCTCCGTGAATACACGGAAGTAGAAGCTGAATAGGCGGTGCAGATCTTCCTCCGTCACTGCGTAATGCTTGCAGCGCAGACAGTTGAGGAACGAAAAACACGCTACCCCTTCACGTTTCGGTGCGTACTGGCCATTCATCGGGTCGCCACAGCGCCCCATCGGGGTGGTCTGGTAGGTCGCGCCGATGGTGCGGGTCAGTAATTCTTGAACAAGTATCTCGCCCATAAATTTCCAGTTGCGCCTCGCGTCCCCGCTAGGTGCCAAATAATTTCGCCCGGCCACCTGTGGCGTGTTGCCAAGCGCGATGGCCGTAGTCACCAGGTCGCCCCCTAGTAACTCGAAAATTCGGTTGGCGAACGTTTTGCGGAGGCGAGAGATGTTGATGCGCAGCGGTTGGCCGTCGATATCGGTAAGCCCGTGGTCGGCCACGAGTTTCTTGATCGCCAGTTTCAACGTCCCGTCAGTCAGTGCAATGACCCGGCCGGGGCCTGGGCCGCGATGCACGCGATACAGCCACACGCGATCCTTGAGTTCGTCCGGGGACTCCGCGCACAGCGGCTCGCTGTGGGCAAGGATGCGTCGTATCAGGCGCTCGACATTGGTCTTGACGGTTGGCGTGGATTCCAACAGATGTGCAGTCGTGTTCTCGGCGCGCAGCGCCACCTTGTGGCTGGTGTGGCCGCGGCGCTTCCAAAGGACCAGGAATACGCTGTTGTCCTTGGGATGGGCGCGCAGGCAATTGCGCTCCATCTCCAGCAGCGGCGTGGAGTTTCGCCCGGTGTGCAGTGCTACAGTCAGCAGGGCATAAGCCAACAATTCGCCAGTTACTGGGATATCGTCGTGCCAGATCGGCATGACCGCTTGCCTGAGCGCGGTGGTGAACGCCTGCCGCTGACGCTTCGGCAGCGGCGTTTCGCCCTTATGCTTGCCACTGTTTGGAAACGGATTTCGTGGGAAAGTCGCATCGTCCCCCGTGGAGACTAACGAAATAAGGCTACGCTGGCCCAACGCATGAAGGACGGACTTCGCGCTGGTGTAGTGGCCCCTCTGGCTAAGGGTGCTGATGCCCAGTCCAGCGAGGTGGCCAAGAAAGCTGTCAATTACAGCGCGATTAATATCGTCCAGGGTCAGCCCGCGCCCGAGCGCGGTTGCGCGCAGTGCAATGTAGTTTAGAAAGTGACGTAAACCACCTTTACAGATACTCGCCACGGAACTGGCCTCGAGCCCGCCGTCCTGTCGGGCCAGGAAGCGTTCGATCTGCCGCTGGCAGGCATAAGTGATCGGATCAATGCCCGTGCCGTACCAAGGGGCGAAGTCGATGCCCCGGGAGCGAGTGGCATTGCGCTCGAAGGCCACTATAGTAGTGGCCGGCGGAATCGCCTCCGGGAGAACGACAACATGACCCGCCGCATCGCGGCTGTGCTCGACATGTGGGACGCTGAGGTCGGTCCTATTGAATACCTTGCGTTTGCCCATTAGACCGCTCCAACCCTTCATTCAATTCATCGTCGTAGGCCAGCACCGCGTCGTCGGCCAGTTCGTTGACCAAGTGCAGATAAACCATCGTCGTCTGAATGGAGCTATGGCCAAGCTGCCGCTGCACGAACACCAGCGGATCCGCCCCAGCGCGGTTTCGCTGGAGCGTGACCAGGGTATGGGTGGCGTAGGTGTGTCGTAGCATGTGGGTATGGACCCTGATACCGGCTCGCTTGCCGGTTTCCCGGACGATACGCGCGACGCGCTTGCCATCATCAGAGTAGGGCTCACCAAACTGGTTCAGGAACAGCGTCTCATGTTTGGTGCGGCTCAATGATGCCCGCTCACCGCGAACCTGCACTACATAACGATGCAAATCAGCGAGGAAGCGGCGACTGATGTAGATGTCGCGTGGTTTGCTGCCCTTGGTGCGCATGCCATGACCATCGTGTGGATCGAGGCGAATCCGGATGTTGCGCTCGCGCCTACCGGCTTTATCCGGATCGAAGATGTAGGCAAGCGGGAAAGAGGCGATTTCCTCCCGGCGCAGTCCCGTCTGAAGGCCGAGCCGAATCATCATGCGGTGATGCGGATTTTCCTGCGTCGCCAGCAATGCCTTGATCTCATCCATGCTTAGAAACTTCGGAAGCGCCCGATGCTTGCGCGGCATGACGTCGTTCACCATTGCTTTGGCGCCGCCGGCATCAACGTGGGCAAGGAAGCCGAGGACGCGTTTGACCGTTCGTTCCTCATAGCCAAACGGCAGTCTGCTCACCCATCCCTGCTGCTGTGCATACTCGTAGAACTTGCACACATAGTGCAGCCGTTGACGTGTTGTTGATGAGGCCAACTTGCAATCCACCAGGGAGTAGTCCCGGTAGGCCCCTACGACACTCTTGGCCTCGCCACGTTCCACGTCGCGCCAGTCAAGGTCATGCACTTGGAGGAAACTAAAAAAGTCATACAGCGCACGCCCTGTGCTTGGCCATGACTTTCGTGACCCAATAGCGCCACGCAACAGGTAGTGGCGAAAGAATTCATTGGCCGGGACGCAACTGTCCATCGTGTCCCAAAGCAGGATCGGAAAGCCTGGATAAGGACGACCGGCAATCACCAAGTCCTCGGTAGCCCACACAAGCTCCATCAACATCCCTCCGTCTCTGACCATCCCCATTGCTTCTAAAGCTGTTTTTAGATCTTTCTTAAATCATTGTTTATAAGCCTATTTCATTCCTAACCTTTAGCAAGCCCCGGAACAATTCGTTCTATGCGAGCTGCGAGCGAATCTTCCGTCCGGATCTGGCCAAGACTCCCATCGTGGTGCTGAGCAACAACGATGGGTGCGTAATCGCCCGGTCGTACGATGCAAAGCCGTACGTGAAGATGGGGGAGCCCTACTTTCAGGTAAGGGAGAAGCTTAGCCGGCATGGCATTGTGGCGTTCTCGTCGAACTACGCGCTGTATGGCGACATGAGCGAGCGGGTTATGTCCCTGATCGAGTCCATGGTGCCCGCGGCCGAGGTCTATTCGATCGATGAGTGCTTCGCAGATTTCACAGGCATGAAGGGCTGTCTCACCCAATTCGGCCGGGACGTACGCGCCAAGGTGCTGCGCTGCACGGGCATCCCCGTCGGTGTGGGGATCGCCCGTACTAAGACCTTGGCGAAGCTCGCCAATCACACCGCAAAGCGCTTGCAAGCGCAGACAGGCGGTGTGGTCGACATAACAGACGACTTCAAGCGCGACTGGGTGCTTCGTAACACGGGGGTGAAAGAGGTGTGGGGGTATCGGCCGGCGGCTGACTGCGCACCTGGAGGCCATGGGCATCCACACGGCGATGGAGCTGGCCAAAGCGGATCCGAGAATGTTGCGCGACAAGTTCAGTGTGGTGGTGGAGAAGACTGCGCGTGAGCTGGCCGGCACGCCATGCCTTGAACTTGATGAGGCAGATCACCCGAAGCAGGAGATCTGCTGCAGCCGGATGTTCGGGAGGCGATTGACGGAGCTGACGCCGATCCAGCAGGCAGTGGCCACCTACACCGGGCGGGCAGCCGAGAAGCTCCGCGCCCAAGGCTCGGTGTGCAAGCGCATGCGAGTATCAATCCGTACTGGAATGTTCAACCCCAACGAACTCCACTTCGCCAAGGGGGCCTTGGTAGACCTGCCGTACCCCACCAATGACACCTTTCTGCTAACCAGGGCTGCAACGGAAGCTGTGGAGCGGGTCTACCAGGCCGGCTATCGTTACAGCAAGGCCGAGGTGTTGCTGCTCGATCTACGGCAGCCTGGGGAGTTCACTGATGACCTATTCGCGCTCGCACAGCCCGTGGCCAGTGGCCGGCTGATGTTGGCGCTCGATAAAATCAACGACCGGTATGGCAGAGGAACAGTACGGGCTGGGAGCGTCCCTCGCGCCCCCGATTGGGGGATGCGTCGAGAAATGATGAGTCAGTCTTATACGACGCAGGTCGATCAACTTTGGACAGTTTATGCCCGTTGAAAGTGAGGTTGCCATTCTACGTTTTTTGCAGCTTCGATTTTAGACACAAAAAGCGCCCAATGTTCCGTATAATGGCTTGGGCGCTTTTCAAGTTAATGCTTTTCAGCGCAATCGATGTTTGCTCGATACTCAGTTTTCGATTAGCCTTAAAAAATGTGGGTGCTCGCTGTAATCAAACGTGGAGTCTACCGTGGTGATTCGCGCTATGATTTTGGTGTGATCGGCTTCGGCTCGTCCTCGATGATATGTCTGATTATTTAGTCGTATACTTTGCAGTAGGAATTGAAGTGCTTCAATGTCGAATAGTTCTAGGTTTGGTTGGATCGAACTTTGAAATCTGAAGTCTGCAGAATTGAAGCTTACGCTTGCGCAGTAATAAGCCGCCATGAGCTTGCAGCAGTTTCTCTGCCACTCTACAGAATCTTCAAACCGGAGGATTATAGTCCAGAGTTCTGAGTCTATCGTTGGATAGTCATCTCCGGTGATCCAAGCTAAAAGATCAGTGTAGTGGGCTTCGAGATTGGGTCGGATGAACCAGCCTAGGACTCTGCTGTCTGTGTCATTCTCGATGTGGTGTGAAATTTTCAGCTGTGCGGCTTCCGGCAGGCATTCGAAAAGCCCAGGGTTTCTGGCTAGATAATAAACCATATAGGTTAATGCATCTCCGCCAGAAGCGATATTTCCGTAAAAGTCGTGGTCGCCTCTAATGGCGTCCGGGATGCGCAAGTGTTGCCGATCGTTGATGCATTCGAGAACGTGTAGGTGAAGTTTGCGATGTTTAGTGCATTCCTCATTATTCAGTTTGAATGTGAATTTCCAGAAGCTTCTATATAGAGCCATCTGGGCATCGGGCTTCAAACGGCGAAGGTATCTGTTTTCAATATATTGATTGACTTTTTCTCGGGTGTTGAGCGCCTCGTGAGACTCTAAAAGATCTGCAAGAAGTTCGTTTATTATTTTGTTTGTATAGAAGGGTGGCTTGATGAGTAGTCCTTCTAATGTATTTCTCAATAAAGCTCTTGTGGTGTCCTTGTTGGGGGAGTGTAGCTCTCGGTCTCTGTTCAATATCGGATGTGCGGAAAGATGTCGTTGCTTCTGTAGACTTCTTAAGTTTTCAATTTCTGGTGAGTCTAGTAGTTCTGTTTTTTTGAAAACCTCTTCAAATAAGGCTATTTCCCAAGCTGATGATGTTGGTTGGGCTTCTTGAGCTGCACTCATCTCATCGAGAATTTGTTTTGCAGTGGTGTCGTTGTAAATGTCTACAAGGTTTTGAAGTTTGTGAACTATGTCGCACACAGCTACAGACCAAAGCATGACAACGGCGGAGCGATAATTTCCATTTTGATATGATGAAATTACTTCTTCGAAGTACTTGCTTGTCTTGGGGGAGTGGATGTCTTTTGAAATATTCTCAATCGAGAAGCTGCTCATAACCACCTCGTATTATGGAATGTTGTAAAGCTTCGACGCAGAAGGCATAGCGCAGGTTAGCGTTGAGGGCAGATTGCCATTGGATACATGAAGAGGGAAGGTGGAGGCGCTGGATTGGTTTGGAAAAATTGGTACAAGCTAAACTAGCAGTGCCTACAGGCCTAGTGGAGTAAGGGCTCCAAGAAAACTATGCCCAATCCATCATCGGCGCTGATCATGTGGCTTCTGTCAGCGGCGTGCTGCTTGCGGGATCGCTCACGCCCGCAGGCGTTCTACCCCGGATGAGATCGCCTCAGCATGGATATCGAGGGTCGCTAACGCGGCCATGACGTTTTCATGTATGTGGACTGAGCCGCGATGGCTCACCCATAGCGAGAGCTCCTCCAGAGCTGCTCTGATTGCGATCTGGTTCAGATGCAACAGCTCACGGGTGTCAGCTGTGGTCGAGGCTTGGTCATCCATGCGCATGCTCCAGATACGAGAATTCTTAGGGCAAATTTAGGGCAAATCCTAGGGCGTGTTAGGCCTATGCAGGCCATCCGCTAAAGCCAGAATAGCCGTTTATGCTGGCCTCCGGAGGCCTATTGAGATCCTCGGGCGGGTTCAAATCCCTATCTCTCCGCCATACAAGATGAAGCCCCTGGGAACGAAAGTTACCAGGGGCTTTTTCGTTGTGTGGCGCGAAGTTGTTTGTAGCGAGCATCCCAATTGCGCGGGCGAGTCTATGAAGACGCGGGGAGCTTCTTGAGCGGCCTGACGGTGAGTTCTACGCCCAAGGCAAGCATCAGCTTCTGAATTGTAGAAAATCGGGTTTTATCGCCGCCCTTCAAAGTTTTGTAGAGAGACTCGCGATTGACGCCAGCGTCTTGCGCAAACTGGTTCACGCCCTTGGCTTTTGCCACTTCACCCAGGGCATGCATCAGGATTTGAGCATCGTTAGCCTTCATAGCCTCTGCCAGAAATGCTGCGATGGTTTCTGGGCTGTCGAGAAACCGGGATGCCTCGAATCGTTTGGTATTGCTCAAGTCCAGATCAAGGATTGGCATGTCTTCAGGGGTGGACTTGTCGCTCATCGTTTTTTACCTCGTACTGCATCAAGGATTTCCTTGGCTCGTTTGATGGCTCTGTGTTGATCCGTTTTATCGCTGCCATAGAGCATCAGGTAGCGGGTTGGGCCCGTTCGTACGAAGTAGATTCGATATCCGGGGCCGACAAACACGCGCATCTCACTGACACCATCGCCAACCGATTCGGTATCACCGAAGCTGCCATTTTCGGCTCTGGCAATCCTTGAGGTGACAGCACCTCTGCCGATTGGGTCTTTTACGCCATCCAGCCAATCTTCAAATTCAGACGTTGTGTCGATCTGATTCGGCATGCATTAAATGTAGCCTAGTGGCTACTCCTTGTCGATGAATGAGTGACCGAGTGGTCCTGCGGAAACGAGGTGGAGGCCATTACGCAATGGTTGGTTGCGCCTAGCCCGACGATCGCCTTCCTGCGTTGGTCTGAATGGCGATGAAGAGACGAGGCTAAGGTGCGGGCTTTGCACTGGCAACGAATACAGCGGGTTTGATGTTTGTTTGGGAAATGGACTACATCGCGATGGAAGAGGTCGCATTACCGCATGGGGCCGGAGCGTATTTGGGAGTGATCGCGACGAGATGCGATGAATGAAGCCCCTGGGTGTTTTGCGTTTCCAAGGGCTTCTTTTTTCTTATTTTTTCATCATCCCCAATTCAGCATCATCCAACAGCGCCTTGGCCATCGCACTCAGGTAATGCGAGGCCCAGATCAGCTTCTGGTCGCCATCCATCAAACCGGTGATGATCAGGTCGCGGACGTAGCCCATCAGTTCGGATGCCTGTTCGCGGGCGTCCTGGCAGGGGATGCCGGGTTCGATGCGGAACAGCGGGTGGGTGTTGTTTTCGCCTTGGTAGAAGCAGGTCTTGCCGACTGTGGTGGGTTGCTTTGTGTCGTCGGTGGGCATTGTTTTTCTCCCTGGAATCTTGGGTGTCTGGGCCGGCCTCTTCGCGGGCGCGCCCGCTCCCACAGGTACGGCGCAGTACTTGAGGGCAATGATTACCCTTGTGGGAGCGGGCGTGCCCGCGAAGAGGCCAGGCCTGCTAGTGCAAAGTTCGTGGCTCAGCCGGTAAATGGGCCTGCATCTGCAATTGCATCAATGCCGACTCGACCAGGCCCTGTACCGCTTCCATTTCATGGATCACGGCCTGCATCACGATCGAACTCGGGGCCGTGGGTTTGAGTTGCACGGATTGGCGGGCCACGAACAGGGCGCAGAGTACGTACTCTGAGGACTGGACCAGGGTGTCTTGCAGAGCCTGGGTGGAATCGAGGGAGTGGGGTGGATCGGGGACCATCTTGCGCATAGTTAGCTCCAGAGTCAGTCGAGCTGCTACGGACTTGCTGTCAAACAAGAGGGTGGCAGCGGTACGCGGGTTGACAGACCGAGGACTCCGGAGACTCGGCGCACACGAGGTGCCCCACGTACTGCCGCCATAACGGGTGTACGTGCACGGAGAAGTTGTCGGCCTGTCAAAGCCGGTCGTTGAGTTGACAACGACAAGCCGAGACTAGAGCGCGACCCAATCCGTCGCAACAGTTTGAGCGGGTTGGCAGTATGTTTGGGAAATGGCCTACAGGGAAGGGGATAATTCTGAGTTTCAGCTGTAGGACCGGGGGCCGCTTTGCGGCCCATCGCGACACAAGGCCGCTCCTACAGGGGATCGCGCACAGGTCCAGCCTGGTGCGATCGCTTGTAGGAGCGGCCTTGTGTCGCGAAAGGGGCGCAAAGCGCCCCCCAGGGCCTTCAGCGCATTGCCGCCAGTTTGATGCCGAACCCCACCAGGCAAGCCCCCGCCAGCCGCTCGAACATATTGGCAATCCGCGGATTGGCGCGCATGCGTTCGGCCAACTGGTGCGTCAGCACCACGGCAATCAACCCGTACAGGAAGGTCACCACTGCCACCGTCGCCGCGAGGAAGCCGAAGGTCACCAGCCCCTGGTGCTTCACCGGGTCGACGAACAGCGGGAAGAACGCCATGTAGAACATGATCGCCTTGGGGTTGAGCAGGGTGATCATCATGGTCTGGCGCAGGTACTGGCCGTTGTCCATGCGGCTGGCCCGCGGCGCGCCTCCGGGTTTGCTCAGCAGCATGCGCAGGCCCAGGTAGGCCAGGTACGCAGCACCGGCCCACTGCACCACGTGGAAGGCGGCAGGGTAGGCCGCCAGCAGGGTGGCAACGCCGGCCACCGCCAGCCACAGCAGCACCTGGTCACCCAGGATCACCCCGCAGGTCGCGGCCATGCCGGCCTTGATTCCGCCCTTGCCGGTGGCGGTGATCAGGGCGAAGTTGCCCGGGCCGGGGATGGCCAGGACGATGATGAAGGCGATGACGAACGCGCCGTAGTCTGTGACGCCGAGCATGGGGAACTCCTGTTGGTGGTGCGTAGGCAGAGTTCAAGACTATCGTTGCCACCGGCCCGCTTTTCAACCGTCTACCAGGAAATTGGAAACAAGCTCTGAATTTTCAGAAGTGCGAGAAATTTCCTACAAGGGCAACTTGTTGTTGCACACGTGCAACCAGCCAGTGCACTTTGCGGCTTGGATCCAATGCCTGGGTTCTGTATCATCCCGCCGCCATCAGAATGATGGCCGAAGATGATTCATTTAAAGGACTTAGTATGAAAAAGCTGTTCAAGGCTACCGTAGCCGTTGCTGTCGTTTCGGGTGTTGCCCTGCTGTCGGGTTGCACTGGCCAGGTTTACAACCAGCCGAAAAACTGCACCTACGACTACCTGTTCCACCCTTCGGTTTCCATCTCCAAGATCATCGGTGGCTGCGGCCCGATCGATAAACTGCCTCAGCAGCAGTAATCTTGGCGGTACCCTGATCGCGACGCTTGCGGCGTGATCCAAGGCCCCCGGTCATGTACATGGCCGGGGTTTTTGTTTTTTCGCGTGACAATCTGCCACTGAGGCAACCCGTCGCCTTGACGCTCCGGGTGGCAATTTGTTTGTGCTGGCATTTGAGCTACAATCGGAAAAACGATTCAGCCTTGTCGGTCAATTCGACAAAAGGCCGAGTCGTTTTCTGGTTCTCTGGCTGCTGAACAATGATCAACAACAAGCCTGCGCTGCAGAACATGCTTTACTTGGGCCAGCCACAGGCCCACCCCCTGTTCTCCTGACTGGAATCGATCAATGTTCAAGAAAGCTGGCAAGACCTTGCTGGGTCTGGCTGTCGCTGCAAGCGTCATGCAAGCGCACGCCGCAGAAACCAAGAAAGTAGATGTGCTGCTGGTCGGCGGCGGCATCATGAGCTCGACCCTGGCCGTGTGGTTGCACGAGCTGGAGCCAAGCTGGTCGATGGAAATGGTCGAGCGCCTGGATGGCGTGGCCGAAGAAAGCTCCAACGGCTGGAACAACGCCGGTACCGGCCACTCCGCGCTGGCCGAGCTGAACTACACCCCGGAAGACAAGGACGGCAACGTCAATATCACCAAGGCCATCGAAATCAACGAGGCCTTCCAGATCTCCCGCCAGTTCTGGTCGTGGCAGGTCCGCCAGGGCGTGCTGAAGAACCCGCATTCGTTCATCAACACCACGCCGCACATGAGCTTCGTGTGGGGCGATGACAACATCAAGTTCCTGAAGAAGCGTTACGACGCACTGCAGGCCAGCCCGCTGTTCCGCCCGATGCAGTACTCCGAGGACCACGCGCAGATCGCCAAGTGGGTCCCGCTGATGATGGAAGGCCGCGACCCTAACCAGAAGCTGGCCGTGACCTGGACGCCAATCGGCACCGACGTCAACTTCGGCGAGATCACCCGCCAGTTTGTCGGCCACCTGAAAACCCAGGAAAACTTCGACCTGAAGCTGTCCAGCGAAGTGCAGGACATCACCCGCAACAAGGACGGCTCGTGGCACGTCGAGTACAAGAACCTGAAGGACGGTAGCGAATCGGCCACCGACGCCAAGTTCCTGTTCATCGGTGCCGGCGGCGGCGCGCTGAAGCTGCTGCAGAAGTCGGGCATTCCTGAAGCCAAGGAATACGCAGGCTTCCCGGTGGGCGGCTCGTTCCTGGTGACCGAGAACCCGACCGTGGCCATGCAGCACATGGCCAAGGCCTACGGCATCGCCTCGACCGGCGCGCCACCCATGTCGGTTCCGCACCTGGACACCCGCGTGCTGGATGGCAAGCGCGTGATCCTGTTCGGCCCATTCGCCACCTTCTCGACCAAGTTCCTGAAGAACGGCTCGTACCTGGACCTGCTGAGCAGCACCACCACCCACAACGTGTGGCCGATGACCAAGGTCGGCATCGATCAGTACCCGTTGGTGGAATACCTCGCTGGCCAGCTGATGCTGTCTGACGACGACCGCTTCGAAGCCCTGCGCACCTACTTCCCGAACGCCAAGAAGGAAGACTGGCGCCTGTGGCAGGCCGGTCAGCGCGTGCAGATCATCAAGCGTGATGCCGAGAAGGGCGGCGTGCTGAAGCTGGGCACCGAAGTGGTCGCTTCCGAAGACCGCACCATCGCCGGCCTGCTGGGTGCATCGCCAGGTGCCTCGACTGCGGCACCGATCATGCTGAACGTGCTGGAAACCGTGTTCAAGGAGAAGGTCGCTACCCCTGAGTGGCAGGCCAAGATCAAGCAGATCGTGCCAAGCTACGGCACCAAGCTGAACGACTCGGCGGCGGCCACCCAGAAAGAGTGGAACTACACCGCTGAAGTGCTGCAGCTCGAGAAGCCACCGGTGATCGACGAAAGCGTCGGCACCACGGTTGCACCGAGCCAGCCGGTCGAGAGCAAGCCTGAGAATGACATGGCGCTGTAATTGGCCATTGTTGTGACAGAAGCCACGGGGGAGACCTCGTGGCTTTTTTGTTGCCTGTTCCGGCCCTTTCGCGGGTAAACCCGCTCCCACAGGGACCGCGCTGGCCACAGGCTTGGCGCTATCCCTGTGGGAGCGGGTTTACCCGCGAAGAGGCCAGTTCAGGAAACCACTGATCGGAAACCCAGCTCAGCCTCAATAAAAACATATTTTGATGCTTAAATTAATCTTGTCAGTCGATCCCCCTCCAGGAGGGTGCCGTCATGAACATCAAGATTGCCGCCTTACTGCTGCTCGCCCTGTGCGCCCAGCCGGCATGGAGCCAAAGCTACTCCTACTCCAGCGAAACCCCCGCCGCCAAACCCGCCGAATCTGCTGCAATGACCACGCGCATGGCCCTGCGCGACCTTTGGGTCGAGCACATCTTCTGGGCGCGCAACTATGCTGTCGCCAACCAGGCCGGTAACGCCAAGGAGGCTGAAGTCGCTGCCAAGGAAGTGGTTGCCAACGCTACCAGGATCGCCAACAGCATTGCCCCGCTGTACGGCCAGCCCGCCGCCGATCAGTTGCTGAAACTGCTGGCCGGCCACTGGGGCGCCATCAAGCACTACAGCGACGCCACCGTGGCCAAGGACAAAAAAGGCCAGCAAGCCGCGGTCAATGAGCTGACCAGCAATGCCAAGGCCATCGCTGCGTTCCTGGCCAAGGCCAACCCGAACCTGCCCGAACCGACCCTGCTGACGCTGCTCAGCGCCCACGGCGGGCACCACGTGGCCCAGATCGACCAGCTGGCGGCCGCTGACTACGTGGGCGAGGCGCGCACCTGGGCGATGATGCGCGAGCATATCCTGACCCTGTCCGACGCCCTGGCTGCGGCGTTGGTCAAACAGTTCCCGGACAAATTCTGATGCTCGAAGGCCTGGGCCGTACTCAACAGGACCTGCTCCATGCGTTGCTGATCCAGCCGGCCGGCATGAGCATCGACGACCTGGCGCAGGCCCTGGCCATCACCCGCACGGCGGTGCGCCAGCACCTGGCAGCGCTGGAGCGCGACGGCCTGGTCAAGCGTGGCGCTACCCGGCCCACCGGGCGACGCCCGGAGCAGTTGCACGAGCTGACCGAACAGGCCCGTGAACTGTTCCCGCGGCAGTACCCGTTGCTGGCCAACCTGCTGATTGAGGAAGTGGCCGGCTTGCTGGGGCAGGAGGCGTTGCTGGCGCTGATGCGCCAGCTGGGGCGCAAGCTGGCGGCGGACCGGGAGCATCAAGTGGTGGATGAAGCACGCATCGTCGAGCACATGAACAATGCCGGGTATGAGGCGCAGGTGTTCTTCCGCTCGGGGGGCGAGCCGCAGATCGTTGCGCACAATTGCGTGTTCCATCACCTGGCCAAGGCGCACCCGGTGGTGTGCGAGCTGGACCTGGCGCTGATCGGGGCCTTGGGTGGGGCCGAGGTCAGCCATGAGGAGTGCATGCTCAGGGGAGGGCAGGTGTGCCGGTTTGCCCTGGGCAAGAAAGAGAACTGATGTTGCCTGTTCTGGCCCTATCGCCGGCAAGCCAGCCCCCACAGGTACTCCACAGGTCTCAGGAACTGTGGAGTACCTGTGGGGGCTGGCTTGCCGGCGATAGGGCCGGGGCAGGAAAAATCAGCTCTGCCGCAGAATGCAGTCCAGCAACCCGGGAAACCGCTCCCCCAGCATCTCGCTACGCAACGAATTCATATGGGTAGTCCCCACATTGCGGGTATGCACCAACCCCGCATCACGCAGCACGCGAAAATGGTGGGACATGCTCGACTTCGGCCGGCCACCGTCCAGCTCGCCGCAGCTGGCTTCGGCCACGCCCGCCAGGTGGCGCACGATACCCAGGCGCACCGGGTCGCTCAGGGCATAGAGCAGGCGTTCCAAGGTAAGGTCTTCAGAGTTGGGATGTTGATAGGCTCGCATGGTCGTCATGATAACGGGGCTATCATTAATTGCCATAGTTCGATTATGATCGAACTATCGTAATCAGACAGCCCGGGAGCTTGCTCATGTCCGCCTTGTTCGAACCCTATACCCTCAAGGACGTCACCCTGCGCAACCGCATTGCCATTCCGCCGATGTGCCAGTACATGGCCGAGGACGGCATGATCAACGACTGGCACCACGTGCACCTGGCCGGCCTGGCCCGTGGCGGTGCCGGCCTGCTGGTGGTCGAGGCTACTGCCGTGGCACCGGAAGGGCGCATCACCCCCGGTTGCGCCGGTATCTGGAGCGATGCCCACGCCCAGGCTTTCGTGCCGGTGGTGCAGGCAATCAAGGCCGCCGGTTCCGTGCCGGGTATCCAGATTGCCCACGCCGGGCGCAAGGCCAGCGCCAACCGCCCGTGGGAAGGTGACGACCACATTGCCGCCGACGACGCCCGCGGCTGGGAAACCATCGCCCCGTCCGCCATCGCCTTCGGCGCGCACCTGCCACAAGTGCCGCGCGAGATGACCCTGGACGACATCGCCCGGGTCAAGCAGGACTTCGTCGATGCCGCCCGCCGTGCGCGCGATGCCGGTTTCGAGTGGATCGAACTGCACTTTGCCCATGGTTACCTGGGCCAGAGCTTCTTCTCCGAACACTCCAACAAGCGTACCGACGCCTACGGTGGCAGCTTTGACAACCGCAGCCGCTTCCTGCTGGAAACCCTGGCAGCGGTGCGTGAGGTATGGCCAGAGAACCTGCCACTGACCGCGCGTTTTGGTGTGCTGGAATACGACGGCCGCGATGAGCAGACCCTGGAAGAGTCGATCGAACTGGCACGCCGCTTCAAGGCTGGCGGCCTCGACCTGCTGAGCGTGAGTGTCGGCTTTACCATTCCCGACACCAAGATCCCATGGGGCCCGGCGTTCATGGGGCCGATTGCCGAGCGCGTGCGTCGTGAGGCGAAGCTGCCGGTGACCTCGGCGTGGGGGTTTGGTACGCCGCAACTGGCGGAAGCGGCGCTGCAGGCCAACCAGCTGGACCTGGTATCGGTAGGGCGTGCGCACCTGGCAGACCCGCACTGGGCTTACTTTGCGGCCAAGGAGTTGGGCGTGGAGAAAGCCTCCTGGACCTTGCCGGCGAATGGGCCGCACAGCGGCCCCCGAATCTTAGAACCGATCCAACCGGTAAGCCGCCATATCAGCCCCACTCTCCCTGTCAGCCAACCGCCCCACCCATTCCGCCGTCACCGCCGCCTGGGTCAACCCCAGGTGCTGATGCCCGAACGCCAACAGCACCCGCCCATCACACACCCGGTCGATCACCGGCAACGAATCTGGCAACGAAGGCCGGAAGCCCATCCACGGCGTCGCTCCTTCAACACTCAGGTCCCTCCGGAACAACCCCTTGCTCAAGCGGTGCAACTGCCACGCCCGCTGCATGCTCGGCGGCGCGTCCAGCCCGGCGAATTCCACCGTGCCGGCCAGGCGCAAGCCCTCGGCCATGGGCGTCATGATGAACTTGCGCTCCAGCGATGTAACTGCAAACGGCAAACGCTGATGCTCGCCAGGCAACATCAGGTGGTAGCCGCGCTCGGTGTCCAGCGGCACTTGCTTGCCGGTCAGCGCGCCGGTCAACCGCGCGGAATGCGCACCACAACTGATCAGCACCTGGCGGGCATCGAGGGTGCCCTGGTCGCTGGCCAGGCTGACCCCGCCGCTGTGCAGCCGTCCGCCATCGACCTGCGCCTGTACAAAGCGCACGCCACTGGCCTTGGCCGCTTCGAACAGTTCGCACACCACCCGGTAAGGGTCGATGAAGTGCCCGGTACGTGGGAAGAACAGCCCACCCTGCAACGACGGGCTCAGTTGCGGCGCCGCCTCGCGCACGGTGTCGGCCGACCAGAAGTCCACCGGCACCGCCTGCTGTTGCATGCGCGCGCGCAAGGCCTCCAGGGCCTGGCGCGACTCCGGCCGCTCGAACACCAGCAACGAGCCATCTTCCTGGAACAGCTCGCTGCGCCCGATCGAACCCAGCAGCCGCTGCCAGGCACCCAGGCTGCCTTCGTTCAACGTGCGGATGCCGGCCACGCTGCGCTGAAACGGGCCCGGGCGCAGGTTGAGCAGCAGGCGGGTGAACCACGGCATGGCCTTGGGCAGGTACTTCCAGTCCAGGCGCAGCGGGCCCATCGGGTCCAGCAGCATGCGCGGCAGGCGTTTGAGAATCGACAGGTCGGCAATCGGGAATACCTGCTCGGTGGCCAGGTGCCCGGCGTTGCCGTAGGACGCGCCCTGGCCGGGTGCCTGGCGGTCGACCAGGGTTACCCGGCGGCCCTGGCGCGCGAGTTGCAGGGCACAGGCGACGCCGACAATGCCGGCGCCGACCACGGCGATATCGGTTTCAGCGGTTTCGACCATGCTCAGCCTTCCCGTTTACCGTCGAGCAGGCGCCGCAGTTGCAGCGGGTTGCCGTGTTTCAGCGCCTGCGGCAGCAGGGCATCGGGGAAGTCCTGGTAGCACACCGGGCGCAGGAAGCGCAGGATCGCCGCCGTGCCCACCGAGGTGGTGCGGGCATCGGAGGTGGCCGGGAACGGCCCGCCGTGGACCATCGCGTCGCATACCTCTACACCGGTCGGCCAGCCATTGACCAGGATGCGGCCAGCCTTGCGCTCAAGGGTCGGCAGCAGCGCGCGGGCGCTGTCGATGTCGGCATCGTCCAATTGCAGGGTGGCGGTCAGTTGGCCTTCCAGATGCTCGGCCACCTGGCGCACTTGCTCATCGTTGGCGCAGGCCACCACCAGCGACGCCGCACCGAAGACTTCGGCCTGCAACGCCGGGTCGGCGAGGAACGCTTCGGCCTGGGTCACGAACAGCTGCGCCTGGCACTGGTTGGGGCCTTGCTCGGCCTGGCCACTGGCGGCGGCCTGGGCATTGGCGTTTGCGGCCAGGGCGCCGACACCGGCCTGGTAGGCACTGAAGATGCCCGGGGTGAGCATGGTCTGCGCCGCAGCCTGGCGCACGTGTTCGCTGGCGGCGTCGATGAAACGCTGCAACGCCGGCCCCTGGCGGGCAATCACCAGGCCGGGGTTGGTGCAGAACTGGCCGGCACCCTGGGTCAGCGAGGCGACGAAGCCTTGTGCCAGTGCCTCGGCGCGGGTCTGCAGGGCGGTGTCGAACAGGAACACCGGGTTGATCGAGCTCATTTCGGCGTACACCGGGATCGGCTCCGGGCGAGCCTGGGCCGCCTGGCACAGCGCAATGCCACCGCTGCGCGAGCCGGTAAAGCCAACGGCCTTGATGCGCGGGTCGCTGACCAGCGCAATGCCCACTTCACGACCGGAACCGTACAACAACGAAAACACACCGGCCGGCAAGCCGCACTGCTTCACGGCCTTTGCGACTGCCTGGCCGACCAGCTCGCTGGTGCCCGGGTGAGCGCCGTGGGCCTTGACCACCACCGGGCAACCGGCGGCCAGGGCCGAGGCGGTGTCGCCACCGGCCACCGAGAAGGCCAATGGGAAATTGCTGGCGCCGAATACCGCCACCGGCCCCAGGGCCACCTGGCGCTGGCGCAGGTCGGCACGCGGCAGGGGCTGGCGCTCAGGCAGGGCGTTGTCGACCCGCACGTCCAGCCATTCGCCGGCCCGCACCACACGGGCGAAGGTGCGCAGCTGGGTGCAGGTGCGGCCACGTTCGCCCTGGATGCGCGCCTTGGGCAGGCCGCTTTCGGCCACGGCGCGATCGATCAGGGCATCGCCCAGCGCTTCGATCTGCGTGGCGATGGTTTCGAGGAATTGTGCCCGTTGCTCGAGCGAGGTTTCGCGGTAGGCATCGAACGCCGCCCAGGCCAGGGCGCAGGCCTGGGCCACGTGTTCGCCGGTGCCGCCGAGGTAGGCCGGTTCCAGCGCCTGGCCGGTGGCCGGGTCGATGGCACGGATGGCTTCGCGGCTGCCGGTTACCGGCGTCTGGCCGATCAGCAGGTTGCCTGTGAGGGTCATGGAGCCTCCTTGGGAAATTACATGCAGTTGCAAGGGTGTACTGTTTACCCTGTGGGAGCGGGCGAGCCCGCGAACACCGGCAAAGCCGGTGCCAGGCACCGAGTCGCCTGCTTCGCGGGCATGCCCGCTCCCACAGAGAAAGCAGTGGCTGCTTAGGCGATGTTCTGCTCAGCCGACCAGCTGGCGTACCAGTTGCGGAACAGCGCGTACTGCTGCTCGGCATAGTTGCGCTGGGCGTCGGTCAGCACGTCGGTTTCGTTGAAGTGCAGGCTGTATTCGCTGTCACCGTTCAGCACCATCAGGTGCTTGTAGTAGAGCACCAGGTCGCAGCCTTCATCGAACGACGACAGCACCGCCAGCGCCGCCTCCAGCTCACGCGCCAGGCGGCGGGCCTTGGCATCACCCTTGGCCGCCTGCTTGCTCAGGCTCACCAGGTGCAGCACCTCACGCGGCAGGGCGTTGCCGATGCCGGTGATGGCGCCGGTGGCGTTGCAGTTGACGAAGCCATGCACCACCTGGGTGTCGACGCCGACCATCAGGGTCACGTCGTCATCCTTGGAGGTGATGTGCTCGGCGGCGTAGCGCAGGTCGGCACCGCCGCCGAACTCCTTGAAGCCGATCAGGTTGGGGAACTCGCTGCGCAGTTCGAAGAACAGGTCGGCGCGGGTGGCGAAGCCGTAGTAGGGGCTGTTGTAGATCACCGCCGGCAGCTTCGGCGCGGCTGCCAGGATGGCCGAGAAGTGGTGCTTCTGGGCAATCAGCGAGGCGCCGCGGCTGAGTACGCGGGGGATGACCATCAGGCCGGCGGCGCCAACCTTGGCCGCGTGGGCGGCGTGGGATACTGCTTCACGGGTGTTCACCGCGCCGGTGCCGACGATAGTCGGGATGCCGGCGGCCACCAGGCGCGCCACGCCTTCCTGGCGCTCGGCTTCGGTCAGCAGCGGCCAGTCGCCCATCGAGCCGCAGTACACCACGGCGCTCATGCCGGCCTCGATCAGCTCGCGGCCCTTGCGCACCAGGGCGTCGAAGTCCGGCTTGCGCTCGGCGGTGCAGGGGGTCATCAGGGCGGGCATGGTGCCGGTGAAGATGTTGTTGGTCATTGTTGTCACTCCTCGCGATATTCGATTTTTTGGAAAAAGCCGGGGTCAGATGCCCCAGGCGAACGGGTCCTGTTCGTCGATCAGCAGGGTGCTGTCGGCGGTCATGTAGGCGCGGCCGGTGATGAACGGGCGAATGCGTTCGCCGTCGCGCTCGTAGCGGCCCTGGAACTGGCTGCCGGTGATACTGGCCTGTACCCATGTCTGGCCTTCGTCGAGCTTGCCGTCGGCGGCCAGGCAGGCCAGCTTGGCGCTGGTGCCCGTGCCGCAGGGCGAGCGGTCGTAGGCCTTGCCGGGGCACATCACGAAGTTGCGGCTGTCGGCGTTGGCGTCGTCGGCGAACAGTTCGACGTGGTCGATGGGGGCACCGTTTTCACCGGTGATGCCCTGGGCCTCGAGGGCCTTGAGCATCGCCCAGGTGTACTCGGTCAGCGCCTCGCGGTTGCCCAGTTCGATGCGCTGGCCGTGTTCGGAGACGAGGAAAAACCAGTTGCCGCCCCAGGCGATGTCGCCACGCACCAGGCCATGGCCGGGCACGTCCACCAGTACCTGCCGGCGGTAGCGGTAGGACGGCACGTTGCCGACGGTTATGGCGCCGTCTTCATGCAGGGTGGCGCTGACCTGGCCGACTGGGGTATCGATCTTGTGCACGCCCGGTGCGATCAGGCCCAGGTGCTGCAGCGAGGCGACCAGGCCGATGGTGCCGTGGCCGCACATGTTCAGGTAGCCAGCGTTGTTGAAGAAGATCACCCCGCAAGTGGCGTCGGCCGTTACCGGTGGGCAGTACAGCGCACCGACCAGCACATCGTTGCCACGTGGTTCCAGCAGGCAGGCGCGGCGCCACTGGTCGTGCAGCTCGCGCAGCTCGTCGCGCTGCTCGGCCATGCTGCGGCCATGCAGTTGCGGGAAGCCTTTCATCACCAGGCGAGTCGGTTCCCCGCCGGTGTGCGAGTCGATGACGTGAATCTGTTTCATGAGCTTGTCCATTCTTTGATCAGCCAAGTCTTGTGCTGTTTGTGCGGGCCTCATCGCCGGCAAGCCAGCTCCCACAGGTATTGCATCGGCCTCTGGGTCAGCGCGGACCCTGTGGGAGCCGGCTTGCCAGCGATAGGGCCAGTAGCCGTTACGGAGCCAGTGCAGCCGGGCGCTGGCCTACCAGAGGTTCATGGCTGGCTTCGCTTTCGTCCTCACCTTCCAGGCGCACCAGGTGGGCAGGCACGCCGGTGGCAGCGCCCCAGTAGTAGATGCCCAGCGCACAAGCGGCCACGACCACGGTGTCGAACGGGTGGCCGAGTACTCCCAGGCCGCCGAAGCTGCCCAGCCACGACAGCAGGATGGTCACCGCGTAGAAGCCGATCAGCCACGCCGACGAGCGCACTTGCTGGGCCAGCGACAGGTGCTGGGTCGGCACGAAGCGGCCGCACAGCAGGTAAAGCACGAACATCACGATCTGCAGGGCCAGCAGCCACGACACGGTCTTCCAGCCCGACCAGTACACGATCAGCGCTGCGATGATGAATGACAGTGGACCGAGCACACCCATGCCCTTGACCCGGAACGGGCGCGGCATGTCGGGGGCGTTGCGGCGCAGGGCGGCGACGGTGACCGGGGCCACGGCGTAGCTCAGTACCAGGGCGGCGGAAACCACGTTGATCAGCGCTTCCCAGGACGGGAACGGCAGGGTCCAGAACACTGACAGGCCAAAGGTCAGCCACAGCGCCGGGCGCGGGATGCCGGACTCGGCGTCGATACGGGTGAAGTACTTGAAGAAGGTGCCGGTCTGCGCCCAGCCATAGACCACGCGCGGGGTGGCGTTCATGTAGATGTTGCCGCAGCCGCTGGGCGAGATCACCGCGTCGGCCACCACCAGGTAGGCCAGCCAGCCCACACCCAGGGCCAGGGCGATGTCGCGGTAGGGCAGGGCCAGTTCCTTGGTCACTGCGGCCCAGCCGTTGCTCAGCATTTCGGTCGGCACGCTGCCGAGGAAGGCCAGTTGCAGCAGGGCGTAGATCGCGGTGGACAGCAGTACCGAGAGGATCAGCGCGATGGGGATGGTGCGTTGCGGGTTCTTCACCTCGCTGGCCACCGAAATGATCGGCGTCAGGCCCAGGTAGGCGAAGATGATGCCACCGGCCGATACCGCCATTTCAACGCCGGACAGACCGAACGGGGCAAAGCCCTGGACCTCGAAGTTTTCCGGCTTGAAGAAGGTGAACAGCACGCCGATCACCAGCAGCGGCACGATGAACTTGAACACACTGACCAGGTTGTTGGCCTTGGCGAAGGTTTTCACGCTGCGGTAGTTGAGGAAGAAGAACAGCCCCAGCAGGGCGAACTGCACCAGCCAGCCGAGCACGGTCGGGTCGCTGGAGCCGGCCTTGGTCAGCCCGGGGAACCAGGCGGCGGCGTATTGGCGCGAAGCGACCACTTCGATGGCGATCAGGCTGGAAAAGGCGATCAGGGTGATGAAACCCATCAAGTAGCCGAGCAGCGGGCCGTGGGAGTACACCGGGTAGCGCACCACGCCCCCGGCACGTGGCAGGGCGGCGCCCAGTTCGCAATAGACGATGCCCAGCAACAGTACGGCGAAGCCGCCAAGGAACCAGGACAGGATGCCGGCCGGGCCGGCGATGGCCGAGACGTGGCTGGCGGCGAACAGCCAGCCGGAGCCGAAGATGGCACCTAGGCCGATGAAGGTGAGGTCCAGCAATGACAACTGTTTTTTGAATTTGCCTGACATGGGTTCGCCTTTTTGTTGGTTATTGGATAGGCAGGTCTGATGTCACGAGATGCGGCTTTTTGGGCCGCGCTCTTGTAGGACTTGGGGCGGCTTGCGTGGGGCATAGAGTGGACCGATCGGGGCGGCGGTTCTTGATGGTTTTCTGCAGGGGGGATGACGAAATCGGCACAGTTGCAAAAAAGAAATGGCGGGATGGCAAGGTGGTGGATAGGCTGTAAGCCATACCGAGCAAGGGCTGTAGAGGTATGTGGGTATCGTTGGCCTCTTCGCGGGCGCGCCCGCTCCCACAGGTACAGCACAGGATTCGAAATTTGTGGGGGACCTGTGGGAGCGGGCGTGCCCGCGAAAGGGCCGGCACAGCCAACAGAGAACCGACAGATGACCGACACCCCCCTGGCAACCCTGTACCAGTCCCTCGACCAGCACCGCCCCGCCAACCTCGAGGCCCTGCTCGCCGGTGTGTCCCTGCTGCTGCCGATTCTCGACGCCATCCCCAACGCCGCGATCTTCATCAAGGACCCGGCCGCCCGCTATGTGCTGGCCAACAACACCCTGGTCCAGCGCTGTGGCCTCAAGCGCCTGCAACCGCTGCTGGGCAAGACCAGCGCCGAAGTGTTCCCGGCACAGCTGGGCCCCGGCTACACCGAGCAGGACTGTCGCGTTCTCAAGGAAGGCCTGGTGCTGGAAGACCAGCTGGAGCTGCACCTGTATGGCAGCCGAGAGCCTGGCTGGTGCCTGACCCACAAGCGCCCGCTGTACAACCAGGCTGGCGAGATCATCGGCCTGGTCGGCATCTCGGTCGACTTGCAGTCAGCCGCCGACAGCCACCCCGCCTACCAGCGCCTGGCGGCGGTGGACGAGCACATCCGCCGGCATTTCCACCAGCCGATCAGCATGGGCGAGCTGACCCGTATCGCCGGCATTTCCGTGGCCCAGCTGGAGCGCTATTGCAAGCGGGTGTTCCACCTCACGCCACGGCAGATGATCCACAAGGCGCGCCTGGAGCACGCCCACCGTTTGCTGCACTCGGAACTGCCGATCACTGAAGTGGCGATGTGCTGCGGCTATACCGACCACAGCGCCTTCAGCCGCCAGTTCAAGCAACTGACCGGCTTCACCCCGCGCCAGTACCGCCAGGCAACCAGCGATCAGTTGGCCTGAAACAGCGCCCGCGCCTCATCGAAGCACTGCTCGGCAATTGCCGAACGCGGTTCGCTGCGGCGTAGCAGCAGGCCGACCGGGCTGTGGATGGCGGCGTCGGCCACCGGCAGGATGCGCAGGTGCTCGCTCAGGTCTTCCAGGCCGCAGCCCAGCGGCATGACCGCGCAGCACATGCCGGTGTTGATGGCCTGGATCAGCTGGAAGCTCGAGTCGCTTTCCAGTACCGCATTCGGCTCCAGGCCACGGCTGCGGAAACTCAGGTCCAGCGACTGGCGGTAGTGCATGCCCTTGCTCAGCAGGCCCAGCGGAATGTCGCCCAGCTCGTCCCAGCGCAGGGTGTCGCTGGTGAACTTGAAGTGCCGGGTATCGTGCAACAGGCCCATGGTGGTGGTGCCAAGTTCGATCACTTCGAAGAAACTGGTGTTGACCTGGTCCAGGTAGCAGATGCCCAGGTCGAGCTGGTTGCGGCTGAGCCCGTCGATGACCTGTTCCGAACTGAGCGAGCTGATCTGGAAGTGCAGCTCGGGGTATTTTTCACGCAGCGGCAGCAGCAGGTGCATGGGGTTGAAACTGGCCAGCGGCACCGTGCCCAGGCGCAGGCTGCCGACCACCTGGCCGCGGCAGCTGGCGGCCTCGGCCTGCAGGCCGTCGTGGGCGGCGAGCAGAGTACGGGCCCAGGCCAGGATGCGCTCGCCGGCCTCGGTGAAACCTTCGAAGCGCTGGCCGCGCTTGACCAGCACCAGGTCCAGCTCGTCCTCCAGGTTGCGCAGGCGCATGGACAGCGTCGGCTGGGTGATATGGCATAGCGCCGCCGCCTGGCCGAAGTGGCGTGTCTGGTCGAGCGCGATGAGGAATTTGAGCTGCTTGATGTCCATGGAAGTGCCTGGTATCGGGTTATGCAGACCTTAACCCACGTCTGCGATAGATGTCATTGATCAGTCGGTACGCCATATCGATTGGACGCCCCCGGGCCATGCCTCTAGCGTGGCGGCACTGCCACTCGAGGAGCCCCACCGTGCGCGTCCAACCCGACGCGGTCTTCGTACCGCTCAACATCGCCGTGCTGACTGTCAGCGACACCCGTACCTACGACAACGACACCTCTGGTGAGCTGCTGGCCAGCCGCTCGGTGGAGATCGGCCACCGCCTGGTGGCGCGGGCGTTGCTCAAGGACGACCTTTACAAGATCCGCGCCCAGGTCGCCACCTGGATTGCCGACGAGCAGGTGCAGGTGGTGCTGATCACCGGCGGTACCGGTTTTACCGGGCGTGACAGCACGCCGGAAGCGGTCGAGTGCCTGCTGGACAAGCGCATCGATGGCTTTGGCGAACTGTTCCGGGCCCTGTCGATTCTCGATATCGGCACCTCGACCGTGCAGAGCCGGGCGCTGGCCGGGCTGTCCAACCGCACGTTGGTGTGCTGCCTGCCGGGCTCCACCGGGGCCTGCCGTACGGCGTGGGAGGGCATCCTGGCGGAGCAGCTGGATGCGCGGCACCGGCCGTGCAACTTCGTCAAGCACCTGAAGCCGATCGAGGCCTGTGCAAGCCGGGGCTGAGTTTTCTCCTGTACCGGCCTCTTCGCGGGTAAACCCGCTCCCACAGGTACCGCGCAGGGTTCGAAACCTGTGGGGGCCCTGTGGGAGCGGGTTTACCCGCGAAAGGGCCGGCACAGGCCACTGCATTCAGTCAGCTCAATACATGGTCCACCGGCAACAACGCCGGCGGTAGCTGTTGTTCCCCCAACCCCGCCAGCACATCGCGCTCCACGGTCCGCACCATGGCATCGGTCGGCAGGTCGTTCTCATCGCGCCCGAACGGGTCTTCCAGTTCGTTGCCAATCGCATCCAGCCCGAAGAACGTGTACCCCACGATGGTGGTGAACAGCGGCGCCAGCCAGCCCAGCGGCTCGGCCAGGGCAAACGGCAGCAGCAGGCAGAAGATGTAGATGGTGCGGTGCAGCAACAGCGTGTAGGGGAACGGCAACGGTGTGCCCTTGATCCGCTCGCAGGTGGCCTGCACTTCGGTCAGGCCCACCAGCCGCTGCTCCAGCAGGCTGTAGCGCCAGTCACTGATCTGCTGCTGTGTTGCCAGCCGCGAGCAGTGCCCGCCGATTTCGCGCAGGATGGCGTCGCACACGTTGTGCGGGGTAATCGCTTCGGGCCGGGCCAGCCAAGGCCGGGCGGCGGCCAGTTCGTCCTCGCTGCGCAGCCGTGCATTCAGCGCATGGGCAAAGCCGCACAGGCTGCGCAACAGTTCGGCACGCAGGGTTTCGTCGGTAATCACCAGGCTTTCGCGCACGAACGAACGGGTTTCGATGATCAGCTTGCCCCAGGCCTTGCGCCCCTCCCACCAGCGGTCATAGCAGGCGTTGTTGCGAAAACTCATGAAAATCGACAGCGACAGGCCCAGCAAGGTGAACGGGGTGGCGCTGACCGGGTAGAAAAACGCCGGGAAATGTCGCTCGACCAACACGATCAGCGCGGCCAGCAGGGTGACCGTCAGGCAGCGCAGGGCAATACGTTTGACGATCGAACCCTTGAGGGTGAACAGCACACGCAGCACATCGGGGGTGGGGTGGACGATCATGGAAATCCAGAGACGGCTGCCTAGCCGCCGGTCATGTTCATGAAGCGCAGGATCTGCACGTCGCCACCGACTTCGAAATGATGGCGGTAGGGCTTGAGGTGCAGCGAGTCACGAATGGCCTTTTCCAGGCGTTCAGGGTTGCCGGGGTGGGCCCGCAGCACCTGCTTCAGGTCCACCGAGTGTTCATTGCCCAGGCACAGCAGCAGGCGGCCTTCGACGGTGAGGCGCACGCGGTTGCAGGTGGCGCAGAAGTTGTGGCTGTGTGGCGAAATGAAGCCGACCCGAGTGTTGGCGGCTTCGGCCAGGCGCCAGTAGCGGGCCGGGCCCTGGGACGACTCGGTCGATTCGACCAGGGTGAACTGCTCGGCCAGCAGCGCACGTACTTCATCGCTGGAGCAGAACGACTCGCCGCGTTCATGTTCGCTGATCACGCCCAAGGGCATTTCTTCGATGAAGGTGATGTCCAGTTCGCGGTCGATGGCAAAGCGCACCAGGTCGACCAGTTCATGATCGTTGCGGCCCTTGAGGACCACGCAGTTGAGCTTGGTGCGCTTGAAGCCGGCCTGGCGGGCGGCGTCGATGCCGGCGATGACCTGGTGCAGGTCGCCGGTGCGGGTCAGTTGCTTGAAGCGCTCGGCGTCCAGGCTGTCGAGGCTGATGTTCAGGCGCGTGACACCGGCGTCGAACAGCGGCTGGGCCAGGCGCCCGAGTTGCGAGCCGTTGCTGGTCAGGCACAATTCGCGCAGGCCGGGCAGGGCGGCGATGCGCCCGCACAGGTCGACGATGCCCTGGCGCACAAGCGGCTCGCCGCCGGTCAGGCGGATCTTGCGGGTGCCGAGGGCGACGAAGCGCTCGGCCACCTGGAACAGTTCCTCGAGGCTGAGGATTTGCTGGCGCGGCAGGAACTGCATGTCTTCGGCCATGCAGTACACGCAACGGAAGTCGCAGCGGTCGGTGACCGACATCCGCAGGTAGTCGATTTTCCGGTTGAAGCCGTCGATCAGGGCCCGGCTGTTCTGTTCCACGTTCGCGCTCGAATGGGTAGGGACTCGATTCAAGCTATAACTTGGGCGCAGGGCCGTCAAATTGCTTTGTCCGACCGATTGATCGATGGCCTCTATCATGGCTGTAGGCCACGTATTTCAAAGTGTTGACCGCGTCGCCCAATTCGCGGGTAAACCCGCTCCCACAGGTAAAGCGCAGGGCTCGAAACCTGTGGTGGCCCTGTGGGAGCGGGTTCACCCGCGAAGGCCGCGACGCGGTTCCAGCCCATGATCGAAACCACCTATCACCCCGTAAGATCTTTCGATTGGACGGCTCTACCCCACGCTCCATAGGCTGAAAAAAAGCATCGAAGCGTGAGGATTCATCGCATGAGCCAGGACCAACACATCAGGGACTACAAGGGCGCCGCCGCCGGCTGGGGGGCGCTCAAGAGCGTGACCAAGAGCTGGCTGGGCAGCGACAATGCCTTCAAGAACCTGCGGGCCATGCTCAAGACCAACCAGAACGGCGGCTTCGACTGCCCCGGTTGCGCCTGGGGCGAGTCGCCGGAAAACGACATGGTCAAGTTCTGCGAGAACGGCGCCAAGGCAGTCAACTGGGAAGCTACCGGCCGCTCGGTGGACCCGGCATTCTTCGCCAGGTACAGCGTCAGTGCGCTGGCCGAGCAGACCGACTACTGGCTGGAGTACCAGGGCCGCCTGACCCACCCGATGCGCTACGACGCGGCCACCGACCACTATGTGGAAACCAGCTGGGAAGAAGCCTTTGCGCTGGTTGCCCAACACTTGCGCGCACTCGAATCGCCCGACCAGGCCGAGTTCTACACCTCGGGCCGGGCCAGCAACGAGGCGGCGTTCCTCTACCAGCTGTTCGTCCGCGCCTACGGCACCAATAACTTCCCCGACTGCTCGAACATGTGCCATGAAGCCAGCGGCGTGGGCATGTCGGAAACCCTCGGCGTGGGCAAGGGCACCGTGGTGTTCCACGACCTGGAGCTGGCCGACGCCATCTTCGTCATCGGCCAGAACCCCGGCACCAACCACCCGCGCATGCTCGAACCGCTGCGTGAAGCGGTGAAGCGTGGTGCCCAGGTGGTCTGCTTCAACCCGCTCAAGGAGCGCGGCCTGGAGCGCTTCCAGCACCCGCAGCACCCGTTCGAGATGCTCAGCAATGGCTCCGAACCAACCAACACGGCCTACTTCCGCCCGGCCCTGGGCGGCGACATGGCAGTGATGCGCGGCATTGCCAAGTACCTGCTGCAGTGGGAACGCGAAGCCCAGGCCAATGGTGAACCGGCGGTGTTCGACCATGCCTTCATCGCCGAGCACACCAGTGGCATCGACGCATACCTGGAAACCGTGGATGCCACGCCCTGGGCGCACATCGTCGAGCAATCGGGCCTGACCCAGGCCGAGATCGAACTGGCCGCGCGCATGTACCGCAAGGCCGAACGGGTAATCATGTGCTGGGCCATGGGCGTCACCCAGCACCGCCACTCGGTGCCGACCGTTCAGGAAATCGTCAACCTGCAGCTGCTGCGCGGCAACGTCGGCAAGCCCGGTGCCGGCCTGTCACCGGTGCGTGGCCACAGCAACGTGCAGGGCGACCGCACCATGGGCATCGACGAGAAGCCTGGGGCGGCGCTGCTCGATGCCATTGAAAAACGCTTCCAGTTCCGCGTTCCGCGTGCCCACGGGCACAATGCCGTGCTGGCGATCAAGGCCATGGAAGAGGGGCGGGCCAAGGTGTTCATCGGCCTGGGTGGCAACTTTGCCCAGGCCACGCCGGATACGCCGCGCACCCATGCGGCCATGCGCAATTGCGCGCTGACCGTGCAGATTTCCACCAAGCTCAACCGCTCGCACCTGGTCACCGGCCGCGATGCGTTGATCCTGCCGTGCCTGGGCCGTACCGAAATCGACATGCAGGCCAGCGGGCCGCAAGGCGTGACCGTGGAGGACACCTTCAGCATGGTGCACATCTCCCACGGCCAGCTGCGCCCGCGCTCGCCGCACCTGCGCTCGGAGCCGTGGATCATCGCCGGCATGGCCCAGGCGACCCTGGGCAAGCAGCCGATCGACTGGGAATACGCAGTTGCCGACTATGGCCGAATCCGCAGCATGATTGCCGATGTGATCCCCGGCTTTACCGATTTCAACGAGCGCCTGCAGCACCCAGGTGGTTTCCACCTGGGCAACAACGCCGCCGACCGTACCTGGCGCACAGCCACAGGCAAGGCGCGCTTCAGCCCGCACCAGCTGCCGGAGCAACTGGTGAATGCCAAGGTGCTGGCGCGCGGCGACAAGCCCGACCTGATCCTGCAGACCCTGCGCTCGCACGACCAGTACAACACCACCCTGTATGGCCTGGACGACCGTTATCGCGGGGTGTTCGGCCTGCGTGAAGTGGTGTTCGTCAACGAGGTGGACATCCGCCGGATGGGCTTCGAGCCGGGCGAGCATGTGGACCTGGTGTCGCTGTGGGAGGATGGCGTGGAGCGGCGCGTGTCGGGCTTCCGCCTGGTGGCGTATGACGTGCCCGAGGGGCAGGCGGCGGCCTATTACCCGGAGACCAACCCGCTGGTGCCGCTGGAAAGCTATGGCGAGGGGACCTATACCCCGACCTCGAAGTTCGTGGCGATCAAGGTCGAGAAAGCCAAGGCCGGGAACCGGATTGCGGCGGTGCTGGCCGCGGATTGACAGGTAGCCTGCAAGGGCCCTATCGCCGGCAAGCCAGCTCCCACAGGGACCGCACAGATTTCAGAACCTGTGACGTACCTGTGGGAGCTGGCTTGCCGGCGATAGGGCCGGTACTGCCATACAGGAATCAGGAACGGTTCACCGGGTAAGCCGTGGTGTACTTCATCTGCTCCATGGCAAAACTGGAAGTGATGTTCGACAGCCCGTCAGTACTGGTGATCAGCTTTTTGTAAAACCGGTCATACGCCGCAATATCCCCCACCACCACCCGCAGCATGTAATCCCAGTCCCCCGACATGCGGTAGAACTCCATCACTTCCTCGAACCCGGTCACGGTCGCGGCAAACTGCTCCAGCCAGGCGCTGTCGTGGCGCTGGGTCTTGAGCTGGACGAACACCGTGAGCCCCAACCCCAGCCGTTCCGGGTCGAGCAGGGCGACACGGCCGACAATGTAGCCGTCTTCCTCCAGGCGCTTGACCCGCTTCCAGCACGGCGTGGTAGACAGGTTTACGGCCTCGGCCAGGTCCTTGAGCGAGATCGAGGCGTCGCGCTGAAGCAGGGTGAGAATGTGCTGGTCGAAGCTGTCCATATCGCGCGTGGGCCGTGGAGAAAAATATTTCACAGATTACCCCAAGGCCAGAAGATTTGGGTTGTGCGATAGTTGCAGCTTTCACTCTGCCAATGGGCCTGACCATGTCCGACAAGCCGCGCAATTTCGCCACCCGTACCATTCACGCCGGTGAGCAGTTCAGCGTCGCCGATAACGCTATTTTCCCGGCGATCGTCACTGCCAGTTCGTTCACCAAGCGCAGCCTGGACGACAAGCCGGAATACTCCTACAGCCGCGTCGGCAACCCCACCCGGCATGCCTATGAAACCTGTGTCGCCGCCCTGGAAGAGGGCGTTGGCGCGGTCGCCTGCGCCTCGGGTGTGAACGCCACCGCCACCGTGCTGGAGTTGCTGCCCAAGGATGCCCACGTGGTGGTGATGAACGGCGTGTACGGCGGCACCTTCCGCATCATGGAAGACTACCGCAGCCGCACCTCGGGCCTGACCACCACCTACGTCGACCTCAACGACCTTGAGGCGGTGGCCGCCGCCATCAAGCCGGAAACCCAGCTGATCTGGATCGAATCGCCGACCAACCCGTTGCTGCACCTGGTCGACATCAAGGCGGTGTGCGACCTGGCCAAGGCGCGGGGCATCCTCACTTGCATCGACAACACCTTCTGCTCGCCGTGGAACCAGCGCCCGATCACCTTGGGCGTGGACTTGGTGATGCACTCGGCCAGCAAGTACATCGGCGGCCACTCCGACCTCACCGGTGGCGTGG
Organism: Pseudomonas sp. B13(2017); assembly: GCF_002113245.1. Lineage (NCBI taxonomy): Bacteria > Pseudomonadati > Pseudomonadota > Gammaproteobacteria > Pseudomonadales > Pseudomonadaceae > Pseudomonas > Pseudomonas sp. B13(2017). The sequence goes on from NZ_NEJX01000012.1 coordinate 168,166, forward strand.
TGGTAGCTGCCAATGATGCGCTGTTGGCGCGCCTGCGCCGCATCAGCATGGCGATTGGCGCGGTGCAGGGGCCGTTCGACTGCTACCTGGCCCTGCGCGGTCTGAAGACCCTGGATGTGCGCATGGAGCGCCAGTGTGCCAATGCCCTGCAGGTGGCGCGCTTCCTCGAAAGCCACGCGCAGATCGAGCAGGTGTATTACCCGGGGCTGGAGAGCCACCCGCAGCATGAGCTGTGCAAACGGCAGATGCGCAGTGGCGGGGCGGTGGTGGCGATGAAGGTCAAGGGCGACCGCGCCGCGCTCAACCGCCTGGTGGAGGCGCTGCAGATCTTCGTGCTGGCCGACTCGCTGGGCGGGGTGGAAAGCATGATCAACCACTCCTGGAGTATGTCGCACTGCTCGCTGAGCCCGGAGCAGAAGGGCGTGATGGGGATCAGCGAAAACCTGCTGCGGTTGTCGGTGGGGATCGAGGATTACCGCGACCTGGTCGAGGACCTGGATGGGGCGTTGAAGGCTGCGGCTGGTATGTGAGGGCTGTTGGCCTCTTCGCGGGTAAACCCGCTCCCACAGGGGCTCCGCTGCCTTCAGGTCTGGCGCTGTACCTGTGGGAGCGGGTTCACCCGCGAAGAGGCCGGTGGATTCAATGAATTCCTGTCAGGATTTGGGCGGATGAATGATCCGTTCGATCTTGTCCTTGATCAGCAACCGTTCCTTGCGCAGGCGGTTGACGGCCTCGTCGTTGGTGCCGTTGCCTTCGGCGGCGACCACCTCTTTGTCTTTGGCGTTGTATTCCTTGTGCAGTGAGTGCAGCGTCTGGTCCTTGTCCATGAGCGCCTGGAATGCATCAGCGGTAACGTGCAGGTCAGCGAGCAGATCATGCGGAACTGGCATTTCTTCACCTCTGTCGGGGGTTGGCGGATGGTTCTGACCTTTGAGGATAGTCGTCTTTGCGCAGGTAGGGGACTGGGGTAGGCTGTCGCATCTCCCCGTGACCCGGAACCTGCGCCATGCCTCACCTGAACCTGGAATACAGCGACAACCTGCGCGAGCTGAATGTCGATACCCTGCTGCTGCGCCTGAACCATGCCCTGGTCGGCAGTGGCCAGTTCGCCGACGAGGCCGACATCAAGAGCCGCGCCCAGGCCTTCGGCCAGTTTCGCGTGGGCACCGCGCCCGGCGAGCGTGCCTTTGCCCACGTGCGCCTGGCGATCCTCAGCGGGCGCTCGCCCGAGGTGAAGACGCAACTGTCCGCCAACCTGCTGGATGTGCTGCGTGAGGCCATCCCCGAGCAACCGGGGCTGGACATCCAGCTGTGCGTGGAAGTGCTGGACATCGACCGCGAGCCGTACGCCAAGGCACGCCTGCCAGGCTGAACAAGCGCTGAATGAACTTCTTTTAATGTAGAAAAGGCGCCTGCTCACGAATTTGTTGGCGTCTTTTTCACAAAATATTGATGGCACGCTTTCTAGAGTTCAGCCAAGTTTCCCCGGTGCCGCGAAGGCCCTCGGGCTGATAATCACTCTTGATTGCGAACACTGATGCTCAACTTCAAATCCCTGCGGACTGAATGGGTCACGCTGCTGGCCAGCCTTTACCTGCTGATCGGCTTCAATGTCTTCCTCTGGCAGCATCTTGAACAGGTCGTGCCGCCCGGTTTGCCGGGGCTTTGGCTGAGCCTGGCGTTTGCCGTGCTGATGCTGTTCGCGTTCAACCTGATCCTCACGTTGTTCGCCTTCCGTTATGTATTGAAGCCAATACTTATCGTGTTGTTCATGAGTGGCGCGGGCGTGGCTTACTTCATGAACCAGTACGGCGTACTTATTGACGCGGGCATGTTCCGCAATATCGCGGAAACCAACGTGGCGGAAGTGCGTGACCTGCTTTCGTTGAAGTTTGCCTTGTATATCCTGGGCCTCGGTGTAGTGCCTTCGGTGCTGTTGTGGAAGGCGCCGATCGCCTATCGCGCCTGGCACCGTGAACTGCTCGGCAAGCTGGTGGTTGGCGGTGCCTGCGTGGTGGCCCTGGGCTCGGTGGCACTGGTCAACTACCAGGGCCTGTCGTCGCTGTTTCGCAACCACCACGAACTGCGCCTGATGCTCACCCCCAGCAATATCGTGGGTGCCTCCATCGGTTATGTCAGCGAGCGCGTCGGTACCGCATCACGGCCCTTCCAGCATTATGGCGAAGATGCCAAGCGTGATGCCGCCTGGCAAAAGCACGAACGCAAGTCGCTGACCGTGCTGGTGGTGGGCGAAAGTGCGCGGGCAGACCACTTCGGCGTGCTTGGCTACAACCGCGATACCACACCGAACCTTGCCAGGGAACAGGGCCTGCTGGCGTTCTCCGATGTGCACTCCTGCGGCACGGAAACCGCCGTTTCGGTGCCGTGCATGTTCTCCGGCATGAAGCGCAAGGACTACGATGCCCGCGTGGCGAAGAACCGCGAAGGGTTGCTGGACATCCTCCAGCGTACCGGCCTGGCGGTGCAGTGGCGTGACAACCAGTCGGGCTGCAAGGGCACCTGCGACCGCGTGCAGTTCATCGATGTCAGCAAACTCAAGGACCCGCAGTTCTGCGCTGATGGTGAATGCCATGACCAGATCCTGCTGCAGGGCCTGGGTGAGCTGATCGACAACCTCGACAAGGACACCGTGCTGGTGCTGCACCAGATGGGCAGCCACGGGCCTGAATACTTCAAGCGCTACCCCGGCGCCGACCAGCGCTTTGCCCCGGTGTGCCAGAGCAACGCGCTGGACCAGTGCAGCGAGCAGGAAATCGTCAACGGCTACGACAACACCCTGGCCTATACCGACAAGGTGCTGGCCTCGCTGATCGACACCCTGCGCAGCAAGCAGGACAAGGTCGACACGGCGATGATCTACCTGTCCGACCATGGCGAGTCGCTGGGTGAGTACAACCTGTTCCTGCACGGCACGCCTTACGCCATCGCCCCCGAGCAGCAGAAGCACGTGCCGCTGCTGACCTGGTTCTCCGACAGCTACAAGGAGGACTTCGGCGTCGACACCGACTGCCTGGCCAAGCTCAGCGATGCACCGCTGTCGCAGGACAACCTGTTCCACTCGATGCTCGGCCTGTTGCAGGTACACACCGAGGTCTACCAGCAGTCGCTGGACATGTTCGCCAGCTGCCGGCCGTGGCTGGCAGCCAAGCGCTGAGGCGACGCGCATTCAAAAACCGCTAGCTTGCGCGCTCTTTGTGGGAGCGGGCATGCCCGCGAAGCAGGCGACGCGGTGGATGGCACGGGCTTCGCCCGTGTTCGCGGGCATGCCCGCTCCCACAGGGATCGCGAAGCTTGCGAATTTTGCGCACGAGAGTTGCTGCTGCCTGAACACGCACAACAGCACCGCTGATCGATATCAAGGATGGCCCGGGTTTCACCAGCAGTGCCCGCGCCGTATATACTGCGCGCCAATGTTAGTGGGAGAGCCTCGTGGCCATCGAAATACACTGGATCCGTGACGACCAGAGCCTGGCCGAACACTGCCGCGACTGGCATCAGCTGCCCTTTGTCGCCGTCGACACCGAATTCATGCGGGTCGACACCTTCTACCCGAAAGCCGGGCTGATCCAGATCGGCGATGGCCAGCGTGCCTTCCTGATCGACCCGTTGCTGATCGGCAACTGGCAACCCCTGGCCGAACTGCTGGATGACAGCGGCGTGGTCAAGGTGCTGCACGCCTGCAGCGAAGACCTCGAAGTGCTGCTGCGCCTGACCGGCAAGCTGCCACAGCCGCTGTTCGACACCCAACTGGCCGCCGGCTACCTGAACCTGGGCTTCTCCATGGGCTATTCGCGCCTGGTGCAGGAAGTGCTGGGGATCGACCTGCCCAAGGGCGAAACCCGTTCCGACTGGCTGCAACGCCCGCTCTCGGAAACCCAGGTCAGCTATGCCGCCGAGGATGCCGTGCACCTGGCCGAGCTGTTCACCGTGTTGCGCCCGCGCCTGAGTGACGACAAGTACGCCTGGGTGCTGGAGGACGGCGCCGAGCTGGTGGCCGCATTGCGCCGCGAAGTCGAGCCCGAAAGCCTGTACCGCGACGTCAAGCTGGCCTGGAAGCTGGCCCCCCAGCAACTGGCAGTGCTGCGTGAGCTGTGCGCCTGGCGCGAGCGTGAAGCGCGCAACCGCGACGTGCCGCGCAACCGCATTCTCAAGGAGCACTCGCTGTGGCCCATGGCCAAGAGCCAGCCGAACAACCTGTCGGCGCTGGCCAAGATCGACGAGATGCATCCACGCACCATTCGTCAGGACGGTGAGTTCCTCATCCAGCTGATCAAGCGTGCCGCCAGCTTGCCAGCCGAGCAATGGCCACAGGCCTTGCCCGAGCCTTTGCCGATCGAGGCCAGCGGCATCCTCAAGCAGCTGCGTGCCATCGGCCAGGCCGAAGGTGAGCGCCTGGGCATTGCCCCCGAGCTGATGCTGCGCAAGAAAGCCCTGGAAGCGCTGCTCAAGAGCGGCTACCCCAATGGCCCCTATCAATTGCCCGATTCGCTGCGCGGCTGGCGCCGTGAGCGCATGGGCCAGGCCCTGCTGGACAGCCTGGCAGGCGCCGGAGAGACCCGATGAAACGCATTTGCTCTATCTACAAGAGCCCCCGCAAGAACGAAATGTACCTGTACGTGCTCAAGGCCGACGGCCTGGAGCGCGTGCCCGAAGGCCTGCTGCCGTTCTTCGGCACCCCCGTGCACGCCTTCGACCTGGTGCTTACCCCCGAGCGCAAGCTGGCCCGCGAGGATATCGCCAAGGTGCTGGAAAACCTCGACAACCAGGGTTACCACCTGCAGATGCCGCCGCCGGAAGACGACTACATCGAGCACCTGCCCGAAGAGTTGCTGCGCCGTAACGACCCTGCCTGATCATGCGAGTACTGATTGCTGAGCATGATCATGCTCGATACGCCGAGATTTTGCGTGCAGCCGCGCCTGAGCTGGAGATCCTGACCAGCGGCGACTCCGCCGAACTGGCCGGCCAGGCGCCACAGTGCCCGGTGTGGCTGGGCCAGCCGGACCTGCTGGCAAGCCTGCTGCGCCAGGGCCACAAGCCGGTCTGGATGCAGTCCACCTGGGCCGGTATCACCCCGCTGCTGGCCGAGGGCCTGCCGCGCGATTATCGCCTGACCCGCGCCGTGGGCATCTTTGGCCAGGTGATGGCCGAGTACATGCTTACCTACATGCTCGGCCATGAGCGCGAGGTGCTGTCGCGCCTGGTCAGCCAGGTCGAGCGGCGTTGGGACGACCGCCCGGGGCGTACCCTGGAAGGGCGCAAGGTGCTGATCGTCGGCACTGGCGACATTGGCCAGCGGGTGGCCGAGTTCCTGCAGGCGTTTGGCGTGGTGCTGTATGGCGTTGCCAGCAGCGCCCGCGAGCAGGCGCCGTTCGTCGAGGTAGCGGCGTTGGCCGACCTGCCGCGCATGGTTGGCCAGGTCGACTACGTGCTCAACCTGCTGCCGGATACCCCGGCCACCCACGACCTGTATGACGCGGCACTGTTCAAGTGCTTCCAGCCCACGGCGCTGTTCATCAATGCCGGGCGTGGGGCGGCGGTGGTCGACGCTGACCTGGTCGAGGCGCTGAAGGAAGGGCACCTGGCGGGGGCGGTGATCGATGTCTGCCGGCAGGAGCCGTTGCCCAGGCAACACCCGTTCTGGACGGCGTGGGGCTTGCTGCTGACCGGGCACAGTTCGGCGCCCACCTCGCCGGCGGCGATGGTGCGGTTGTTTGTCGAGAATGTGCGGGCGTATGTGGCGGGGCAGGGGTTGCGAGGTGAAGTGGACTTCGCCCGAGGCTATTGATTTTGTAGTGCCTGTGCTGGCCTTTTCGCGGGCTTGCCCGCTCCCACAGGTATTGCGCCGCCCTCGAAGGGTGTGTTGTACCTGTGGGAGCGGGCGAGCCCGCGAAAAGGCCGGCACAGCCAATGCAAGGCTTACAGGCTGAAATCACCCTCGGCAGCCAGCTCGCTCAGTGGCTTGCGCGGGCTTGGTACTTCACGCGCCTGCAGGGCTTCGTTCAGGCTGGCCTTGTCGCCCAGCTTGCCGATCGCCACCATGGCATGCAGCACGTAGCCTTCAGGAACCTTCAACTCCTGACGCGCCAGTTCCTGGTCGAAACCGGCCATGCCATGGGTATGCCAGCCGCTGATGCTGGCTTGCAGGGCCAGGTGCCCCCAGGCGGAGCCGGTGTCGAAGGTGTGCCACAGCGCCGGTCTTTCTTCCGTGGCGCCCGGGGCGGCGTAGGTGGTCTTGGAAATCACCAGCACCAGCGCCGAAGCCTGTTGCGCCCAGCTGCGGTTGGCCGGCACCAGCAGGTTCAGGTAACGCTCCCAGTTCGGCGTGTCACGGCGGGCATAGAGGAAGCGCCAAGGTTGCGAGTTGTTCGCCGACGGCGCCCAGCGTGCAGCTTCGAGGAAGCTCAACAGGGTTTCTTCGCTGATCGGCTCGGCGGTGAAGGCACGTGGCGACCAGCGGTTGATGAATTGCTCGTTGATGGCGTAATCGGCAATGCGGGGGGTGGCGCTCATGGCGGCTCCTGCAAAAGGACGGGAAACGCGCACGCTACTGCGTCGCGTCGCGACTGACAAGCGGTCTGGCTTTGCCGAAGGCCAGGCTCTAGACTGGCGCCGCCGCGCGCCGTGGCCCCAAGATGAATGCAGGAAACCCGTGTCATGATCGCTGAAAACGCGCCGTTCTGGCGGCGCAAGACCCTCGAACAACTCAGCCCGCAAGAGTGGGAGTCGCTGTGCGACGGCTGCGGCCTGTGCTGCCTGCAAAAGCTCGAGGACGAGGACGACAACAGCGTCTATTACACGCGCATCGCCTGCAAACTGCTGGATCTGCACACCTGCCAGTGCAGCGATTACCCCAACCGCTTCGCCCAGGTACCTGACTGCATCCAGCTCACCCCGGGCAAGGCCGACCAGTTCAAGTGGCTGCCGAGCACCTGCGGCTACCGCCTTGTCAGCGAGGGCAAGGACCTGCCGGCCTGGCACCACCTGGTCTGCGGCGATCGCCAGCAGGTCCATGAACAGCGCATTTCCCAGTCGGGGCGCATGCTCAGTGAACACGATGTGCACGAAGACGACTGGGAAGACCACCTGATCTTCCGCGCCAGCTGACCGGCGCGGCCCGCTGCCACGGGGAAACAAGGAGTTTCTGTATGCGTTGCCAGCTGTTGTTGCTGTTTGGCCTGATGGCCAGTTCGCCGGCCTGGGGGAAAAAGGTCGACCTCGACTACCAGGTGCGCCTGTTGCCGGCCAGTGGCCAGGCGGAGGTCCGCCTCACCTTGGCCGAAGGCAGTGCCGTGCGCAGCCTGGACTTCGACCTGGGCAAGGCCGGGGCCTACAGCGGCTTCCAGGCTGATGGCCAATGGCAACTGCAGGGCCAGCGCGGCGTGTGGCAACCGGCGGCCGGCAAGACCAGCCTCAGCTACCGCGTGCAGCTGGACCAGAAACGCGGCAGCGGCGCCTATTCGTCGCGCATCACCCCGCATTGGGCGCTGTTCCTCGGCGACCAGCTGGTACCGCCTGCGCGCCTCGACCAGCAGGATGGCACCGAGCTGGTGGCGCGGCTGGCGTTCGACCTGCCCGAAGGCTGGAAGAGCATCGAGACTTCCTGGCCGCGCATCGGCAAGGACAAGTTCCGCATCGACAACGTTTCGCGCCTGTTCGACCGCCCCACCGGCTGGATGCTCGCCGGCGACTTGGGTAGCCGCCGCGCCCGCCTGGGCGAAACCGAGGTCACCGTGGCCGCACCGGTGGGGCAGGGTATGCGGCGCATGGACAACCTGACCATGCTGACATTTGTCTGGCCGCAATTGCAGGCGGTGTTCCCGCGCAACCCGCCGAAGCTGCTGTTGGTCGGTGCCCGCGACGGCATGTGGCGCGGGGCGATGGCCGCGCAGGGCTCGTTGTACCTGCACAGTGCCCGGCCTATGGTCAGCGAGAACGGCAGCAGCCCGTTGCTGCGCGAAGTGGTGCAACTGTTTGCGCAGATCCATGGGCGTGACGGCAGTGACTGGCTGGTGGAAAGCCTGACCGACTACTACGCCAGCGAGTTGCTGCGCCGCTCGGGCGGGGTGAGTGACGACCGTTACCAGGCTTGGCAGGCGCGCCTGAGCAAGCAGGGTGCCAAGGTCACCCGGCTCAAGAGCGAGCATGCCACCCCGGCGCAAGTTGCGCGGGGGGTGATGTTGCTGCAGGCACTGGACAAGGAAATCCGCATCCACACCCAGGCCAAACGCTCGCTGGACGATGTGGCACGCGGGCTGATGCGCCTGCCCAGCGTCAGCACCGAAGACTTCATACAGATCAGCGAGAACGTGCTGGGGCGGCGCTCCGAGGTGTTGCAGAGCAAGGCGTTGCGCTGAGCACCTCTTTCGCCCGTACCGGCCTCTTCGCGGGTGAACCCGCTCCCACAGGTTTCTCGTTGCCCTGTAGGAGCAGCCTTGTGCTGCGAAGAGGCAATTACAGCCACAGACCCTCTTTGATCATACTGGCCCTTTCGCAGCACAAGGCTGCTCCTACAGGTAATGTACTGCCCTCAAGACGGCGCCGTCCCTGTGGGAGCGGGTTCACCCGCGAAGAGGCCGGCACAGGCAGTGCAAAACTCAACTGCCAGCCAACGGATCCTTCCCGGTCACCGTCACCCCCTGCGTCGCCGCATCGGCACTGGCCCGCAACGCCTCCAGCTCCGCCGCACTGCGCTCGATGTCCGCACGCAACCGCTGGTATTCCTGGCGATGCCGCTGCCACCAGGCCTTGGTCGAACAATGCCCGCTGACCCCGCGGGCCACCGCCAAACCTCCCACCACCATCTGCAGCAAGCCGACCAGGCCGCCATGGCGCATCCCCTTGCTGAACATCAGCGCCCCCCCGGCCAGCGAACTGACCCGTTCCAGCCCATGAACATTGTGCTGCGACGATGCCGTCGCGGAATGGATATCGAGCATGGCAAGGCCCTCCTTGTGAAATGTAAGCAGCTGACCTGCAGGCCGTCGCCGGCGTTCATTTGGGTCGCCGGGCGGCAACCCCATGTCGTATCCAGGACTCTGTCATGAGCCTTTTTGAGGTTTCAGTGTCCGTTATGGTCAAGTCCTTGGCGGTTGCAGGCAACTTGACCGCCCCCCCGCTGGCGTACCGTGACCGGGCGCGAAGCTCATCCACGCTGGGTTTCGATCCAGGAGCTTCACGTCCCCCACAAAGAAAACAAAAGCAGGGATCAGGATGACAATGACAAGCGCGAGTGGCGCCAGCAATCAGCTGGCGCAAGGCTTCAAGCAACGCCATGTGACCATGCTCTCCATCGCCGGGGTGATCGGTGCCGGGTTGTTCATCGGCTCCGGGCACGCCATTGCGGCGGCCGGCCCTTCAGCCATCGTCGCCTACGCACTGGCCGGCGCGCTGGTGGTGCTGGTGATGCGCATGCTCGGGGAAATGGCCGTCGCCAGCCCCGATACCGGCTCGTTCTCCACCTACGCAGACCGCGCCATCGGCCGCTGGGCCGGCTTTACCATCGGCTGGCTGTACTGGTGGTTCTGGGTGCTGGTGATTCCCATCGAAGCCATTGCCGCCGGCGTGGTGCTCAACAACTGGTTCCCGCACATCGATGCCTGGTTCTTCGCCCTGAGCATGACCGTGCTGCTGACCGCCACCAACCTGTTCAGCGTGGCCAAGTACGGCGAGTTCGAGTTCTGGTTCGCCATGCTCAAGGTCATCGCCATCGTCGCCTTCATCGCCCTGGGCGCCGCAGCCCTGGCCGGCGTATTGCCGGGTCGTGAAGTCAGTGGCCTGCCACTTCTGCTGGCGCAGCAGGGCGGCTTCATGCCCAATGGCTGGACCGCGATCATCGGCGCCTTGCTGACCACCATGTTCAGCTACCTGGGCACCGAAGCGGTCACCATCGCCGCCTCCGAATCGAAAGACCCGGCGCGCAACATCGCCAAGGCCACCCGTTCGGTGATCTGGCGCATCAGCGTGTTCTACCTGCTGTCGATCTTCGTGATCATCTCGGTGGTAGCGTGGAACGACCCGCTGCTGCCGGTACAGGGTTCGTACCAGCGGGCGCTGGAAATCATGAACATTCCTTACGCCAAGCAGCTGGTGGACATCGTGGTACTGGTGGCGGTGGCCAGTTGCCTGAACTCGTCGATCTACATTTCGTCGCGGATGCTCTACTCGCTGAGCAAGCGCGGTGATGCGCCAGGCTTCATCCAGCGCACCTCGAAGGTGGGCGTACCACGTGCGGCGGTGATTGGCAGCACGCTGATCGGCATGCTGGCGACCATCGTCAACTACTTTGCCCCGGCCGAGGTGTTTGCCTTCCTGCTGGCCAGTTCCGGGTCGATCGCGTTGCTGGTGTACCTGGCGATTGCCTTCTCGCAACTGCGCATGCGCGCCATCCTGCAGCGGCAGAATGTCGAGATTGCCTTCCGCATGTGGCTATACCCATGGCTGACCTATGCGGTGATTGGTTTCATCATCTTTGCCCTCGGCACCATGTTCGTCATGCCCAAGCACCGCATGGAGGTATCGCTGACCCTGGCGCTGGCCCTGGTGATCCTGGTGCTGGGGGTGATTACCAGCAAGCGGCATGCGCGGCGGGAGGCCTTGGCAACCGCGTGAAGGGATTTGTGTGAATGGAAGAGAGCCACCTGCCTGCAGGTGGCTTTTTTGTTTGTGCCGGCCCTTTCGCGGGCTCGCCCGCTCCCACAGGTAAAGCGCAGGTCTTGAAGGCTGTGCCCTACCTGTGGGAGCGGGCGAGCCCGCGAAAGGGCCGGCAGATTTCTACCTGTCTGTCTTGTCTGGCGAATTTTTTGTCCGGTTTGGCAATGCAGCCCCAAGGGTGTTTAATCTCACCCCTGAACCCGCTGGACCCCCTGAAAACAAAGGCCCAGACAGATTTCACCGTTCATCGAAAATGCTGTAGACATATTGTCTAACAGTGCCCTATAGTCGTTATACAAATAGTAGACACAGCTCTATGACAACAAAGAAGGCCGCCATGAAAGCCATCGTCCAACCACTCAGTGCAGAAGTGCCGCAGGACCGCAAGGCCGTCCTTGCCGAAGCGCTGCGCCGCCGGATCCTCAGCATGGAACTGGCCCCGGGCGCGGTGGTGGACGAACTGGCCCTGTGCGACGAGTTCGGCCTGTCGCGCCCGCCAGTGCGTGAGCTGCTGCGCCAGATCGCCGCCGAAGGCTACATCGAACTGGAAGCCAACCGCGCGCCACGTGTCGCTGCCATGAACCACGAGTCGCTGCACAGCTTCTTCGTCGCCGCCCCGCTGATCTACGTCGCCACCACCCAGCTGGCCGCCACCTATGCCAGCGCCGCCGAGATCGAAGTGCTCAAAGGTATCCAGGCCATGTTCCGCCAGGCCATCGAAGAGCGCGACGTGGAAAACCGTGTGCTCTACAACGACGCCTTCCACCTGGAAATCGGCAAGATGGCGCACAACGACTACCTGCTGCCAAGCCTGCGTCGCCTGCTGATCGACCACACCCGGCTGGGCAAGATTTTCTACCGCCACCCGACCACCGATGACATGCAGCACGACCTCGAGATCGCCTGCGAGCAGCACGAGCAGATGATCCAGGCCATCGAACGCCGCGACCCGCAAGCTGCCGGCCAGCTGGTGCGCGAGCACTTCGAGCTGTCGCGCCGGCGCATGGCCGAGTACGCCGCGCCGCAAGGGCTGGATGTACCGATTCAGATATGAGTTACCAAGGTCAGGCAACTGGCGCTGACCACCCGTCGACAACAAGAACCAGGTTAGTGACATGACAAGAATTAGTTCGTTACCTGCCGATGATGCCACCTGTGGCTGGTATCACCTGAGCAAGCCCCGCACGCCAAGGCCGGCCCACAGTGGCCACAGCCAGGCGCGCTGGGTGGTGGTCGGCGCCGGTTTCACCGGCCTGGCTGCGGCACGGCAGCTGGCAACGAACTTCCCGGACGACGAGATCGTGCTGATCGAGGCCCAGGAGGTCGGCTTTGGCACCTCCGGGCGCAACGCCGGCTTTGCCATCGACCTGCCGCACGACATCGGCGCCGAGGACTACATCGGCGACATCGACATCGCCAAGACCATCCTCAAGCTCAACCTGGGTGGCCAGTCCTACCTCAAGGAGCTGATCGAGCGCTACGACATCGAGTGCCAGTTCCGCCACTGCGGCAAGTACCAGGCGGCCGTCGAAGACCGCGGCATCGCCGTGCTGGATGCCTACCGCCGCGGCCTGGACAAGCTCGGCCAGCCCTATGAAGTGATCGAAGGCCGCGACCTGCCCGAGCACATCGGCACGCATTTCTACCGCAAGGGCCTGTTCACCCCCGGCACCGCCTTGCTGCAGCCGTCGGCGCTGGTCAAAGGCCTGGCCGACAGCCTGCCGTCCAACGTTTCGCTGTATGAACGCACGCCCATCACCGAGGTCGACTACGGCGACAAGGTAGTGCTGCGTCATGCCAACGGTTCGATCACCGCCGACAAGCTGGTGCTCACCACCAACGCCTTCGGCATGAGCTTCGGCTTCCTCAAGGGCCGCATGCTGCCGGTGTTCACCTACGGCAGCATCACCCGCCCGCTGACCGAGGAAGAGCAGGCGCGGCTGGGCGGCAAACCGTACTGGGGCGTGATCCCGGCCGACCCGTTCGGCACCACCATGCGCCGCACCGTCGACAACCGCCTGCTGATCCGCAACAGCTTCAGCTACAACCCCGACGGGCGCAGCAACCGCAAATACCTGGACCGCTTCGTCCAGCGCCACCGCGAATCGTTCGCCCGACGTTTCCCGATGTTGCCCGGGGTGAACTTCGAATACACCTGGGGCGGTGCACTGGCACTGTCGCGCAACCACATGGGGTTCTTTGGCAAGTTGGCGCCCAATGTTGTCGGCGCACTGTGCTGCAACGGCCTGGGTGTTACCCGTGGCACTGTCACCGGCAAGTTGCTGGCCGACTGGCTGGCCGGCGACAAGAACGAACTGATCGAGTTCTTGCTCAATGCTCCCGGGCCTTGTGCAAACCCGCCGCAGCCCCTGGTTTCCCTGGGCTTGAACGCCAACCTGATGTGGGGGCAGTTCCGCGCTGGCAAAGAAAGCTGACCGCTGACGGCGTTGCAACTTTGAACACTTGATGCCGGTGGCGATTTAGCCGGCACGGGCACCCTTTGCCCGAAATTGATGATTGGCCAACAGGCCGGTCACCCGGGGCTGAACGCTGTTTTCAGTTTCGCGGGCACGCTCGCCTTGAATTTGTACATGTAACAGAAGTGGCAGGAACAACAATGACAAGTCCAAATGTTTCGATTGAAGATGTACCGATCAACAACTTTCACCAGTTGCTGACCCTGCGTTCCGGTGGCGGCTCGTTCGTCGATGGCTATGTATTGAGCATCATCGGCGTTGCCATGGTGCAGATGTCGGCAGGCCTCAACCTGACCAGTTTCTGGCAGGGCATGATCGCCGCTTCGGCGCTGATCGGCATTTTCTTCGGTGGCTTCTTCGGCGGCTGGTTGACCGACCGGTTCGGCCGCAAGCGCGTGTTCTTCGTCGGCCCGACCCTGTTCATCCTGGCCTCGATCGCGCAGTTCTGGGTGGAATCGGCGATGGTCCTGTTCCTGCTGCGCTTCGCCATCGGCATCGCGGTGGGCATCGAATACCCGGTGGCCACCTCGCTGCTGGTGGAGTTCCTGCCCAAGAAGAACCGTGGCCCACGCCTGGCCACCCTGACCGTGCTGTGGTTCGCCGGTGCCGCCTGTGCCTACATGGTCGGTGAAGCGATCCTGCGCCACGGTGGCGACGATGCCTGGCGCCTGGTGCTGGCCAGTGCCTCGGTGATCGGCGCGCTGCTGTTCGCGATCCGTATAGGCACCCCCGAATCGCCGCGCTGGCTGATCAGCAAAGGCCGTTCGGCCGAAGCCGAGCAGGTGATCAAGCGCGTCTACGGCAGAGATTTCTCGCTGAAGAACCTGCCGGAAGAGCCCAAGACCCGCAAGCTGTCGTTCCTCAGCCTGCTGCACTCCGGCTACGGCAAGCGCATGCTGTTCGTCACCATGTTCTGGACCTGCTCGGTGATCCCGGTGTTCGCCGTCTACGCCTTCGCTCCGAAAGTGTTGGGTGCACTGAACCTGAAAGGGGACTGGGCCGCCATCGGGTCGGTCGCCATCACCTGCCTGTTCGTGGTCGGTTGCATAATCGGCACCCGCCTGCTGAACACCATCGGCCGCCGCACCACGCTGCTGCACAGCTTCTTCTGGTCGGGGCTGGCGTTGCTGGGCCTGGGCGCTTTCAGCAACGGCAACGAGATGCTGATCCTCGCCCTGTTCGGCGCCTACGCCTTGTTTATCGGTGGCGCCCAGGTGTTGCAGCTGGTGTACCCCAACGAACTGTTCCCTACCGAAATCCGTGCCGGTGCCGTTGGCGTGGGCACCTCGATGTCGCGGGTCGGTGCTGCGGTCGGCACTTGGCTGGTGCCCATCGCCCTCGATAGCTATGGCATCGGCGCCACCATGTATGCCGCCGCCGCGGTGACCTTCGTCGGCCTGGCGTTCTCCGTTGCCCTGGCCCCGGAAACCCGCTCGCTGAACCTGCAACAAGCGGCTTCGCTGAGCTGAATTCATGACGACCCGCCGCAGCGTCGATCCGCTGCGGCCTTTACAACACTGAGCAACGCACTGGAGAACCTACCGTGAAATTCGAAGGCATCTACACCCCGGCAATCACTCCGCTGGCTGCGGACGGCTCGATCGACAAGGCGGCGTTCGCCGAGGTCCTCGAATACCTGGTCGAGTCGAAAGTCCACGGCGTCATCATTGGTGGCTCCACCGGCGAGTACTACGCCCACACCACCCAGGAGCGCATCGACCTGGCCGCCCAGGCCAAGGACGTGCTGGCCGGCCGCCTGCCACTGATCGTCGGCACCGGTGGCATCCGCACCGAAGACGCCGTGGCTTTCGCCCAGCACGCCAAGGAAATCAAGGCCGACGCACTGCTGGTGGGCACCCCGCCGTACGCACTGCCGACCCAGCAGGAAATCGCCCTGCATGTCAAAGCCGTCGACGCCGCCGCCGGCCTGCCGATCATGCTCTACAACTACCCGGGCCGCATGAGCGTGAGCATGGGCGAAGAGTTCTTCGACGCCGTGGCCGACGTGAAGAACATCGTCGCCATCAAGGAAAGCTCCGGTGACATGGGCCAATTGCACCGCCTGGCTATCCAGCGCCCGAACATCCAGCTGTCGTGCGGCTGGGACGACCAGGCCCTGGAGTTCTTTGCCTGGGGTGCCAAGAGCTGGGTCTGCGCCGGCTCCAACTTCATCCCGCGCGAGCACGTGGCCCTGTACGAGGCCTGTGTGATCGAGAAGGACTTCGACAAAGGCCGCAAGATCATGGGCGCCATGATGCCGCTGATGGACTTCCTCGAAGGCGGCAAGTTCGTCCAGTCGATCAAGTACGGCTGCGCCCTCAATGGCCTGAGCACCGGTGGCGTACGCAAGCCGCTGTATGACCTGGATGCCGCCGAGAAGCAGGAACTGCAGCGCGTGGTCACTGAACTCAAGCGCAACATCGCACAGATCACCGGAGGTGCCTGAAAATGGCCGATTTGCTGAGCAAGCAACAATACGCGGCCCTCGCCGCCGAACTGCAACTGCGTACCCAGGCGTTCATCGACGGTGAGTTCCGCGATGCCATCTCGGGC
>NZ_NEJX01000013.1:0-173221 GCF_002113245.1 Pseudomonas sp. B13(2017)
CGAACCTTAACCCTTCGACGCCGAATAGATTGCGGCAAGCCAACTACGCATCCAGATTCAGTATTGCAGAAACTGGGAGGACCATAGATGTGGGAGCGGCCTTGTGTCGCGATGGGCTGCGAAGCAGCCCCAATCTGGCTTGCGTTACACGCAGGCCTTGTCCTCGACACCGTTGAAGAGCGGGTAGTCACGCAACTGCGCCGGCGACAGCGGCCGGCTGAAGTGGTAGCCCTGGGCGATATCGCAGCCGGCAAGCTTCAGGCACACCACTTGTTCGCGGGTTTCCACGCCTTCGGCCACCACTTCCAGGCCCAGGCGTTTGGCAAGGATGATAGTGGACGACACGATCGGGCTGTCGTCGTGGCTGTTGGACAGCGGCGCAATCAGCGAGCGGTCGATCTTCAGTTTGCTCAGCGGCAGCGAGTGCAGGTGGGCGAAGCCGGCATAGCCGCGGCCGAAGTCGTCCAGGCTGATGCCCAGGCCAGCGTCGCGCAGGGTGTGCAGGTGCGCCACCGCCGTGCCTTCGGGGTCGAGGATGGTGGTTTCGGTGATTTCCAGCTCCAGCTGCTGCGGGGCGATGGCGTACTGCTGCAGTTTGCTCAATAGCCGTGCAGCGAAGTCCGCCTGGCGTAGCTGCAGGGCGGATACATTGACCGCCAGCCGAGTCTCCCGGCCCTGGGCGTGCCAACCCGACAAGGCCTCGCAGGCTAGGCGCAGCACCTCCCAGCCCAGTTCGACAATGAAACCGCTGCGCTCGGCAAGGTCAATGAACCGGTCCGGGTACAGCAGGCCGAACTCGGGGTGGTCCCAGCGCACCAGCGCTTCGTAGCCCAGCACCTGCTGGGTGTCGAGGCGGATCTGTGGCTGGTAGTGCAGCACGAACTGGCGCTCGGCCAGGGCGCTGCCGAAGGCCTGTTCGAGGGTGAAGGCGTGGATGTCGGCCAGGTTCAGCGACGGGTCGAAGAAACGGTACTGGGCGCGCCCGGCCTGCTTGGCCGAGTACATCGCGGCATCGGCACTGCGGATCAGGCTGTCGATGTCCTGGCCATCGCGCGGGCAGATGCTCACGCCCACGCTGGGGCTGGTGTTGACCTCCTGGCCGTCCAGCGCGTAGGTGGCCGACAGCTTCTGCACCAGTACACGGACCCAGGCATTGATCTGTTCCTCGCTGCGCTCGCCGGCCAGCAGCACCACGAACTCGTCGCCACCAAAGCGCGAAGCCTCGTCGCCTGGCTCCAGCAGACGCTGGATACGCCCGGCCACGGCCTGCAGCAGCAGGTCGCCGATCTTGTGCCCGAGCGAGTCGTTGATCGACTTGAAACGGTCCATATCGATGAACAGGATCGCCATCAGCCGGCGCTTGCCGCGTTGCCGGGTCAGCGCCTGGCTGGCCACCTCGACGAACTGGCGCCGGTTGTGCAGGCCGCTGAGGTGGTCGGTGGCCGCGGCATGGCTGCTGCGCCGGTGTTCGTCCTCGAGGCGGCCGATCAACTGCTGGTTGACCTGCTGCGCCTGTTCCAGCGCGTTGAAGGCCTCCTGGCGCTTGCGCAACAGGCGCAAGGTCCACAGCAGGCTGGCGAGGATCATCAGGGTCATGCTCAGGTTCAGCCAGAACTGCCGGGAATAGGCCAGCGTCGAAGGCGCGAGGATTTCGTCCTGGCGCTGGCTGACCACCACGCTGAAACCCCGCTCGGGCAGGCGCCGGTACAGGCTCTGGTACGGGTCGCCGGCTGCGTACTGGGTCAGCATGCCTGCTTCACTGCCGCTGTCCGGCAGCCCGGGCAGCAGGGCGTCGCCGGCCACCACCACGCCGCTGCTATCGATGCGCAACCGCTCCAGGCCGTCATCCTGCAGCAGGCGCACCAGCCCGCTGCTGCCCAGGTCGATGTGCTGTAGCAGCACCGCCAGGTAGCCGATATCCAGCTGCACCACCAGGATATTGTCGATTTCGCGGCCGGGCAGGTTGGTCAGCGGCAGCAGGAAGGGCAGGTGCCAGTTGGGCAGGGTGGCCGGTTGGCCGGCGGGCTGCACGCTGGGCAGGAACGGTTTGAAACCGTAGCGGGCAACGTGCCGCTGCAGCTGGCGCAACCAGTCTTCGGGCAGCTCGGCGGCTTCGTCGGCATGGCTGGCCGACAACAGCCGGCCTTGCCGGTCGTACAGGCTCATGCGCTTGAAGACCGGGTCTTCGGCAAGCATCCGCGCCAGGCTTGCGCTGCCCTGGCGCAGCACCTTCATGTCGTCCTGGGTGACCCGGCCCACGGCCTGGGCACGATCCACCAGCTGGCGCAGGCTTTCGCCGACGATACTGGCCAGGTTCAGGTGCTCGGCGGCCTTGGCCGACAGCGCGTCCTGGCGGGCGGCGGCCTTCTGCGAAACGTGCAGCCCCCAGAGAAAGGCCAGGGTGGCTGCACAGAGCATCAGGATCAGCAGCCGCAGAAGGCTGGCGGATGAAAGCGAACGGCGAATCACTGCTGATAGTTCCCGACCCTGGGTGATGGTCGAAAAATACGACAGTAAGATGACAGCCTAATGACTAATGGCTAATTGCCTCTAAGGATTTCCCTTATCGGCCAGCGGCGTCTGCAGGCGCGCGGTTTCTTCCTCCATGTAGCTCATCAGCGCGCTGACTTCGGTATCGCCCAGGCGCATGTTGGGCATGGCCACGCGGTTGTATTGTTCGTACAGCAGCATGGCCAAGGGGTCTTTCTGGGCCAGCATCAGGTCGGGCTCCTTCAGCCAGCGGGTCAGCCAGCTGGCATCACGCTGGCGGGTCACGCCCAGCAGGTCGGGGCCGATGCCGGGCTGCCCTGGTTCGGCGTTGCCCAGGGTGTGGCAGGACGAGCAACGGGTACGGAACAGCTGCTCGCCACTGCTGGGGGCGCGCACCTCGGGAGCCTGCGCGTAGTCGTTGGCCATGGCGCTGGCCTGTTTCCAGTTGTGCAGGCTGTTGCCCAGGCGGTCGGCGAGGATGTACGGGCTTTCGAAGGGCGAGGCTTTCATCCAGCGGCCGGTGGCCTGGTTGCCGATGATCAGGCTGAGGTTGTGGTCTTTTGAGCGGCCGTTTTCCAGGCCATCGATGTACAGGCCCAGGCTGCGGCGCAATTGTTCGATATCGGCTGGCTCGCCGGTGAGCAGCGTCCAGCCGGGGCCGATACCGAACTTTTCGGCGTAGCGCTTGAGGGTGGCGGGGGTGTCGTTGTAGGGGTCGATGCTGATGGAGTAGAGGAAGATGTCCTTGCCGACCCGGTCACCGAGGATTTTCTGCACCTGGCGCAGGCGGGCGGTTTCCACCGGGCAGGAATCGGAACAGCCGGTGAAGATGAAGTTGATGGCGACGACCTTGTCCTTGATCAGGTCGTCGAAGAAATGCACCTTTTCACCGTCCTGGGTGAGCAGCGGGATGTTGGGGAAGTAGTCGGCACCCCAGGGCGTTGCAGCTTCCTCGGCCACGGGTTGCTGCGGTTGCAGCGGCCAGAACGGGATGCTGGCGGCGAACAGCGAGAGCACTAGCAGGAAACGCCATGAGCCGGACATGATGCGGTCCTCGTCGATAACGGGATCGGGGCTGCCATGCAGCCCATCGCCGGCTAGCCAGCTCCCACAGGGACTGCACATGGCTTGCCTGCGATGGGCCGCATGGCGGCCCCCGCTTTACCCTCACTTGTATCTGACTGGCGCGGTCACGCTCTGCCCCAGCGCCGACTTCACGGTCACCGTCGCCGGCGTGGCCGGGCCGTAGCCGGACGTGGTTGCCACCAACCGCCAGCTGGCACCGCTGCCCGTGGCGGTCATCGTGGCGGTGCCCAGGTTCACCGGGCCGCCGGTAGTGGCCGCGGCCACAGTGATGCTGTTGCCTGTGGCCACCGAGGTAGTGCCAGCAATTTCCCAGGTGAAACGGTTGCTGCTGAGCACCTGTACCGTGGCACTGGTGACCTGGATCTGGTCGACCACCGCTGCCGAGCCTACCGCGATGCTGACCGTGGCCGGTGCTACCGATTCGGCGCCCTTGGCGTCACGCGCCGAGTAGTTGAAGCTGGCGGTGAACGGCGTGGTGACAGTGGCCGGCGGGGTGTAGGTCACCTTGGTGCCATCGGTGCTGGTATTGCCTTGGCCGGAGTCCGGCTGGCTGAGGCCGACGACGGTCAGCGGCAGGTTGCCTTCCGGGTCGGTATCGTTGGCCAGCACGTTCAGGGTGATCGGCTTGCCGGCCGTGGTAGCCGCGCTGTCGTTGGCCGCGACTGGCGGTTTGTTGGCCGCGTCGTCGTCGTCATGGTCTTTGGTGCGGAAGGTCGGCAGGCCAACCGAAGCGACGTACTCCACGCCATCCCAGCCTGGCAGCGGGGTCGGCATCACCTGGAACTGGCCTGGGTGCTCCAGGTCCCAGCGCAGCAGCATCGACGAGTCTTCATGCTGGGTGTTGTGGCAGTGTTCCATGTAGGTACCGGCAAACTCGCGGAAGCGGATCGCCACTTCCACTTCTTCCGAAGAATCGATGTCCGGCCCGATGCGATACACGTCCTTGCGCGCCCATTTTTCCCATTCTGGCGGTGCCTTGCCGTCGCGGCTGAGCACCACACCTTCCTCGAAGTGCACATGCACCGGGTGGCTCCAGCCATTGCCGCCGTTGATGATCTTCCACACTTCCAGGGTACCGTCGCCGCTGAAGCCGGCATCGGTGGACTGCTGGGCCAGCTGTGGCGCCGCGCTGATGCGCCGTGGGTCCATGCTGTAGCCAAAGCCGCCATCGGTCTTGATGGTCCAGGGCTGGGTGTCGGTGCCGTCGGAGCGACCGAAGATGAACTCGCGGTGGCGGGCAGCCTTGAGTTTGGCCTGGTCGGTGGCAGAGTTGCGGTCGATCGGCAGCGGCAGCATCTTCATGCCTGCGGCCTTGCCCGGTTTGGCCGGTTCATAGGCTGCCGGGTTCATGCTCAGGTCCTGGCCGCTGTAGGGCTGTACCACAAGCTGCAGGAACTTGCCGATCCCCGGGTCGCCGTTTTCCCAGCGTGGGCCTTTGCTGGTCTGCTTGATCACTGGCTTGTACTTTTCCGACAGCACGTCGGCCAGCGAGATGGCGCCTTCCGGGCCCTTGCCGCTCTGGTGTTCCTCAAGGTTGACGAAGTACAGCTTGTCGCCGACCTTGATGCCGTTCTTGGCGAAGTTGATGATGATGTCGTAGCGCTCGGCGATGCCTTGCAGCGGCAGGATACCGTTGTTGTCCTGCAGGTTGCCGTCACCGTTGAGGTCCATCGTCCCGTCGAACGGCACGGTGTGTTCCATGATGTTGCCGTCGTTGGCGATCATGTGGAACGGCACCCGCGCATACGACAGGTTGGAGCCGGTCGGGCCTTTGAACTCGCCACTGGTACCGGCAATTTCACGCACCACGGCGAACTTGAAGTAGCGCGACACCGAGCCATTGAGGATACGGAAGCGGTAGCTGCGCGCGCGTACCTTGAGCGTGGGCCGGTACTGCCAGTTGACCAGTATCTGGTCGCCGAGGAAGCCGTCGGTGTTGAACGGGTTGAACCACAGCTGGCCGTTGGCATCCCAGGCCTTGTCGGCGATCACCAGGTTGACGTCGTAGTCGCGGTTGCCCCACGGCATGCCCGAACCGCTGGGGAAACGCAGGTTGACGCCATCCTGCAGGGCCTCGTTGCCGCGGTCCAGGGCACTGTAGTAGTTCATCATCACGGCGTTGCCTTTGTAGACGTTCTGCGCCGTGAAATCCAGCATGTGGTCGTGGAACCAGTGGGTGCTCATGGTTTCGCGCCAGTCACCACGGATCTTGATGCTGCCGTTCTGGCAGGTTTTCAGGCCTGGCGAGGCGTCATTGACGAACAGGGTTTCACCCGGCGAGCAGGGGAACGCCGCGCGCGGGTCCTGGGCGCGGGTGTTGATAGTGTCGTAACCAGCCAGTTGCAACGGCCAGCGGTAATCGTAGTACTGCCCAGGGAAGAAGTAGGCGTTGGCGAAGCCGTCGCTCTCGGCTGGTGAGTGGCCGTTGTGCTCGTGAGTGGAAAGGGTGTGCAGGCCAAAGCCGTTGTTGGCCGCAGGGTCGATCGGCAGGGCGTTGTAATGGCGCATCAGGATCGGCTGGCCATAGCGCACCATCAGCAACTTGGGTGGGAAGGTGCCGTCGAAGGTCCATACCGATTTGTGGTTTTGCAGGGGCATCTTCGGATGGAAGCGGGTGTCGATGCCCTTGGTGGTGCCCAGCGTGTTCGGGATGTCAGAGGTCTGGTAGTACAGGCCGCCCGGGGCGAACTCGCCAACTGCATAGTTGTGCAGTTGCTTGCGGTCACGCAGGCCGAGGTTGATGCGCGCGCCGGCCTGGGCGGTCTTGAAGCCCGCCTGCGGGTAGAACTCGTTCCAGCGCTGGTGCGACCAGCCTTTTCCTGGTGGCCGGCCTTCCGCCGGGGAGCCGACCGGCTGGCGGTTGAGGAACATCTCGATCTGCGCCTTCCACGGGTTGCGGTCGAGCACGTTGGAATACTGGGTCGGGAAGGGGTACAGGCCCGGCTGTTTGAGGAAGGCTTCCAGGGCCGTGCCGCTAGGGCCGCTGCGCGCCACCACGTTGGGGTCCTGCGCCGGTGCTGCGCCCAGGGTGGGCACCGGGAAGGTCAGGGGCGGCTGCGGCAACGTGGGGTCGAGTTTCTCCGTGCCGAACTCCTCGAACAGCAGTAGCTGCTGGGTAAACGGCAATGCCCCGAACAGCGGGCTGGGCTTGCCATTGGTGGGGTATTTGTTGTCGGTTTGCAGGGCCGGTGGCAACACGTTGTTGGCGCGTACCGTGTCGCGGTCGCCATACACGCCATTGGTCAGCTCCAGCGAACCTTGGTTGGCCGGCGGCATGTTGAACAGGTCCAGCAAGGCCTGGGTCGGGTCGGCTGGCTGGTCGGTGTAGGCCGACGGGTCGGTCGGCGGTGGCATGCTGTTGTCGTCGAGGGGAGCGGCGGTAGCCGTGACCAGCCCGAGGCCGAGCATCAGCGTGGTGAGGGTGGACAGCTGGAATGCATGCCTGGCAGGGTGGATCACGGCAGGTGTTTTCATTGCCTTATGCCTCGCTCGCGGCCTTATGGCTTTCAGCCATCAGTGGCGTTTTGCCCGTTTCTGGGGCTGGAGCAACGGCTGTGCCAACCCAAATGCGAGGAATGTGTTTCTAAACAAATCCTTGTGGCGCCTGATGTGCGCTAAATGCCATTGCGTCAAAAATGGGTGAGGGGCCCCACTAGTGGGTCACCCATTGCCCACAGATTGGGTGGTGACAGCAGCGGCGCCCTGGGGTATACCTGAGCGCCACCAAGGGGAGCCCGGCATCGGGCTGAGAAACCGCTGGATGCTGCAGCGCGGTGACCCTTCGAACCTGATCCGGATCATGCCGGCGAAGGGATGGGACTTGAAACCTGCCTTTTTGCCGGCCTCACTGCGAGGCCCGTCCATGCCAACCATCGCGGTCTCGCTGTCACCCCCATCAAGGACAGCAACATGACCGAACGCTTCAGCCAGTCCCTGCGCCGCCGCAGCGAGCCGACCTGGTCGGCGGCCGTTGGCCACCGCTTCGTCACCCAATTGTGCGACGGCAGCCTGCCGGACCCGATCATGGTCGACTACCTGGTGCAGGACCACCGCTTCCTCGACAGCTTCCTGACCCTGCTGGGCGCGGCCATCGCCACCGCCGACACCTTCGAGGCGCGCCTGCGCTTCGGGCGCTTTGCCGGGATGATCTCCAGTGACGAGAACACCTACTTCCTGCGCGCCTTCGAGGCCCTGGGGGTAAGCCCCGCGCAACGCAGCGAACCGGCCGACACTGTGCCAACCGCAGGCTTCAAGGCGATCATGCGCGAAGCGGCGGCCACCCGGTCCTATGCGGCCGCGCTGGCGGTGCTCAACGTCGCCGAAGGCCTGTACCTGGACTGGGCGCTGAAGGCGCCAAAGCCGATGCCGGACAACTTCGTCCACGCCGAATGGATCACCCTGCACGACAACCCGGCATTCCAGGACTTCGTTGCCTTCCTGCAAGCCGAACTCGACCGCGTCGGCCCGCAGGAAGCCGCGCTGGCGGCTGACTTCTACCAGCGCACCGTGGCGCTGGAGCTGGCCTTCTTCGATGCCGTCTACCCGGAGGACAAATGAGCATGGATATCTTCGACCGCCTCAAGGCTGCCGCCACGCCGCAGTGGAACAGCTATGTCGACCACGAATTCGTGCGCCAGATGGGCGAGGGTACGCTGAGCGAAGCCGCCTTCCGCACCTATCTGGTACAGGATTACCTGTTCCTTATCCAGTTCGCCCGCGCCTGGGCGCTGGCCGCCTACAAGAGCCGACGCCCGGCCGACATCCGCGCCGCGCAGGCCGGGTTGGCGGCGATTCTGGATGAAACCGAGCTGCACTTGCGCCTGTGCGCACGCTGGGGCCTGACCCAGGCTGATATCGAGGCCGCGCCAGAACACCAGGCCACGGTTGCCTATACCCGCTATGTGCTGGACTGCGGTGCCGCGGGTGACCTGCTGGAGTTGCATGTGGCCTTGGCGCCTTGCGTGATCGGCTACGCCGAGATTGGCCGGGCGTTGTCCGAGCGCATTGGCGATCTGAGCAATCACCCGTACCGCGAGTGGATCGCCGAGTATGCCGGTGAAGGCTACCAGGGTGTCGCCACCGCGGCGCGCAAGCATCTGGACGAGCTGGCAGCGCGGAGCATGACCGAGCAACGGTTTGCTGAACTGGTGGGGATTTTCGGCCAGGCGTCCAGCCTGGAGGCGGACTTCTGGCAGATGGGGTTGGACGGAGCCTGATTTGCTGCCTGCGCCGGCCCTATCGCCGGCAAGCCAGCTCCCACAGGTACTGCGCAGACTTCAGGGCTGTGGTTTACCTGTGGGAGCTGGCTTGCCGGCGATAGGGCCAGTAGCAAATACCACAACGCTTGGGCCACTATGCTGGTAGGGCCACCCGCAAAGCCCAGGGAGAAGCATCATGAACATCATCAACGCACGCCTGCGCGGCAAGCCCGGCCTGTTCCGCATCGAGCTCAGCGGCGAACGCATCGCCGCCATCGTGCCCCAGGCCGAAGGGGTGGCGACGCGCGCTGCCGATGACCTGGATGCCGTGCAAAACCTGGTGGTAGCGCCCTTCATCGAACCGCACATCCACCTGGACGCCACGCTGACCGCCGGCGAGCCGCGCTGGAACATGAGCGGCACCCTGTTCGAAGGCATCGAGTGCTGGGCCGAGCGCAAGGCGATCACCACCCACGACGACATCAAGAACCGCGCGAAAAAGACCATCGGCATGCTGGTGGAGCATGGCATCCAGCATGTGCGTACCCATGTCGATGTCACCGACCCCACCTTGACTGCGCTCAAGGCCATGGTCGAAGTGCGTGACGAAGTGCGCCACCTGCTCGACCTGCAGATCGTCGCCTTCCCCCAGGAGGGTATCGAGTCTTATGCCAATGGCCGGGCGCTGATGGCCGAAGCGGTTGCCATCGGTGCCGATGTGGTTGGCGGCATCCCGCATTTCGAGAACACCCGCGACCAGGGCGTATCGTCGGTCAAGTTCCTGATGGACCTGGCCGAGCGTGCCGGCTGCCTGGTGGACGTGCATTGCGACGAGACCGACGACCCGCAGTCGCGCTTCCTTGAAGTGCTGGCCGAAGAGGCGCGGGTGCGCGGCATGGGGGCCCGGGTGACAGCCAGCCATACCGTGGCCATGGGCTCGTACGACAATGCCTACTGCTACAAGCTGTTCCGCCTGCTCAAGCAGTCGGGTATCAATTTCGTGTCCTGCCCGACCGAGAGCATTCACCTGCAAGGGCGTTTCGACAACTACCCGAAACGCCGCGGCGTCACCCGCGTGGCCGAGCTTGACCGGACCGGGATGAACGTGTGCTTTGGCCAGGATTCCATCGTCGACCCTTGGTACCCGCTGGGTAATGGCAACATCCTGCGTATTCTCGAGGCCGGCCTGCACATCTGCCACATGCTTGGCTACGAAGACCTGCAGCGCTGCCTGGACCTGATCACCGACAACAGCGCCCGCACCCTGAACCTGGGCGAGCGCTACGGTATCGAAGTGGGGCGGCCGGCCAACCTGTTGCTGCTGTCGGCGCCGGACGATTACGAAATGGTGCGCAGCCAGGGGCATGCGCTGGTGTCGGTACGCAACGGCAAGGTGCTGATGCGTAGAACGCCTGCCAGGGTCGAACACTACACCTGACGCTCCCTGCGTCAGCTTTTGCAGCGC
Organism: Pseudomonas sp. B13(2017); assembly: GCF_002113245.1. NCBI lineage: Bacteria > Pseudomonadati > Pseudomonadota > Gammaproteobacteria > Pseudomonadales > Pseudomonadaceae > Pseudomonas > Pseudomonas sp. B13(2017). The sequence continues at coordinate 10,240 of NZ_NEJX01000013.1, forward strand.
CCCGCCGGCTTGAAGCCGAGCGGGGCGTTTTGCTGTCTGGCGTACTGTTTTATTCCCTTGCGCGGCGTTCATGAACCACTTACATGCGATAAGCCGTGATTATTCCACCATAGGAAATGTTTGCATGGGCAATGACCTTTCTCCATAATTGGTACGTAATTACATGGTACATAACACGTTACAAAATCGTAGGAGCAAGCATGGCCCGGGGCGGTATCAACAAGGTTGTAGTGCAGCAGGCGCGTCAGGCGCTGATTGCCCGTGGCGAGAACCCCAGCATCGATGCCATACGTATCGAACTGGGCAACACCGGCTCCAAGACCACGATTCACCGCTACCTGAAAGAGTTGAACGGTCAGCAGCCTGTGGCCGCTGAGGGCGGCATTGCGCTGAGCGACGTGCTGAGCCGAATGGTCGGGCAGTTGGCTACCCAGTTGCAGGACGAAGCCGACCTGAAGATCGAGCAGGCCGAAAGCACCTTCACTCGACAGCGCGAACAACTGGAGGCGCAACTGGCGATTGCCCAGCAGGCACTGGCTGCGGCGCATCAGCAGCATCAGATCGACGTGGCCGCGCTGGCGGCCGAATCGGAGAAATTGCTCTCCACCCAAAGCACCCTTCAAGCCGAACAGCTGCGCAGTGCCAGCCTCAACCAGTCGCTGGGCGAGCTGCAGGTGCGCCTGGCCGACAAGGACGAGCAGGTCAAGTCACTGGAAGACAAGCACCGTCATGCCCGCGACGCGCTGGAGCATTACCGCAACGCCAGCCGCGAACAGCGTGAACAGGAACAGCGCCGCCACGAGGCGCAGCTGCAACAGTTGCAGGTGGAAGTGCGCCAGTTGCAGCAGGGCATGATCGTCAAGCAGGACGAGCTGACCCGCCTGCACCGCGACAACGAGCGTTTGCTGGGTGAGCATCGCCAGGCTGCCAGCGCCTGCAGGGCGCAGGATGAATTGCTGGAACAGCGTGATGCACAGATCCAGGGCTTGCGCACGATCCTGGCCCAGGCGCAGGGTGCCAGCGAGGAAATGCGTCGGCAGCTGGATGTACAGGCACAGAGCCTGGAGGCCAGGCGCGACTTGTGCACGGAACAGGCTCGCCAACTGCAGCAACTCGAGGAGCAACTGAAGCAACGTGATGCAGCGTTGGTTCAATGCCGTGCCCAGCTAGCGGTGGATACAGATTAATCAAACTTTTCCTGACCGGTGATTTCTTCCCTAGACACTCACCGGAGATAGCCTCATGCCTGAACCACAACAGCCAGAAAAACATCCCCAAGGGCCCCATTCGTCCGAGCAGGCGAACAAACGCCAGGATTTGGGTTTCGACCCCGATTCGCCAGATGTGGAGGATCCGCAAGTCGACCCTCAAGGGCCCGCCAAGCCACCGCGGGACGTCGAAAAATCCCCGTGAAGGTGGCATTTGTCGCAAAGGGGCCGCTCAGCGGCCCCCGCGATCAACACGGTACTGCTTAGGGCGGGCTGTCTTGAGCCCTTGGCCAGGAAAGCTACGCTCGCTTGACTCAGGGCTCTGCCTGCCTGGCTGCCTCCACGCCCGCAGCCGAGAGCTTGATGGGGTAGTTCACGCTGATCTGATGGTCGCTGCTCACCGCCACGCTGCCATCCTGGATCAAGCCGGCCTCCTGCAGCGTCTTGAGCATGCCGGCCACGGCTTTCTCGCCCCGGTAGTTGTCCAGCACTTCCTTGCCCAGCCCCTGGGGGTGAGCGTGCAGCAGGCGAGTCAGCACTTCGGCTTTCAATGCATCGTTACTCATGGCGGGCCTCACTTGCCGTGTTTGGCCTGAAGCGCCTTGGCATGCTCCAGATGCTGTTCGAGTTTGGGCAGGGTTTCGCTGGCAAAGGCCTTCAATTCAGCCTTGTCGGACGATGCCGCTTCCTTCTTGAACAACTCCACCGCCTTTTCGTGAGCGTCGACCTGGTTGTTGACGTAAGACTTGTCGAACGACTCCTCCCGCCATTCCAGGATCATTTTCTTGACCTTGTCGGTTATTGCCGCCTCATCAGGTACGGATATATCGAGCTTGCGAGCGATGTCGCCGAGTTTCTGATTGGCCTGGGTGTGGTCGGTGACCATCTGCTGGGCGAAGGTCTTGATTTCGGCATTCTGAGTTTTTTCCAGAGCCAGCTTGCCAGTGACCACTTCGGCAATACCGGCCTCGGTGGCCGCTTCGACGAAGTCATCGGAACTCGCCGCCATCGCGTGTACCGATGCCAGGCCCAACACCATCGAAAAACCGACGCGCTTGATGAAGAGACTGCTCATGCTTCACTCCTTAAACCGTGGCGCGACCTCAGTGTCGCGTACGGTTGAGGGTGAATGGGCGGCAAAGGTTTAATCTTTTTCCTGGCCGGCTGCGCCCAGGTGGTGCTGAACTATAGTGAAAGGCGGCGAACGCGGTATGGCTAGGGATTTCAATGTGTGCAGCCAGGAAACAGGATGAAGACGGGTTCTTCGCGATAACAGGCGAGGGCCGCGCCGTGGCGCTGTTCCGCCTGGTACTGGCGTTCATGCTGGTGGTGATGCTGGCCTTCGTCGTGGTGGAAGGCTGGCGTATCTGGCGCGACTACCGGCACGCCTTCACCAACGCCGAAAACATGGTCACCAACCTGGCCCGGGCCACGGCGCAGCATGCCGAAGACGCCATCCGCCAGGTCGACGCAATTACCGCGGCGCTGGCCGAGCGCCTGGAAGGCGACGGCTTCGAGCACATCGACCGGCCGCGTCTGCATACCTTGCTGGTGCAGCAGAAAAGCATCATGCCGCAGTTGCACGGGTTGTTCGTGTATGGCCCGGATGGCAGCTGGATCGTGACCGACCAGGCGGTAGTCCCGCCCAATGCCAACAATGCCGACCGCGACTACTTCATCTACCACCGCGACCATACCGACCGTGGGGTACACATCGGTTCGGTGGTGCGCAGCCGTTCCACTGGCGACCTGATCATCCCCATTTCACGGCGCCTGCAATATGCCGATGGCAGCTTCGCCGGGGTGTTGCTGGGAACCATCAAGGTGGAGTGGTTCGTGCGCTACTACGGCGACTTCAAGATCGATGAACGTGGCGCGCTGGTGCTGGCCAAGCGCGACGGCACCATCCTGGTACGGCGGCCGTTCGTCGAGCAGGTGGTGGGCCGCAGCCTGAGCAGCAGCGAGATCTTCCGCAAGCACCTGCCGTATGCAAGCGAAGGGGTGGCCGAGGCGGTCGCCGTGGTGGACGGCACGCCACGGCTGTATGGCTTTCGCGCACTGGGCAGCTACCCGTTGGTAGTGGAGGCGGGCTTGTCGCGGGAGTCGATCGTTGCGCCCTGGCGACACGATGCGATCAAGTCGGTGGCGGTCTTGCTGCTGTTGCTGGTGGGGCTGGCGGCCTTTGGTGGCGTGGTGTTGCGCCAGTTGCGCGAGCGTATCGTCATCGAACGGGCGCTGCACCAGGCACACCAGACCCTGAAGGCCCTGGCACTGACCGACAGCCTGACCGGCCTGGGTAACCGCCGGCGGCTGGATGCAGTGTTCGAGCCGGAGCTGCGCCGGGCGCGACGCCAGGGCTATCCGCTGGCGCTGGTGATGCTCGACCTGGATTACTTCAAGGCCTACAACGACCGATACGGGCACCCCGCGGGCGACCAGTGTCTGCGGCGCTTTGCCGAGGTGCTGCAGCAGGCACTGAAGCGGCCGGCCGACCTGGCTGTACGCTATGGCGGCGAGGAGTTCACATTGCTGCTGCCTGATACCGATGTTCGCGGGGCGGAACTGCTGATGCAGGAAGTGCAACAGCTGTTGCGTCGGCAGCCGCTGGAGCATGCGGGCAGCCCACTGGGGCGGGTGTCGTTCAGTGCGGGGATTGCCGTGGGTGACCTGGCGCGGGAGGGAGTGACGGCCGAGCGCCTGATGGCGGCAGCGGATGCGGCGCTGTACCAGGCCAAGCGCCAGGGGCGGGATGGGTATCGTGTGGCAGAAAGTTCGGTGGCGGGTGTAGAAGAATGAAGGCCCCGGGTTGCCTGTACCGGCCCCATCGCCGGCAAGCCAGCTCCCACGGGTAATGTGCATCTCTTTGGCACGGCGCGGTCCCTGTGGGAGCTGGCTTGCCGGCGATGGGCTGCAAAGCAGCCCCGGGGTCTAATTATCTACGCCAAGGCGCATCGCACAACGGCCCGCAAGCCCATGGGCACGCTCGTCGGCCAGAATCTGCTGCAAGCGTGCATCCAGCAGCCCCTCATCAATCACCTCAAACCCAAACCGCGCATAGAACGGCGCATTCCACGGCACATCGGCAAAGGTGGTCAAGGTCAACTCCCTCACCCCCGCCTGGCGCGCCGCATCGGCCACCTGCTGCAGCAGCTTGCGCCCGACACCTTGCCCCTGAGCCTCCCGGCGCACCGAAATTTCATGAAGATGCAGCGCCTGATCCTCGAACCGGACACAGGCAAACCCCAGAATGCGCCCATCCGCCCCCTCGGCCACCCAGCTACCGCCAGCTTCGACAAATGCCTGATGGGTGCCGCAGTCCATCACATCTCCTTGCGCCAGCCATGCCAGCGCCGGCCGGGCGGCAAAGGCCTGGGCCGCCGAGCGCTCGACGTCCGGGAGCCATTGAATATCGCGCTCAAGGGTAGGGCGGATGCGCATCAATCTGTCCTTTTCAAGTTTTGTACGTCCTGGTCTGCCGCCAGCACCTGCGGCTGCAATTGCAGCGCACCGAGCTTACACCTTTCGTCAACCGGTCACGCCTGCATGGAAAAAAACGCCGGCAATCGGTACCCTTGCGCCTTCCCTCGCCATCCCCCGGACCGTTCCATGCTGTTCAATCTCGCCGTGCTGTTCGGCACCCTGGTGGCCATGGAGGGCGTTGGCACGCTGGCTCACAAGTACATCATGCATGGCTGGGGCTGGTGGCTGCACCGCTCGCACCATGAGCCGCAACTGGGCATGCTCGAAACCAATGACCTGTACCTGGTGGCCCTGGGGCTGATTGCCACGCTGCTGGTGGCTCTGGGCAAGGGTGGTTATGCGCCCTTGCAGTGGGTGGGCGGCGGGGTGGCGGGGTATGGCGTGCTGTATGTCGTGGCTCACGACGGGTTCTTTCATCGGCACTGGCCACGCAAGCCACGGCCGGTCAACCGCTACCTCAAGCGTTTGCATCGCGCGCACCGGTTGCATCACGCGGTGAAGGGGCGCACGGGGAGTGTGTCGTTCGGGTTTTTCTATGCACCGCCGTTGAAGGTGCTGAAACAGCAGTTGCGGCGTAAGCGCAGCCAGTTGTAAAAACCTGTACCGGCCCTATCGCCGGCAAGCCGGCTCCCACAAGGACAGCGCCAGCCTTCAGCCCTGCACCGTACCTGTGGGAGCTGGCTTGCCGGCGATAGGGCCACAGGCGGCACCTTCAATTGACGGTTTCACCCTTGGGCTGCGCCGCCACATGCCCGCGGCTCACCCACCAGCCAAACGCCGCCGCGGTGAAGAACATGATCAGGCTGTACAGCGCCGCCGGCACCGCCATGGTGGCGTTGTTCAGCAGCGAAGGGCTCAATGCCAGGGCAATCGCCAAGGTGCCATTGTGGATGCCGATCTCCATGCCGATGGCAATCGCCTGGCGCTTGGGAATGTTCAACAGGCGCGGCACCCAGTAGCCCACGCTCAGGCTCAGCAGGTTGAACAGCAGCGCGGCCAGGCCCACCACCGGCGCGTACGCAACCACGGTCTGCCAGTCCTTGGCCAGCGCCAGGACGATGGTGAACGCCAGGAACAACGCGGCCACCAGCTTCATCGGCTTCTCCATGCGCGCGGCAAAAGCGGGTGCGAAGCGGCGAACCAGCATGCCCAGCGCCACCGGTAGCAGGACGATGGCGAACACCTGCATCACCTTGGCAAATTGCAGCGGTATGGCCTGGTCCGATGCCATGAACCAGCTCAGCGACAGGTTCACCAGCAGTGGCATGGTCAGGATCGCGATCAGCGAGTTGACCGCCGTCAGGGTGATATTCAACGCCACATCGCCATGGGCCAGGTGGCTGAAAAGGTTCGCCGTGGTGCCTCCAGGCGAGGCGGCCAGCAGCATCAACCCCACCGCCAGGGCCGACTCCAGGCCAAAGCCGTTGGCAATCAGGAAGCACACCAGCGGCAGCAGCAGGATCTGGCAAACCAGGCCTACCACCACCGGCTTGGGGTATTTCACCACGCGGGCGAAGTCGGCCAGGGTCAGCGATAACCCGAGGCCGAGCATGATGATGCCCAGGGCCAGCGGCAGAAAGGCGGTGAGCAAAGGTGAGGCTGTCATGGGCGGTCTCTCGGGCGAAGGATCCCGAGCAGTGTAGGTCGGCACTGATTGATAGCTAATTGCAAAGCGCCAGCCCTTGGTAACCGTTTGTTACCAAGCGCAGCGGCCAGCGAGGCTGTATGCCGCGTTGCAGTAGGCCTGCAGGCGCAGTAGCATTCCGGTTTTTACCGAGGATTAGCCTGTCATGCCGTTCCAGCAAGGTCTGCTTGCCACCCCGGTGCCGGCCCACGCCCGTCACCTGTTCTTCACCCTGCAGTCGCCCGAGGCCCTGCCTGCTGCCCTGGATGCCTTGCTGCCGCAGGTCGATGGCGAACAGCTGATCCTGGGTGTCGGCGCCCCGCTGGCCAAGGCCCTGGGCCGTGAAGTACCTGGCTTGCGCGCCTTCCCGCAGCTGGATGCTGCAGTGGAGAACCCCAGCACCCAACACGCCCTGTGGCTGTGGCTGCGCGGCAACGAGCGCGGCGACTTGCTGCTGCGGGCCCAGGCCCTGGAGCTGGCATTGGCACCGGCCCTGCGCCTGGCCGACAGCGTCGACGGCTTCCTGCACCGTGGCGGCCATGACCTGACCGGCTATGAGGACGGCACCGAAAACCCGGTGGACGAAGAGGCCGTGCAAGCGGCCATTGGCGCCGATGGCTCCAGCTTTGCCGCGTTCCAGTTGTGGAAGCACGACCTGGAGTACTTCAAGTCGCTGCCCCAGGCCGACCAGGACAACATCATCGGCCGCCGCCTCAGCGACAACGAAGAGCTCGACGACGCCCCCGAGTCCGCCCACGTCAAGCGCACGGCCCAGGAAAGCTTCGAACCAGAAGCGTTCATCGTCCGTCGTTCGGTGGCCTGGGCAGACCAACGTGGCGCTGGCCTGGCCTTCGTGGCCCTGGGCCACAGCTTCGATGCGTTCGAGGTGCAGCTGCGGCGCATGAGCGGCCTGGAGGACGGCATCATCGACGGCCTGTACCGCTTCAGCCGGCCACTGACCGGTGGTTACTACTGGTGCCCGCCCATGAGCGAGACGGGTGTCGACCTGAGCCTGCTGCTGCAAGCCTGATCGCTAAACATCCAGATACAGAAACACCGGACGCAGCGGGGTACAGCGGCTAGCCTTGAAAGTTTCCGCTTCGTGACGGGAGCTTTTCCATGTACGCACGTCGTGATGTCCTACGTGCGGGTGCTACCTTGGGCTTGCTGGCCGCCAGCCCCTGGTTGCACGCCGCTGCCCCGGCGGGCTTGCTGACCCGCAACGTGCCGAGCACCGGTGAAGCGCTGCCGGTGATCGGTGCCGGTACCTCCGGCAGTTTCGAAGTGCAAGCCGGTTCGGCCCAGTACCAGCAGCTGAAAGTTGTACTGAAGGCGTTCTTCGAAGGCGGTGGCCGGGTCATCGACACCTCGCCCAACTACGGCGGCGCCGACAGCATTCTCGGCCAGCTGCTGGAAGAGGGCGGCTGGCACCGGCAGTGCTTCATCGCCACCAAGATCGCCGCCGACAGCCGGGCAGACGCCGAAGCGCAATGGGCCGGCAGCCTCGAGAGCCTGCGCACCGACAAGGTCGACTTGCTGCAGATCCACAACCTGCGCGACTGGCAGACCCAGCTGCCCTATGCCCGCGAATTGAAGCAGCAGGGCAAGACCCGCTATGTCGGCATCACCCATTACCTGAACAGTGGCCAGGACGAGGTCGCCCGCATCGTGCGCAGCGAACCGCTGGACTTCATCCAGATCAACTACTCGGTCAATGCCCCCGACGCCGCCCGCGAACTGCTGCCGCTGTGCCAGGACAAGGGCGTCGCCGTGCTGATCAACCGGGCATTCGACGATGGCCGCCTGTTCGCCCGGGTGAAGGACCAGGCCTTGCCCGGCTGGGCCGCAGAGGCAGGTATCGGCAGCTGGGCGCAGCTCTTTCTCAAGTTCGCCATCAGTCACCCGGCGGTGACCACGGTCATCCCCGCGACCAGCCGCCCCGAGCGCCAACTAGACCAGCTCAAGGCCGGGCACGGGCCGTTGCTGACCCAGGCGCAGCAACAGGCGCTGATCAAGCAGTTTGCCTGACACCATGGCAGCCTGGCGGCGGCGCCTGGACCAGGGGCTGAACATCCAGCCCGGCGAAGGGCCGGCGGTGATCGCCGGTCTGCTGCTGTTCTACCTGTTGTTCACTGGCTATTTCATGCTGCGCCCGGTGCGCGAAACCATGGGCGTTGCCGGTGGCGTGGACAACCTGCAATGGCTGTTCACCGGCACCTTCATCGCCACCCTGGCGTGCCTGCCGTTGTTTGGCTGGCTGGCCTCCAAGGTGCAGCGCAGGTACATCCTGCCCTGGACCTACGGCTTCTTCGCCAGCAACCTGCTGCTGTTCGCCGTGCTGTTTGCCCGCAACCCGGAAGCTTCGTGGACGGCACGGGCCTTCTACATCTGGTTGTCGGTGTTCAACCTGCTGAGCATCTCGCTGGCCTGGAGCGTGCTCGCCGACCTGTTTTCCACCGCGCAAGGCAAGCGCCTGTTCGGCCTGCTGGCGGCCGGGGCCAGCCTGGGTGGGCTCAGTGGCCCCATCCTGGGCACGCTGCTGGTGGCGCCGCTGGGCCATGCCGGGTTGCTGGTGCTGGCCGCGGCGTTGCTGCTGGGCAGCATCGGCGCCACGTTGTATCTGCAACGCTGGCGATCGCGGCATCCACTGCCGGCGCAAGCCGAGCGGGCAGGTTCCCGGCCACTGGGCGGCAACCCGTTTGCCGGTGCCACTGCCGTACTGCGCTCGCCCTACCTGCTGGGCATTGCCCTGTTCGTGGTGTTGCTCGCCAGTGTCAGCACCTTCCTGTATTTCGAACAGGCACGCATCGTCAGTGAAACCTTCACCGACCGTACCCGGCAAACCCAAGTGTTCGGCCTGATCGACACCGTGGTACAGGCCTTGGCCATCCTCACCCAGGTGTTCCTTACCGGTCGCCTGGCCCGCCGCCTGGGGGTGGGCGTGCTGCTGGTGGCGGTGCCGCTGGTGATGGCTGCGGGCTTCCTGTGGCTGGCACTGGCCCCGGTGTTCGCCGTGTTCGTGGTGGTGATGGTGGTGCGCCGGGCCGGTGAGTACGCGCTGGTGCGGCCGGGGCGGGAGATGCTGTTCACCGTGCTGCCCGCCGAGGACAAGTACAAGGCCAAGAACTTCATCGACACCGTGGTCTACCGCGGCGGCGACGCGCTCAGCGGCTGGGTCAAGCGGGGGCTGGATGTGATGGGCGAATACCCGCAACTGGCGATGTTGATCGGTACGCTGATTGCCTTGGGCTGGGCGATGACCGGAGGTTTGCTGGGAAGGCGACAGGCACGCCTGGAAACCACATCGCGCGACTGACAGGCGCGCCAAATATGCTGATGCCGCTTATTTAATGCCGTTGGTCCGAACGCTTCGCATTAAACCGAATCCGCCGAAATGACCGAACTCCCAACTGGTGTACGGCAGGTAATGCCGTGCATTCCGAAGTCATACGAGGTTTAAGACCATGGCCAACAAAGAGAACAGCCGCACCGGCAACCAGCAAGGCAGCCAGGGTGGCAACAAGAACCCGGGCAACTTTGCCAATGACCGCGAAAAAGCCTCCGAAGCTGGGCGCAAGGGCGGCCAGCAATCCGGTGGTGGCCGTACCAGCGAATCGGGCCGCAAGGGCGGCCGTTCGTAAGTGAGGCTACGCAGTGCCCGGGTGATCGGGCACTGCGATTCTGCACATGAGGAGAACCCCATGCGATTGATCCCTCTCATAGCGCTGGTGGGCACGCTTGGCTTGCTGGGTGGCTGTTTCGACCGGGACAACGACCACCCGGCAAAGGATGCCGACCAAAGCAAACCTTCGCTGCAGATGCAGCAACCCGACGACAAACCTGCTCCCCAACCTGCGCCGGACCCCGAGCCGATGCCTGGCCAGAAACCCAGCCAATAAAACGCGGACAAGGACTACGGCATGACGGTAATGACCCGCAAGACCGGCGCGGTGATACCGGCTTCGGCAAATGGGCCAAGCCTGAAGGAGCGTTACCACAAGTTGCTCGTGGCCCACGACACCACGAGCGCGGCGTGGCTGAGCGAACAATTGGCACGCGCGCAGCGTTTGCCGGATGACCTGCCTGCCGATCCTGCTCAGCTGGAAGCCTGGAGCGCTAGCCATGCAAGCCAGGTGGCCGAGGCCTATGCCAGTTACCTCGAGCAACGCCGCCAAGGCGCGCCGCGGCGCTATTTTGCCAACCGCGCCCAGGCGTTGTGGTTCCTGCAACAAGTGGCGCCCACCAAGGCAGTGGACGGGGCATGGCTGCACAGTACCTTGCGACAGTGGGGCGATCCGCGCTATCACGGCCTGATTCGCACCTACCTGGAAGAACTGGGCGGCGGTGATCCGCGCTGCAACCATGTGCTGATCTACCAACGGCTGTTGAGCCGGCTGGGTTGCCTGGGTATGCCAGAACTGGACGACCAGCGTTACCTGCAGGGCGCCTTGCAGTTGGCATTGGGGCGCCACGGCGATGATTTTCTTCCCGAGCTGATCGGCTACAACCTGGGCTATGAACAACCACCGTTGCATCTGCTGATCACCACCTACGAACTGGCGGAATTGGGCATCGATGGCCATTATTTCCAGCTTCACGTGACCATCGACAACGCGGCCAGCGGGCATGCGCATCTGTCCATCCAGGCGCTACGCCAACTCTGCCCGGCCGACGAAGCTGGCCAGTTCTACCAGCGGGTGCGCAGTGGGTACCGCTTGAACGACCTGGGGCTTGATACACCCAGCCTGATCAGCAGCTTCGATCTTGAATCCGAATTGCTGTCGGCACTGGAGTACAAGCGCAATTTTGGCCAGTTCATGCATTCCGACCATTGCCGCCTGCAAAAGCGTACCGTCAACCAATGGCTGGCCGAACCCGGCGCCATGCCCGCGTTTCTGCAGGCCCTGCAGGCGCAGGGCTGGATCCGCCGTGGTGAAGCACCCGCCAACAGCCGCTGGTGGGGGCTCATCGACGGCCCCTCGGCACCGATGTATGGCGTGTTCACAGCGTATGAAAAACAACTATGGCACGACTGGATCGCGGCAGGTTGGCAAGCCCGGGGGCGCCGCGTGCTGCCTGGCAGCTGGGAGGTGCAAGTGCAATCGGATGATGCGCTTTCGACTCCTGCCGCGGACGCCGATATCGAGACGTTGATCGACACGATGTCCGGTAACCGCCATGCAACACCGGAAGGCTTGCTGGCCACTCGGCGCTATATGCGTGCTACCGGCCTTGTTCAGGAGATGACCCGCTGATGCTGCTCGATCCGCAACAGATCCAGGCTGACCAGGCAATGCTGCAACTAGGCAGGCGCCTGCGCGCCGACGGCTACCGCTTCACTTGCGTCACCCCGGCAACCCATGCTCGCGTGAATGCGCGCCCGGAAGCCGGGCAGGCCAGGACCGTGCGCGATGTGTTCGGCTGGAACCGTCCGTTCCGATCGTCACTGGTTTCTGCCGATGAGCTGGAGCAGATGCGGCAGGCCCAGGTACTCGAGGAGCACGGTGATTTGCTGATCAGCCGCGTGCGCTGGTCCACGCTCGACGACCTGTTGCTGGTGCACTCTGCGTACCCCACCCAACAATCCGACGCGGTGTTTTTCGGCCCCGACAGTTACCGTTTCGCCCAGGTCATTCATGATCACCTGCAACGCACGCCGAAGCGTGTCGAGCATGCCGTGGATATCGGTTGCGGCACGGGTGTCGGCGCCTTGCTGATTGCCCGGGCGGCTCCCCATGCCCAGGTCAGCGCCGTGGATATCAACCCGCTCGCGTTGCGTTACACGGCGATCAACGCGGCATTGGCGGGCCTGAGCAATGTGTCCGTGGAGCCAAGTGACCTGCTCGGCGGCATTACCGGGCTGTTCGACCTTATCGTTGCCAACCCGCCGTACATGCTCGATGCCAGCGAACGTACCTATCGGCATGGCGGTGGTTCGCTCGGCGCGCAGCTTTCGCTGCGGATCGTCGAACAAGCCTGCGAGCGGCTCGGCTCGGGGGGCTCGCTACTGTTGTATACCGGCGTGGCGATCGTCGAGGGCCGGGACGCCTTGCTCGAAGCCATTCGCCTGCGCCTGGCGGGCCCGGCATGGTCCTGGGTGTATCGGGAAATCGACCCGGATGTGTTCGGCGAGCAACTGAACGAACCCGGTTACGAGCAGGTCGAGCGCATCGCCGCGGTGGTGCTCACAGTTACCCGCAACAGCTGAGGTAGCATGGCCCGACCCTGCACGTTCGGTATCGAGGAAGAATACCTGCTGGTGAACCTGGACACAGGGCAGGTGCCAGCTACACCTTCGCCGGCCGTGCTGGAGCGGTGCAAGGAGACCTTGGGCCAGCATTTTGCCCAGGAAATGTTCCGCAGCCAGATCGAGGTGGCCTCGCCGGTGTTCGCCAACCTGTTCGAGGCACGCGAGTTCTTCCGGCACAGCCGCCAGCGGCTGAATACAGCGCTGGCCGAAGAGGGCATGGGCCTGTACGGTGCGGCGAGCCACCCCAATGCCGCCTGGCTGCGGCAGAAACCTTCTACCCCGGCGCACTACCAGCAACTGTTCGCTGACTACCGGCATGTGGCGCGGCGCAGCCTGCTCAACGGCCTGCATGTACACGTGGGCGTACCGCCAGGTTGCGACCGCATGCAATTGATCAACCGCGTACTGGGCTGGTTGCCCCTGTTGCTGGTGCTGAGTGCGTCATCCCCGCTGTGGGCAGGCCAGTGCACCGGCTACATGAGCTATCGGCGGGTGATTTGCGGGGAGTGGCCGCACATGGGCTTGCCCGAGCCTTTGCCGGATTGGGCCGCCTACGAGCGCTACCGTGCATTGCTGCAACGCACAGGGTCGCTGGCCGCGGATGGCGACTTCTGGTGGGCGATCCGGCCTTCGCGGCGCTTCCCCACGGTCGAGCTGCGCATCTGCGATGGCTGCCCGCGGCTGGAGGACGCGCTGTGCATCGCTGCGCTGTTTCGTCACCTGGTGGAGCACAGCATCGTGTACCGGCATGACCCGGCGGCCTGCAACCGCGAACAGCGCTGGATCACCCAGGAAAACTACTGGCGCGCCATGCGTCATGGGCGCCAGGGCGAGTTCATTGGCCTGCATGAGCAACAGCCGGTCACGGCCGAAGGTTGGTTGGCTCAATTGCAGGAGCAGTTGCCGATCGACACCGCAGACGCCGAGCGCGCCTGCCACCATGCACAACGCCTGCTGCGCAACGGCACCCATGCCGACCAGCAACTGCAATGTCTGGCTCAGGCCAGCGCTGCCGGCCTGGGCAGGGCGCAGGCGTTACGGGCCGTGGTGGCCGCCGGGGCTTGCAATTAGCCGGGGTTTGCCGAAAATGGCCGCGCCTTTCGCAGCCACTCGGAACCACCTGCGCCATGATGCTGATCAAGCAATTCCCCGACATTTCCCTGGACGACACGTTGTTTGTCTTCGCCCTCGAAGCCGAGGCCGGCGATGTATTCGCTGACGTCAACACCGTGTTCACCGGCATCGGCAAGGTCAATGCCGCCATCGCCCTGACCAAGGCCATTGCCGCGCGCCGGCCCAGGCTGATCGTCAACCTCGGCTCGGCCGGCAGCCAGCGCCATGGCAAGGGCGAGGTGGTGTGCTGCACCCGCTTCGTGCAGCGCGACATGGACGTGACCCCGCTGGGCTTCGCCCGCTACCAGACACCTCTGTCGGACATCCCGGTGGTGCTGGAGCATGGGGCGCAAATCCCCGGCCTGGCCCTGGAAACCTGCGGCAGCGGCGACAGCTTCGAGATCAACCATGGCGATGCACCTTATGACGTGGTCGACATGGAAGCCTACGTGCTGGCGCTGATCGCACGCGGCGAAGGCATCCCGTTCGTGTGCCTGAAATACATTTCCGATGATGCTGGCAGTGACGCGGCGCAGGACTGGGCGGTGCAGGTTCACCTGGCTGCTGAGGCTTTCAGGCAGGTGCTGTTCAGCCAGGCGTGACTGCTGGCAGGCGCCGACACGTGCCTTGGCCTGATATTCGGTGTTTGGAACTCAGGCAAACCGGACTAGTCTTAATATGTGGGAATATTTCCCACGCAAAGATGCTGACTGGCTCTGAAGGATCGTGCGAAACCGAAGCTGCTCGCTGACACTGCAGATCTATGGCCGCGCCGGTTGGCTGTCCGCTCCATGGGCGGTTGCGAACTCATTGGTCATTGCGTTCGATACGGAGATGACGACGCAACTCCAAGCGGAGGTGCATCATGTTGCTCAAGAAATGTTTGTTGGCATTGGCAATAGGTGGCGTCCTGTCGGCCTCGACCGTGCTGGTGCCCGATTACATCGGTAGTTTCTCCAGCGTGTATGCCAAAGACGGTGGCAGCGGCGGCGGTGGTTCTGGAGGCGGCGGCGGTCACGGTAGTGGCGGCGGTGGCTCTGGAGGTGGCGGCGGTCACGGTGGTGGCAGCGGTGGTTCTGGAGGCGGCGGCGGTCACGGTAGTGGCGGCGGTGGCTCTGGAGGTGGCGGTGGTCACGGTGGTGGCAGCGGTGGCTCTGGAGGCGGTGGCGGTCACGGTGGTGGCAGCGGTGGCGGAGGCAGTGGTCACGGCGGTGACGGCGGTGGCGGTCATGCCGGCCATGGTGGCCCGGGGGCCGGCGATGGTGACCATGGTGGCATGGCCGGCAGAGGCCCAGGCGATGCGCATGACAACGACAACGACAACGACAACGACAACGATGCGGCAGATGCCGCCAGGGACGCAGCCCGAGACGATGCTGATGCAGCCAGAGACGCTGCAAGGGCTGAAGCAGATGCCGCCCGGGATGCGGCAAAAGCTACTGCAGATGCCGCCAGAGACGCTGCCAGAGCCGAGGCGGATGCAGCCCGTGACGCCGCAAAAGCTGCTGGCGTAGCCGGCGCAGATGAAGCCAGAGACGCTGCCAGGGCCGCGGCAGATGCTGCCCGGGACGCAGCCAGAGACGAAGCTGATGCCGCCAGAGATGCTGCCAGGGCTACGGCAGATGCCGCCAGGGACGAAGCCAAAGTCGCTGCCAATGCAGCCAGAGACGCTGCAAGGGCGGATGTGGACGACGCGCCAGATGCTCCAGACGCGCCAGATGCACCGGATGCGCCGGATGTCGACGCAGCTGAGGTACGGAACTAGTCACTTTGAGTGACGTATCGACCGCTGGTCAGTGTTTGGGCCAGTCGGAAAAAACCATCGATGGCGGTTTACCTCGAAATCGGTAGAACGGCCTTCGCGGGCTTGCCGCTCCCACAGGACTACCACCAGTTTCAATACCTGTGGGAGCGGGCAAGCCCGCGAATGGGCCAACACCGGTTTCACCAGAGGAGTGGCCCCCATGCCCAGCAAACCGCACGACCAGTTCAGCATGCAGAACCCGCTGACCCAGTACCCGCACCCTCCGTTCCCGGCCCAAGGCCAGCCAGCACCAGGGCTGGACGCCAACATGCAGCCCGAACCAGACCACGGCGAAACCACCTACAAGGGCTTTGGCCGCCTTGCGGGGCGCAAGGCGCTGATCACCGGCGCAGACTCGGGCATCGGCCGGGCAGTGGCCATTGCCTTCGCCCGCGAAGGTGCCGACATTGCACTCAATTACCTGCCCATCGAACAACCCGATGCCCGCGAAGTCATCAAGCTGATCGAAGCCGAAGGCCGCAAGGTGGTGGCCCTTGCCGGTGACCTGAAGGACGAGCAGTTCTGCAAGGAACTGGTCGACCAGGCCCACGAGCAGCTCGGCGGCCTGGACATCCTGGTCAACGTCGCCGGCAAGCAGGAGGCGCGCAAGGACATCAGCCAGGTCAGCCACGAGCAGTTCGACCACACCCTGAAAACCAACGTCTACGCGCTGTTCTGGCTGTGCCAGGCGGCCGTGCCGCTGATGCCGGCGGGGGCGACCATCATCAACACCGCCTCGATCCAGTCCTACCAGCCTTCGGCCACCTTGCTCGACTATGCCACCACCAAGGCCGCGATCGTTGCCTTCACCAAGGCCTTGGCCAAGCAGGTGATCGAGCGCGGTATCCGGGTCAACGCCGTTGCCCCTGGCCCCATCTGGACCGTGCTGCAGCCCAGCGGCGGCCAGCCACCGGAGAAAATCCCCGACTTCGGCGCGCATACACCGATGAAGCGACCGGGGCAGCCCGCCGAATGTGCGCCGGTGTATGTGTTGCTGGCCAGCCAGGAGTCCAGCTACATCACCGGCGAGGTGTTCGGCGTGACCGGCGGCAACCCGCTGCCGTAGGGCGGGGCGGCTAAACCTTCGCCGCCCGTTGCAGTCGATTCAGGTATGGCAGGCAACCTGGGAGCACCTCCATGGCTAGGGCAATCTGGAAAGGCGCCATCAGTTTCGGCCTCGTGCACATCCCCGTGGCCTTGAATACCGCGGTGCGCACCGAGCGGGTCGATTTCGACTGGCTCGACAAGCGCAGCATGGAGCCGGTCGGCTACAAGCGGGTGAACAAGGTCACCGGCAAGGAAATCGACAAGGACAACATCGTCAAGGGCGTCGAGTTCGAGAAGGGCCGCTACGTGGTGATCAGCGAGGAGGAAATCCGCAAGGCCCGGCCCGAGGCGACCCAGACGATCGATATCTTTTCCTTCGTGGAGGCTGGCGAGATCCCGCTGCAGCACTTCGACACGCCGTACTACCTTACCCCCGACCGCCGTGGCGGCAAGGTGTACGCCTTGCTGCGCGAAACCCTGGCAAAAACCGGCAAGGTGGCGCTGGCCACGGTGGTGCTGCACACCCGACAGCACCTGGCGCTGTTGCGCCCGCTGGATGATGCGCTGGTGATGATCACCCTGCGCTGGCCCGAAGAAGTGCGCGGGCTGGAAACGCTGGAACTGGACAGCAGCGTCACCGAGGCCAAGGTGGACAAGCGCGAACTGGACATGGCCAAGCGGTTGGTGGAAGACATGAGCGGGCCCTGGAAGCCCGCGGAGTACCATGATGCATTCCGCCAGACCATCATGGACCTGGTGGAAGAGAAGGCCAGCAAGGGCAAGATCGAGACTGTGGAGAAGGGCGAGGCGACGGAAGCGGGGAAAAGCGCCGACATCCTCGACCTCACCGAACTGCTCAAGCGCAGCCTCGGTGGCAAGAAGCCGGCGAAGAAGACACGCAAGGCGTCGTGAACCATGGCGCCTGTATCGGGTGGGCGGGTTTACCCTAAAGCCGGTCATTGGCATTTGCTAGTTTGATTGGGGCTGCTTTGCAGCCCTTCGCGGGCTTGCCCGCTCCCACAGGTTTGGTGCGAGGCTCAGAAAATGCGCGGTTCCTGTGGGAGCGGGCAAGCCCGCGAAGGGCCGCAAAGCGGCCCCAAAATGCGTACTGACCGGCATCAGGTTTGCCCGGGAACACAAGCCTCCTCAAACCTGCGTCTGCAACCCTGCCAGATAATCGCCAAACCCTTCGCGGGCCCGGCTGTCGCGCCGGCTGCTGGTGGCCACGCTATGCCTGGCGGTCCATACGATCTGCGCACCACTGGCCTGCAGGTCGTTGACCAGTTGCACATCCTCATGTGCCGCCAGGGGCTGGAAGCCGCCCACTCGATCATAGGCGTCGGCACACACACCCAGATTGGCCCCATGCACATGCCGATGCCCCTCACGTGCCTGGTAACGGCTGTGGTACAGCTTGCGCAAGGCCGCTGTCTGCCAGGGTTGCCAGTACTCGACATGCACCGTGCCGCACACCACCTCGGCACCGCAGGCCAGTTGCGACAGCAGCCAGTGCGCTGGCACCCGGCTGTCGGCATCGGTGCAGGCCAGCCACTGCGCGCCGCGCTCGACCATGTATGCCGCGCCCACCCGGCGGGCCATACCGACGTTGCCGGCATCCACCGTCAGCACCTGTACACCGAAACGCCTTGCCACGGCAGCGCTGCCATCGCTGCAGCGGTCCAGCACCACCAGCACCTCCACCTGGTGCCCCGCCTGCTGCGCCTGCAGGGCGGCAGCCAGTACTGCCCGCAGGCAGCGCCCAAGGCGCCGGGCCTCGTTGTGGGCCGGGATCACCACGGCAATCATGGGCAGGTCTCGTCGAGGTCGACCACGCTGGGCTGAGAGGCCCAGTACTCCAGCACGAAGTCCGCCTCGTCATGCTGGAACTGCAGATACAGCGGAAGGTGCCGGGCCAGCATGCGGTGCACTTCACGCCCGTCCTGCGGGCAACCGGCGATGGGATGCTTCCAGTGGCAGGCCACCAGCCCACCGTCGTAGGTCAGGCTGGCCACCGACTGTTCGATCACCTGCAACCAGTCGGTCGGGTCGAGGTAGTAACCCACTTCGCTCAGCACGATCAGGTCGAAATGCCCATGCGGCCAGTCCGACGGCAGCCGCGCCAGTTCCACCGAGACATTGCTCAGTCCAGCCAAGCGTTCACCGGCCAGCGCTACCGCAGTAGGGTCCAGGTCCTGGCACAACAGGTTGGCACAACGCTCGGCCAGCAAGGCGCTGAGCTCGCCATTGGCGCAAGCCGGCTCGAACACGCGCTGGTAGCACTGGCGCGGCAGGCTGGCCATGACCAGTTCGCGCTTGCGCTTTTCGTACCAGCGGGTGCGAAAGGCCCAAGGGTCTTCACTGGTGGCGTACAGGTCGGCGAAATACTGTGGGTCGAGGCTCATGACAACTCCATTTACAGGAACACCAGTTCGAAAGGTTGCAGCAGACAATCCAGCAAGTTCGGCGGCAGTACGGGCGGGCGCTGGCCATCCGGCTCCAGCTGGCTGACATGGGCGGCCAGGGCCTTGCGCTTGCGGGCCAGGCTGGCCTCGTCCAGCTGAATGCGGTGGGCCCGCGGCCAAGGCAGGCGCGGGTCGTCCGGTTGCGCCCAGTGCCAGGCCCACACGGGTACCTCCAGGCATTGCACCTTGCGCATCCGGGCCGCCTGCGCCGCGGCCCGGCCCACTGCCTCGTGGTCACAGTGGCCATCGCCGCTCCAGGTGGCCATCAGCAGGTCGTCAGGCCTGAGCAACTGGCTCAGGTGGTTGAGCAGAAACGCCTCGTCACGTGGCAACGCGCCGTCTTTGAGGTGGAGCCGCCGCCAGTCCAGGCGGCCGAGGTCGAGGTCAAGCTGTTGCAGCGCATGGCGGCTTTCCAGCGGCCTTTGCCGGCGCAGGCGGTGTTCGCTCCAGTGGGTAGAGCCGGGGTGGCTGGCTTCACCATCGGTGGCGGAGATCAGCACAAGGTCGTCTTCCCGGCCATGAAAGCCCGCCAGCAGCCCGCCGGCCATGAGAATTTCATCATCGGGGTGCGGAGCCAGCAGTACCAGGCGGCGGCCTGGCGGGCACAGCTGCTGCGGGGTGATCCAGGTGGCCCTGGCCAGGTGCGCGCCCTGCTGCCAGGCCGCCCACGGCGTACCGCTGTTCGCCTGGATCAGGTTCTGCCTCATAGCTGCCAGACTCCCGCCGGCCGTTGTGCCAACTGCTCGCCGAGCGCCGCCAGGTCGCGCTCGGCATGGCTCTGGCGCAGGAACACCGGCAAGTCGGCGCTCAGCCGGGCAAAGTGGTTGTCGCGGCAGAAAGGCGTGGCGCCCAGCGCCCGGCCAACGTGGTGGATCACCTGCTCCACGGCCTGTTCCACCTGGGCGCGGGTGCGGCGTACTTCGAAGCTGGCGTCCGCGCCTGGCTGGCGGTCGATCCACGCCGCGCATTCGCGCAGTGCCGCCCTGGCGCCGTACAAGGCTGCATCGACCGCGCCCAGGTGAGCATCGGCATGTGGGTCGGGGCGGGGGTTGCGGCAGTGTTCGCGCAGGTAGTCTGCCAGGGCTTCGGCGGCGCCGTACCAGCAGGCCGCAATGCCAGCGCCGCCGTGCCAGAACCCGGGGCGTGACAGGTATTGCCCAGGGCGGCCGATGGCGATGCCAGGGGTGTGGTTGAATTCGACTTCGACACTGGCGGTGGTGGCCATGCCGATGGCCTGCCAACGGTCTATGGCAAGGCCCTGGCTGGGATGGGACAGTTCGATGGCCACCAGCTGGGGCTGGTCGTGCTGGTCCCAGGCCGTGACCAGCGCCCGGTCGATCTGCAGTGCGCCCGAACACCAGGCCTTGCGACCCTCCAGGCGGACCTGGTCGCCATCACGGGCGACGATGCAGGCGCGGGCACCTGGCGGTTCGGCGGCCCACACGCCCCATATACCCTCGGCAGCGTGGTGCGCCGCAGCGCATTCGGCAAGGATCGCCAACGCGTCGGTGTGGCCCTCGTACAGCTTGGCCAAGGCCAGGTCACAGCCTGCCACCCGGGCCAGGGTTTGCCAGCGCCGTAGCGTATTGCCCTGGCCGGGCAGGGGCAGCAGGTCGAGGTGGTCGGCTTGCAGTGCCTGGATCAGCTGCGGCAACTGGGTATCCAGGTTGAGCGGTTGCTGCCTCTCGCTGAAAGCTCGCAGCAGGCGATCGAGGTTGGTCAGGTCAAAATCCTGGACGATGCTCATGGGCTCGGCTCCTTGGTGAGGCACTGCGGGCGTAGCGCTGCAGGCAAGCCGTCATCAGGCCAGCCCCAGCTGCTTGCGCATGCCCACGGTGATCGATTGCCTTGTCTTGCCATACTCCGCCCAGGGGTCGTCCACCTCGCCCAGGCGTTCAAGCACGTTGCCGATGTTCCACTGGTTGGCGCCCTTGAGTTGCGGCAGTTCCTCGCGCCAGATCGGCACGGATACCGGCAGGCCTTCGCGGGCGCGCAGGGTAAAGGCGCAGGCGGTGGTCGCGCCCTTGCCGTTGCGCAGGTAGTCGATGAAGATGCGCCCGATGCGATTCTTGGGCCCGGACACGGCGCTGAGCCTGTCGGGGAACAGCCTGGCCAGGTAATCGACGATGCCGTGGCTGAAAGCCTTGACTTCATCCCAGTTGGCCCGCCGGGTCAGGGGCACGACCAGGTGCATGCCTTTGCCGCCACTGGTCTTTAGAAACACCTTCAAGCCCAGTTCATCCAGCAGCGTCAGGGCCAGTTGAGTGGCTTCGAGCATGGCCTTCCACGGCAGCGCCGGGTCCGGGTCGAGGTCGAGGACGAAGCGGTCGGGCTTGTCGAAGTCCTTGTCGGTGGCGTTCCAGGTGTGCAGCTCGATCATGTTCATCTGCACGGCACCCAGCAAGGTGTCGGCGCGGTTGACGACCATTGCCGCCTGGCCGGCCTCGGCCTTGTCGTAGCTGAGCACGTTGGGCAGATGCAGTTGGCCGGCGTTCTTCTGGAAGAACAGCTCCCCGGCCAGGCCGTCCGGCGCGCGCACCAGCGCCACCGGGCGGTGCTCGAGCTGGGGCAGTATCCACTGGCTGACGGCGGCGTAGTACTCGGCGACCTCACGCTTGGTAACGCCGCTGGTGGCGTCGACCACTCGCTCGGGGTGGGTCAGGCGCAGCTCGCCCAAGGCCTCGGGGGCCTTGCCCTGCTTGCGCTTGGGCAGGGTCTTGGCGGGCATGCTGCGCTCCAGGTCGATGGCGGTAGCCGGTTTGTCATCGCGCAGGCCGTGAAACACCGAGTGGCGCACGATGCCGTCACGGGTCATCTGGGCGTAGGCGACTTCGGCCAGCAGTTGCGGTTTCAGCCAGTGCACGCCCCGGGCTTCGGCCCCGGTGGGCGGGTTGGGCAGGGCCGGCCTGGCGATTTCCAACGGTTTCAGCCGGGCATGAATGCTGGCCAGCGTGGTTGCACTGAAGCCGGTGCCGACCTTGCCGGCATAGCGCAACTCGCCGCAGTCGTTGTCGTGCAAGGCCAGCAGCAGGGCGCCGAAACCGCTGCGGCTGCCTTTGGGGTCGGTGTAGCCGACGATCACGAACTCCTGGCGCAGCTTGCACTTGAGCTTGATCCAGTCGGGGCTGCGGCGGCCGCTGTAGGGGCTGTCGACGCGCTTGCCTATCAGGCCTTCAAGTTGCAGCCGGCAGGCGCTGTCGAGCAGGGATTCGACGGGCTGGTCAAAGTCGGCGGAGTACTTGAGTACGTCCGATTCGTTGTGTTCCAGCAACTGCTGCAAAGTGTTGCGCCGGTCCTGCAGCGGTAACTGACGCAGGTCCTGGCCGCCCAGGAAGGGCAAATCGAACAGGTAATAGGTGATGTGCTCGTCATGCTCGGTGTCGAAAGCGTTCTGCAGCGCCTGGAAGTCCGCCGCGCCGTATTCGCCGGCCACCACCACCTCGCCATCGAGCCAGGCCGAATCGAGGCCCAGCGCACGCAAGGCGGCAACCTGCCTGGGCATCTTGCCGCTCCAGTCATGGCCATTGCGGGTGAACAGGCGCACGTCATCACCGTCGATGCGGGCAAGGATGCGGTAACCGTCGAACTTGACCTCGTAGCGCCAGTCGCCACTGGGCGGGGAGTCGACCAAGGTCGCCAGTTGTGGCTGCAGCTGTGCCGGCAACGGCACCTTCCGGCCTTTGCTGGCGCTTTTGCGACGTGGCGCGGCGGCCTTTTTTGCTGCCGGCTTGCGCGGCACCAGCGTGCGGTCGCTGAGCACGCTGTCGGGCTGGGCGTCGACGATGCTGTAGTCGGCTTCGCTGCGCGCCTGGCTGTCGTGCGACTTGACCAGCATCCACTGCTCCTTCTTGCCGGCCAGGTGGGTGCGGAACAGGTTCCATACACCGCCGAGCTTTTCGCCTTGCAGGCGAAAACGCAGCTTGCCCTTGGCATAGGCCTCACGCGCATCGCCTTCGGGCTCCCAGATGCCCCGGTCCCACACGATCACGTCGCCCGCGCCGTAATGGCCTTCGGGGATATGGCCTTCGAAGTCGGCGTAGTCCAGCGGGTGGTCCTCCACGTGCACGGCCAGGCGCCGCACCTTGGGGTCCAGCGACGGCCCTTTGGGGATGGCCCAACTTTTCAGCGTGCCATCGAGCTCCAGGCGGAAGTCGTAGTGCAGGTGGCTGGCATCGTGCTTCTGGATGCAGAACTGCAGCGCATGGGCCCGCTTGCCACGGCTGCGCTTGCCGCTGGGCTCGGGCGTGGCATTGAAGTCGCGCTTGCGCGCATATTCCTGCAGGGGCTTGGCCATGGCGGGCTCCGGGCGGTTCGCAGTCTCTAATCTCGGAGGCAGCGGCCCGGGCGGTAGTTCAAAAAAACTCTGAATCTTCCAGCAGCTCGTGCAGTCGACCGAATGAAGCCACCTGACGGAGAACGCACATGGCCCGAGCAGATGAACCGAAGCCGTATACCCCCACTGAAATCGACGACACCGAAGACCGCATGGGCAGCGTGCATGAACTGGACTTCGACGAGCGCCTGGATGAACGCGAGGGGCGTGTGGGTGACGAGCGACCGGCCGCGGACGTGGCCCGCGAGTTCCCGCCGCGGCGCGTGGCCGAAAGCGGCATGACCGGCGGCGAGGCGTTGAGCGACAGCCTGCACGAGGACAACGTCACCTACGACGACCTGAGCCCGGACACCTTGCTGGATGAAACCGGCGCCCGTGACCCGCACGAACCCGGTGGCAGCGGCGGCCCTGCAGACAAGACCCTGAGGCGGGTAGAGGCCAACGAGATTGGCGGCGGCATAGGCCTGGACGAAGCCGAACTGGCCCGCTCCGCGCCGCTTGATGGCGAACCGTGGAGCGATGATGTGATCGATGACGAGGAGAGCAAGCCATGAACGAGGTACGTTGTGCCTGTGCGCATTGTTCCTGCACCGTGGATGCCAATGCCTTGCAGCTCGAAGGCAAGGTGTATTGCTGCGAGGCCTGTGCCAGCGGGCATCGCAATGGCGAGCCGTGCCGGATGCCGGACTGCCACTGTGGTGAAAAGACTGGGGAAAGCGCGGTGGACAATGCGCTGGACGAGACTTTTCCGGCGAGTGACCCGATTTCGCCCTGAAGCCTGAGGGGCCCCGCGGCCAGGACATCATTATTTGATGCAACTGTCGTGGATGCCTGTTCTGGCCCTATCGCCGGCAAGCCAGCTCCCACATCGACCGCATTGACCTCAAGGGCTGTGCTGTCGCGCAGATAACTGAATTCGCAAGCGATCCTCGTACCCTGTGGGAGCGGCTTTAGCCGCGAAGAATCCAACGCGGTGCATGGCACCGGCTGCGCCGGTGTTCGCGGCTAAAGCCGCTCCCACAGGGTCCCTGCTAATTCAATGAGTTATGTGCAGTTCTATGAGAACTGGCTTGCCGGCGATAGGGCCAGAGCAGGCAATACAGTTGGCTCAGTGAGTCTGCCAGATACCGTTGCTACGCTCGCAATCGGTGCGGGCCTGGCCCAGGCTGGGGGTGTCGTAGTAGTAGGTGATCACCCGCGCATCCTTGGGCAACGCCGGCTTGTCACCGCCAGCTGCCTTGGGGTTGGCCAATGCCTCCTGGGTCAACGGCGCGATGCAACTGCCGACGCTGCCATCCGCACAACGCGCGACCTTGTGCTTTTCGCTGTTGAGCATGTCCTTGCTCTCGTTGCTGCATGACCAGTTGATCGCTTCGGCGGGCAGGTTGCTGTAGCTGTAGCAGCTGTGCCGCTCCACCGGCGTTACCGCCTCGCTGGAGGAGCGGGTGAGCACATTGCAGGCTTCGGCCAGGGCCTGGCCGCTGACCAGGCTCGCCACCATCAGTATCAACATCGGCTTCAAGACAGCGCCACGCATTTGCCACCTCCCGGGCCAGTGGCCCTCGATAGGTCTAGGCAGGCTTGTCGCGCCGGCGCATGGCCTTGGCGCGTTTCTCCAGGATCAGGTAGGTCAGCACCGCCAGCAACAGCGGCACCAGGTAGTACAGCGTGCGGTAACCCAGCAGGGCCGCCACCAGTGTGCCTTGGGCAAGCTGCCCATGCAGCAGGGCCAGGAACACCGTTTCCAGCACACCCAGCCCGGCCGGGATATGCGCGACCACACCAGCCACGCAACTGATCAGCAGGATGCCTAGTATCGACGGGTAGAAGGCTTCGCCAGGCAGCAACCAGAAGATCAGCAGTGCCATCAGCGCCCAGTTGCTGGCACCCAGTACCACCTGGCACAGCGCCAGGCGCAGCGACGGCAGCGTTACCTCATGGTCACGCCAGCGCCAGGTGCGCTTTTTGGCGAAACCACAGGCCAGCAGGTAGCCTGCGGCAATCGCCAGCAATACCACGCCGATCAGTTGCAGACCGCTGGCGCCGACCGCCCAGTTGGCGGGCAGCTCGACCAGGCGCAAGGCGAACACTGTGCCAGCCAGCAGCATGTAGCCCATCCAGTTGGTCAGCAGGCCCAGGGTGAGGATGCGCGTGATGGTCGCCGTGTCCAGGCCCAGGCGGCTGTAGAGCCGGTAGCGCAAGGCAACGCCACCCACCCAGGTGGTGAAATTGAGGTTGAAGGCATAGCACACGAAGGCAACCGGCAACACTTGGCGGGCCGGCAGGTGGTGGCCGGTGTAGGCCCGGGCCAGCAGGTCGTAGCTGGCGAACGTCAGGTAGCTGCACCCGGCCAGCACCAGGCCGATGGCCAGGGTGCCAGGCTTGTAGGCCAGCAACGACTGGCGCACTTCGTTCCAGTCCAGGTTGCGCGCCAGCAGGTACAACAGCGCAGGGATCAGGATCAGGAATGCCAGGGTGAACAGCCGCTTGCCCCAGATTTGCCAGTGTTTTCGCGCCATCAGGTCTTGCCCTCGTGATAGTCAACCTGTGCCTCGGCCTCCGGCTGCACCGAGCGCAGGTGCTGACGGTGCGCCGGGAACCAACCGGCAATCCGCGGGAAATGGCGGATCACGTGGAAACACACGAAAATCAGCGGTGCCCGCCACCAGTAGCCGCGAACCATGCGTTCTAGGGTGACCGGCTTGCATTGTTCGCGGGCCAGCGCCTGCAGGTGCTGGTTGAGCTGCTGGTTGAAGGCGCGGTCACGGATGAACAGGTTGGCTTCAAGGTTGAACGACAGGCTGAGCGGGTCCAGGTTGCTGGAGCCGACCGTGGCCCACTCATCATCCACCAGCGCCACCTTGCCGTGCAGCGGCCGTTGGCAATACTCGTGAATGGCCACGCCGTCGCGCAGCAGGTAGTTGTACAGCAGTCGCGACAGCGCCCGTACCCAGCGCATGTCTGGCTGGCCCTGCAGGATCAGCCGAACCTCCACGCCGCGCCGGGACGCATTGCGCAATTCACGCATCAGCCGGTAGCCCGGGAAGAAATACGCATTGGCCACCACGATGCGCCGCCGGGCACTGCGAAACGCCTGCAGGTAGTGGGCCTCGATATCGGTGCTGCGCACCTTGTTGTCGCGCTCGACCAGCACGGCGGTGCAGGTACCGGCAGGCTCGGTCAATGGCCTTACCGCGCTGGGCGGCTGCAGCACCGGTGACATCAGGCGCTTGCTGGCGGCATGAACCTGTGCCACCACCGGGCCGACGACCTCCACGGCATAGTCCTGCTTGGCCATGGGGCCAAAGTCGCCCAAATGGTCGGCGCTGTAGTTGATGCCACCAATGAAGGCCCGCTCGCCATCGACCACCACGATCTTGCGGTGCAGGCGCCGGAACAGGTTGGTGCGCATGCCCACCAGCCGCGGCTGCGGGTCGAAGGCGTGGAAACTGACTCCGGCATCGGTCATGGCCGCAATGAAAGAGTCGGGCAGGTCGGCCGTGCCGTACCCATCCACGGCCACTTCGACACGCACGCCGCGGCGGGCGGCATCGATCAGCACCTGCTGCAATTGCTGGCCAACCTTGTCATCGAAGATGATGAAGGTCTCCAGCAGGATTTCCTCCCGTGCCTGGCTCATGGCCTCGAACACGCGGGGGTAGTATTGCTCGCCATTGATCAGCAACTGCACGCTGTTGCCGTCTACCCAGGGTCGGTTCACAGTTTGATCTCCGAAGCCAGAGGGGCGTGGTCGGAAAGGTGCGACCACGGGTACTTGGACAGCACCTGGGCCGTGCCGGGCATGGCGTTGCGCAGGTAGATGCGGTCCAGGCGCAACAACGGCAGGCGCGCCGGGAAACTGCGTGCCGGGGTGCCGAAATGCTCGCCGAACGCTTCCACCAGGTGTTCGCACAGCACCGCATCGGCCTTCAGCCGCCAATCGTTGAAATCGCCGGCAACGATCACCGGGGCCTTGGGCGGCAGGCTGCCTAGCAGGTCCAGCAGCAGCTTCACCTGGCGTTGCCGGTGGGCCTCGCGCAGGCCCAGGTGCACGCACACCGCATGCACCTGGTCATGGCCAGGCACTTCCAGCTGGCAATGCAACAGGCCGCGCTGCTCGTTGCCCTGCACCGAGACGTCCAGGTTGTCGAAGCGGCTGATGGGGAATTTCGACAGCAGCGCGTTGCCGTGGTCGCCATGGGGGTATACGGCATTGCGGCCGTAGGCGAACTGCGGCCACATGCTGTCGGCCAGGAACTCGTACTGTGGCGTATCCGGCCAGGCCGGGTGGCGCAGGGCATGCTGCTGGTGGCTGCCGTGCACTTCCTGCAGGAACACCAGGTCGGCGCCGGTGGCGCGCACGGCTTCGCGCAACTCGGGCAGGATGAAGCGCCGGTTGAAGAAGGTGAAGCCCTTGTGCACGTTCAACGTCAGTACATTCAGCCGACGCACGGCGGTGATCTTGTCGATGATGCAGTGCGGGGCAGGCAGGGTCCTGTTCACAGGGTCACCTCCGGCACCACGCCAGGCTCGGTCATCAGCTCATGGTCCAGCGACAGCTTCTGCAACAGGCGCCGGGCGTCATAAGGCGCATGGACTTTCTGGTCGTTGTCGAAATAGCAGTAGACGTCACGGGTGGCGCGCCGCGGTGGCGGCCCTGGCACCACCAGCTGGGCATCGTCGGCCTGGCGGCCCTGGCTCCAGTGCTGGATGCGCTGCTTCCAGCGCCGCAGCGCCTGGGCGGTGTAACCACTGC
Source organism: Pseudomonas sp. B13(2017) (assembly GCF_002113245.1). Lineage (NCBI taxonomy): Bacteria > Pseudomonadati > Pseudomonadota > Gammaproteobacteria > Pseudomonadales > Pseudomonadaceae > Pseudomonas > Pseudomonas sp. B13(2017). The sequence continues at coordinate 38,317 of NZ_NEJX01000013.1, forward strand.
TGTACAGTTCGACATCGCCATGCAGGCGCATGTACACGAAGTCGGCGGTAAGGTCCTCGACATAGGGCCATTTTCCGGCACTGTCGGCCACTACCAGCGCAACACGGTACTTGCGCAGCAGCTTGATGAAGGCTTCGCACAAAAAGCTTTCGTTGCGGATTTCCACCGCGTGGCGCAGCCGTGCGTTGCCCTTGATATCGGTGCTGCCGTTGTCCTTCAGGCGCGGTGCACACCCCTGTGCGCATTCGCGGGCATCCTTGCGGCTGTGCGGCAGCAGTTCGAGAAAACGGGCGAAGCGGGCCTCGTCGAACTTCATGTTCGGCGGAAACTGCCACAGGAACGGGCCCAGCTTCTTGCCGAGCAGCAGCGGCCCGGAGGCGAAGAAATTGGCCACGGCCTCTTCGATGTGCTTGAGCCGCCGTACATGGGTGATGTAACGCGGGGCTTTTACCGCGAACACGAACCCAGGCGGCGTTTCGTCATGCCAGCCCTGGTAGCGTTCGGGTGTTTGCAGGCTGTAGAACGAGCCGTTGATTTCAATGCTGTTGACCGCTCGCGAAGCGAACGCCAGTTCGTTGTCCTGGGGCAGGCCCTTCGGGTAGAAATCCTTGCGCCACGGGCCGTAGCGCCAGCCGGAGATGCCGATGCGGATATCGCTCACGCTGCCTTCCTCATTGCCGGGTCCTTGTTCGGTCACTCTGAAAGTGCGACCGGTCAACAGCGGCCAGGGTTCAGCACGGTTGACCAACGGAAAAGGCTGATGCCGCGTGGAACTTTGCGGCCCGCGACGTTTCCACCGCATACCTGCTACGAGGAAGGGCGCCAGGATGAAATTCGACCGTTTCGCCCAATGGCTGGCCAATTGGGCCGGCCGCCCGCTGACTTTTGGCATCGCCTGCCTGCTGATCCTGATCTGGGCAGTGACCGGGCCGTTGTTCGGCTTCAACGACACCTGGCAACTGGTGATCAACACCTCGACCACCATCATCACCTTCCTCATGGTGTTCCTGATCCAGAACACCCAGAACCGCGACAACGACGAACTGCACATCAAGATCGATGAGCTGTTGCGCACCACCCAACAGGCGCACAAGGCGCTGCTGGACCTTGAAGACATGGACCCGGCCGAGCTGCATGCCCTGCGCAAGCAGTACCGGCAGATGGCCGGGCAGGGTGATGATGCGCAGAAACCCAAGGAATGACCTGCCAACCCTGGAGGCAAGCATGGCCAGACATATCGTCCACTTCACCGGGCCTATCAATTCATCCACCTGCGGCAACCTGATCAACACCTGTTCGCGGGCGTTGCAGCAGGGGGCCGAAGTCCTGCAACTGAACATCGCCACCATGGGCGGCGAGTGCAGCTACGGGTTTACCTTGTACAACTTTCTGCGGGCGTTACCGGTCGAGGTGCATACCCACAACCTCGGCACGGTGGAATCCATGGGCAACATCCTGTTCCTGGCCGGGGATCGGCGCACGGCATGCAGTTACAGCAAGTTCCTGTTCCATCCGTTCCACTGGACCTTGCATGGCTCGGTCGACCACTCCCGCATGGCCGAATATGCGATGAGCCTGGACTATGACCTGCGGCTGTATGCACAGATCGTCGCCGAGCGGACTGAAGGGGCGGACGAGGTGCTGGATGTACCGCGGTATCTGATGGCCTACCCGCGGATACTCGGGCCCCGGGAGGCATTGGCGAACGGGATGATCCATGCCATTGATGAAATGCCGATCGAGGCAGAGGCGTGTCAGTGGAGTGTGCATGCCTAGCGGATTCCTGTGCCGGCCTCTTCGCGGGTGAACCCGCTCCCACAGGTTCAGCACATGCTTCAGACACGGTGGAGCACCTGTGGGGGCTTGCCCGCTCCCACAGGCATTCCACCGAACCTGTGGGAGCGGGCAAGCCCGCGAAAGGGCCGGCACAGGTGTAGAAGGTCTACCTCACTGACGCCGCCGTAGCCCGGTCACAGGCCAGCAAAGAGCGGATCAGCAGCTTGATCTCGTCCTTGAGCATGGGCACCTGGTCCGGGTGAGCGAACCGGCAATCGACAATTTCATGCTGCGCCTTGGGATGCGGGGCGTCGGCGAACTCCGCCTCGAACACATAATGCATGCGCTCTGCCGTTTCATGACGCATCAAGAGGGTCAGCGATTCTGCCTGCAACCCGGTTTCCTCAAGCAATTCACGCTCCGCTGCCTGCACCGGCGTCTCGCCGGGCTCTATCTTGCCGCCGGGCAGGGTCCAGGCGGCGTTGGGCTTTCTCACCCACAACCATTTATGGGTTTGTTTGCCATGCCGGCAGATGATGGTGGCGCGATGCTTGACTGGCTTCATTCAGGCTCCTGGGCGAATCCCTCATTCCATGTAGATTCGGCCCCCGGCAGCAATGAACGTTGCGTTTAAAGCGACCAACGGTCAGTAAGGCACCGAGCCGCTCAGCGCCTCGATGGCCTCCACCAGCTCGTCATAGCCCACCGGCTTGCTCAGGTGCCGGTCGAAGCCCGACTGGCGCGACTTGTACTGGTCGGCGCTGGCGCCATAACCGGTCAGGGCGATGGCCGGGGTATGGCGCAGGTGCACGTAGCCACGCAGGGCCTTGATCAACGCATGGCCGTCCATCACCGGCATGCCGATATCGGACAGGATGATGTCGTATTCCTCACCCGCAGCGGCGTCCAGGGCCTCACGCGGCTTGCTGAAGGCATTGACAGTGGCGCTCTCCATTTCCAGCAGCTCCTGCATTACCGCCAGCACCTCTACGGAGTCATCCACCAGCAATACGCGAATTCCGTTCAGACGGCCCTCGCTCGGCGGCTCCGAGCCCTGCGTACGCTGCTGGGGCTGCGTTTCGCAAAGGGGCAGGGTGACCGTGAAGGTGCAGCCCAGGCCAAGCCCCGCTGATGTGGCGCGGACGGTACCGCCATGTGCCTCGACCAGTTGCCTTACCAGCGACAGGCCGATGCCCAGGCCTTCGCGGCTGTGGCTGGCCTGTTGCGACGTAGCCTGGCTGAACAGGTCGAAGATGTGCTCGAGGCTGTCGTGGCTCAGGCCCACGCCATGGTCGATTACCTGCAGGCGGGCATGGTCCTCGTCGTGGCTCAGCACCAGGCGTATCTCATTGCCCGCCGGGCTGAACTTCAGCGCGTTGTTGAGCAGGTTCCAGATGATCTGCTCCAGGCGGGTAACGTCACCTTCGATCATCACCGGCAGGGTGTCGGCGGGCAGCTCCAGGCGAACCGGGCAGGGGTGTTGCTCGCTCACCACCACATCGTGGATGCCCTGCAGGAGGGCGAGCAGATCCACAGGTTCGGTCTTGAGCTTAAGCTTGCCGGTCCGAATGCGCGCCACATCCAGCAGGTCGTCGATGATCCGCGCCTGGCTGGTTACCGCATCGCAAATGGTACCAACGGCCTTGCTCGCTGCACTTATGTTCCGTAGCGACGGCAGGCGGCGAAGGATTTCGGCATTGAGCTGGATCAGGTTGAGCGGGTGCTTGAGTTCATGGGACATGACGGCGAAGAACTCGTCCTTCATGTGGCTGGTGCTCTGCGACTCGGCCAATTGCTTGCTCAGGCGCTCTTCGCCCAGGCGCACGCGCTCTTCGGCGGCATGGCTGCTGCTGATGTCGATGAAGGTCAGCACCGTGCCGTCGATTTTCTGCTCGCTGGAGCGGTAGGGCAGCAGGCGCGCCAGGTACCAGTGATCGCCCTGGCCGCCGATTTCACGCTCGATGATGGCCTCGCCTTGGGCCACGGCGCGGGCATCGTCGGCCAGCGCGGGGTAATCCAGGCGGTGGGTGATGTCGAGAAGGGAACGGCCGGTATCGACCGGCAGCATGTTGAACAGGTCGGTGGCGCGCGGGGTGAACCAGCGGATATGCAGGTTGCGGTCGACGAACACCGTGGCGATCTCGGTGCAGGCGATCAGGTTGCTGAGGTAGTCGTTGACCTTGTCGGTTTCCTCGACTTTGTTCTTCAGCTCGTAGTTGACCGTGAGCAGTTCCTCGTTGATCGACTGCAGCTCTTCCTTGCTGGTTTCCAGTTCTTCGCTGGCCGAACGCAACTCCTCGTTGATGGCCTGCATCTCTTCGTTGGAAGCCGTCAGCTCCTCGCTGGAGACCTCTGACTGCTCGATGGTTTCCTGCAGTTGCAGGCGAGTGCGCTGCAGTTCGCGTTCGAGGTTTTGCAGCACCATGCTGTCGGTCTGGCGGATGACGCCGGGCAACGGCAGGGACGGGTCGGGCGCGCGTTCCTCGAATACCACCAGCAGGCAATCGCTGGCGCTGAGGTCGTCCTTGTACGGCTGCACGGTGATCTCCACCTGCAGTTTGCCCATGGTTTCCGCCAGGTCGACAGGGCGCGAAGTCACCGCCTCGGTCCCCTGACGCGCCTGGAACAAGGTGCTGCGCAGGGCCAGGCGCAGGGGCGGCAGCACCAGGTTGAGCAGGCTGCGGCTCGGTTCGCCACCGGCCACTTGCAGGAAACGCCCCACGCCTTCACTCATGTGCAGGATATTGCCGTCGATATCGACGATCAGGCTGGGCGGCATGCGGCGCGCCAGGGCGCGGTAGTGCAGGTCGGCGAACGATGGCTTGCGCCCCGGCTTGGCCTTGGCCAGCGTTTCCAGGGGCATGCTGGCGGCAGATGTGCCGGCCAGCTGACGGCCGGAACGGCGGCCGGTATTGCTGGCATCGAGTGCGCGGAAAATGCGATTGCGCTTGTCCACCGGGGCGAACAGTTCACTGGCCATGTCGGCCGACTCGGACGAACCGAGGAACAGGTAGCCACCCGGGCGCAGGGCGAAGTGGAACATCTGCAGGATGTCACGCTGCACTTCGCGGTCCAGGTAGATAAGCAGGTTGCGGCAGACAATCAGGTCGATCTGCGAGAACGGTGGGTCCGACAGCAGGTTATGCCGAGCGAACAGCACCTTCTCGCGAACTTCTTTGCGCACCCGGTAATGCTGGTCTTCCTTGAGGAAGAACTGGCGCAGCCGGCTGGGCGGCACGTCGGTGACGATCGCTTCGGGGTAGGAACCACTGCGGGCGATACCGATGGCGCGTTCGTCCAGGTCGGTGGCGAACACCTGTACCTTGTGCGAGCGCTGCTCCAGTGCCAGCTGCTCGCAAACCAGCATGGCCAGGCTGTACGCCTCTTCGCCGGTGGAGCAGCCGGCCGACCACACGCGTATCTCGTCGGCGCCCTCGGCCGGGTCGCGTTCGCAGACCAGCTGTGGCAACACATGGCGCTCCAGTGCTTCGAACGCTTCGCGGTCGCGGAAGAAATTGGTCACGCCAATCAGCATGTCGGCCAGCAACGCCCGGGATTCCGCGGGGTGCTGTTCCAGGTAATGCAGGTAGGCCGCCAGGTCTGCCTGGCCGGTCACATGCAGGCGGCGCTCGATGCGCCGCAGCACCGTGGCGCGCTTGTAGTGCTGGAAGTCGTGGCCGGTATTGCTGCGCAATTGCAGCAGGATCTCCTCGAGCATCGGCTCGCTGGCCTGGGCATCGCCGACACGGGTGCCCAAGGCCGGTGGCAGGGTGTCGTCCTCGATTTCCGGGAGCCGGACCTGGCGGGCATTGCGCCACAGTTCCAGCAGCTTCTGCGGCATTTCTGCCGCCGGCAGCACCAGGTCGACCATGCCGGTCTCGATGGCGGCGCGGGGCATGCTGTCGTACTGGGCGTCGTCCGGGTTTTGCGCCAAGGTCACGCCGCCTTGCTCCTTGATCCGCGAAAGGCCCACGGCGCCATCAGCACCGGTACCGGACAACACCACGCAGAAGGCGTGGTCCTTGTGCACGTCAGCCAGGTCACGGAAGAACAGGTCGATGGCCACGTGGTCGCCACGGCGCCGGTTGGCCTGGGTCACGCGCAGGTAGCCGTCGTTGGTGGACAGGCGATTGGCCGGTGAAATCACGTAGATGTGGTTGCGCTCGATCGGCACCGGCTCGGTCACCTGGCGCACCGGCATTTGCGTGGTCTCCTGGATGATGCGGTCGGCGACGCTCTGGTGGTCGGGGGACAGGTGCAGGACCACGACGAAGGCCATGCCGCAATCGCTGGGCATTTGCCGGAACAGCGTACAGATCGCTTCCAGGCCGCCTGCCGATGCACCGATGCCCACCACCGGGAAATCCAGGTGGCTGGGGCTGAGCGCCGGGTTCTGGGGCGAGGCAGGTTGCTTGGGGGACGACTTCATGGACGGAGCCTTGTGCAGACCGGAACGTTCCGCCCGTAGCAGCATCATCGGGCGTGTGTGTGGCGGGATTATAGGCCGTCGCCATGTTGTTGAGACCTCCGCAGGCACAGGAAAGTGCGACCCGCCTGCTTCCGTCACGCCAACCTTTTGCCGACCCATGTTTGGTGCCACTGGTCAGTTGCCGGCAAAACCATTGAGCAGACTATGTGATCGGCGGCTCGGAACCAAGGCATGGCAAGCATCCATGCGACCCATCCATCGCAAGGAGAAACCACATGGCGCAGGATCAAGAGCGCACCAGCCAGCGCGGCGGTACCAAGGAAACCAACCCAGGCAATTTCGCCAACGACCGGGAACGGGCCTCCCGTGCGGGGCACAAAGGCGGGCAGGCTTCTGGCGGCAACTTCGCCAATGACCGCCAACGGGCATCGGAGGCCGGTCGAAAGGGCGGCCAGAACAGCCACGGCGGGGGCCGCCAGCAGTAAGTTGAAGGGTTGCTGGACACCCGGTATCCGCAGGTACCGGGTGCCGGCCAGACCCTGCGTAACGAGGCTGCAATAGCCTCTGGTACCTGTTGTTCGACAATTTTTTGAATCTTCTGGCCGTGCCCCGATCAATCAGGGTGTCATCCATGGAGAAGAGGAGGCCCCTGCGATGCCTAGCCCACAGCTGTACATCATCGATTACCAACTGCATGGCCAGCCGCGCAGTTTCATCATTCGTCTGGAGACGCTGGACAATGCCGAGGCCTGGCATTGGGCGAGTTGCGATGCGGGCATCGGCATCATTCCCAAGTTCGGCCGGGAGAAGATCAGGAAAGTCAGCAGGCCGATGGCCGAGCGCTATGGCATTACCGCGGTGAGCTGGCGGGTATCCGGCGGCAAGCCGAACCAGTCTGCGGCGACAATGTGATTCCCGATTGCAAGACCTTGCGCAATCCTTGTATGAACAACTGTCTTGCTCAAAGCACCGCGTCGCCTGCTTCGCGGGCATGCCCGCTCCCACAGGGACACCACCAGCTCAAGGAGTGCGCCATACCTGTGGGAGCGGGCGCGCCCGCGAACACCGGCACAGCCGGTGCCATGCACAGCGTTAGGTACGCGCAGGCCGTCTAGGCACCGGACTCGGGGTCGCTGGCCGGTACGCCCGGGCGGTTTTCTTCGTCATCTGTCACATTGGGGTCGGCATCCGGGTCATCTGCCCGGTCATTGCGCCGGTCCGGCTCGAGCTCTGGCCAGTCATCCTGTGCGCTGCCGCCACCCATGCCAAGCATGTCCTTCATCTCGCAACCCTCGCTCTCGATGAAAAAAAGGCCCGCGATCAGGCGGGCCCAATACAGGAGTGAGAGGCGAAGCCATTGACCACCCCTCATTGAATGAGAGCGGCAACAGCCAGGGGAGGTCGGTTGGATCTCCACCGCCCCTGACCAACGGCACTGTCAGGGCTGTTTCAGCACCAGGGTGAGAATGTCGTAGCTGGCGACCAGCTCGCCCAGCTGGTTGGTCACCTCCACATCCCACGCCACCACGCCCTGGGGCTGGCCCAGCGGGCTGGTCTTGCCCTGGTCGATCTTGCGCTTGCAGGTCAGGCGCGCCTGGATGGTGTCGCCGATGCCCACCGGGTTGATGAAGCGCAGGGTATCCAGGCCGTAGTTGGCAAGTACCGGGCCTGCACCCGGGGAGACGAACAGCCCGGCCGCTGCCGACAACACGAAATAGCCGTGGGCGATGCGCTTGCCGAACTGCGATTGCTTGGCGGCGATCTCGTCGAAGTGCATGTAGAAATGGTCACCCGACAGGCAGCCGAAGTTGACCAGGTCGGCTTCGGTCACGGTGCGCCGGTGGGTGAGCAGCGACTCGCCGATGCGCAACTGCTCGAAATAGCGGCGGAACGGGTGCACTTCGGTTTCGATCACTTCGCCACCGCGCACGTATTCGCCGGTTACCGCCGTTAGCATGCTCGGCGAACCCTGTACAGCGGCACGTTGCAGGTAGTGCTTGACGGCACGCAGGCCACCCAGCTCTTCACCACCACCAGCGCGGCCCGGGCCGCCATGCTTGAGCTGCGGCAATGGCGAGCCATGGCCTGTGGATTCCTTGGCTGCCTCGCTGTCGAGTACCAGCAGGCGGCCATGCCAGGCGGCGGCCACCGGGATGGCCTTGGCTGCCACGCTGCGGTCGGCGGTGACCAGGGTCGCCACCAGGCTGCCTTTGCCCCGCGCGGCCAGCGCCAGGGCTTCATCGAGGTCGTCATAGGCCATCAGCGTGCTGACCGGGCCGAACGCTTCGATATCGTGGGCACCGCCTTCGGCATGCGGGTCACGGGCCTGAAGCAAGGTAGGGGCGAAGAACGCGCCCTCGGCCACACCCTCGCCACGCGGTGCAAAGCCATCGCTGGCGCCGAACAGCTGGTCGCAGCTCTGCAGCAGGCTGCGCACTCGCTCGGCCACATCGTGCTGCTGGTCGTGGGAGGCCAGGGCGCCCATGCGCACGCCTTCCAGCGACGGGTCACCGACCACCACCTTGGCCAGCCGCTCGCGCAGGCGCGTGGCAACGGCGTCGATGTGCCTGGCCGGTACGATGGCGCGGCGGATGGCGGTGCATTTCTGCCCGGCCTTGGTGGTCATTTCGCGGACCACCTCCTTGATGTACAGGTCGAACTCTTCGCTGTCCGGGGTCACGTCCGGGCCGAGGATGGCGCAGTTCAGCGAATCGGCTTCGGCGGTGAACGGCACCGAGTTGCGTACCAGGTTCGGCGTGACGCGCAATTTGGCGGCGGTGTCGGCGGAACCTGTGAAGGTCACCACGTCCTGGCCTTGCAGGCGGTCGAGCAGGTCGCCGGTGCTGCCGATCACCAGTTGCAGGCTGCCTTCGGGCAACAGCCCGGATGCATTCATCAGGCGCACCACGGCCTCGGTCAGGTAGCTGGTCGAGGTCGCCGGCTTGACGATGCACGGCATGCCGGCCAGGAAGGTCGGGGCGAACTTCTCCAGCATGCCCCAGATGGGGAAGTTGAAGGCGTTGATGTGCACTGCCACGCCGGCGCGCGGCACCAGGATGTGGCTGCCGGCGAAATGGCCTTGCTTGCCCAGCGGGATGGCCGGGCCTTCGTGCACCAGGTTGCCTGACGGCAGTTCACGGCTGCCGATGCCCGCATAGGAGAACAGCGTGGCGTTGCCGCCTTCGATGTCGATCCAGCTGTCGGCACGGGTGGCGCCGCTGTGGTGGGACAGGGCATAGAGCTGCTCCTTGCGCTCGGCCAGGTACAGGGCCAATGCCTTAAGGCGGGCAGCGCGTTGCTGGAAGTCCATGGCCATCAGCGCGGCCAGGCCGCGGGCGCGGGCAAAGTCCACGGCTTCGGCGAAGTCCGGGCGTTCTTCGTGGCTGTAGGCCAAGACGTGGCCATCCAGGGCGCTACGCAGGGCCTGGGCGCCGTGCTGGCCAAGCCAGCGGCCGGCGATGAAGCTTTGCAAGGTAGGGGCGGCAGACATGCTGTTCTCCAATGTAGAGGGGGGCGCTGTTACCACAGCGCCACGGTGTAGCCGATGATCAGGCGGTTTTCGTCCACGGCGTTGGTCAGGCCATTGCCGGAACGGAAGGTGACGTTGCGCCAGCGCAGGCTGACGTCCTTGAACGGGCCGCTCTGGATGACATAGGTGATGTCGGTGTCGCGCTCACGCTCACGGCCATTGCTGACAGTGGCGGTTTCGGCGTGGCGGCCATCGGTGTAGCGGGTCATGAAGCTCAGGCCGGGGATACCCATGGCGACGAAGTCGTAGTCGTAGCGCACCTGCCACGAGTCCAGCCCGGCGCGGGTGAAGGTGTTGTAGGTGACCAGGTTGACGGTGAACGGGTCGCCGCCGTTCACGAACGGGAAGGCACTGTCGCCGGACATCTGCTGCCAGGCGGCGGTGAACTTGTGGGCCCGTACGCCGAGGGTGAACATGGCGTTGAAGTTGCGGTTGTCGATGTTGCCGGCACGCTCGGCGCCGTCGTTGCGGCTGTCGAAGTAGCGCAGGTCGGTGCGCAGGCTCAGGCCTTCGCCCAGCGGGCGGGTATCGATCAGGCCGACGAACTGCTGGCGGTAGATGTCCTCGAGCTTGGCGTAGTAGTAGCTGACGCTGGTTTGCGGGGTGATGGCGTAGCTGCCGCCGCCGAAGTCCAGGTGGTCGCTGCTGGCGGCGCCGTAGCCGATGTCGTCGCGGCCCGAGGAATCACGCAGGTTGGCCTTGGTCAGGCGGCCGGCGTTGAAGGTCAGGCCGGCCAGGTCCTGGCTGGTGAGCAGGCCGCCCTGGAAGGTGGAAGCCAGCAGGCGAGTGTCGTTGTACACCACTACCGGCAGGATCGGTTGCAAGGTCCCCAGGCGCAGGGTGCTCTTGGCCACCCGCACCTTGCCGGTGAGGCCCAGTTCGCTGTAGTCATCGACCGGTTCATGGCTGTTCGGGCCGAAAGGCAGCAGGCCGGTATTGCGGCGGTCACGGCTGGAGTCGAGCTTGATGCCCAGTTGGCCCATGGCGTCGACACCAAAGCCGACCGGGCCTTCGGTGAAGCCCGACTCCAGCTTGGCGGTAAAGCCCTGGCCCCATTCCTCGGCCTTGGCCTGCGGTGCGTTGCTCTGGCGGAAGTCGCGGTTCAGGTAGTGGTTGCGCAGCTCCAGCCGGGCGTGGCTGTCGCCGATGAAGTCTGCCATCGCCGGCATCGGCAGGGCGAGGGTCGCCAGCCAGGCGGCCGAAATGAAGTGCGTGCGGTTCATTGTTGTTGTTTTACCCGACATGGTTGTTCTTCCCTGAGAGTCAGTGCTTGCTGGCGCCGGCAGCGCCGATTCCGGTCATGGAACGGATGAACTGGGCCAGGTAGCGGCCACGTTCCTGGCTGGCGCGTTCGGAACTGTCAGTGACCGAGAACACCCAGGCGCCGAGGAAGGCCAGGCTCATGGAGAACAGCGCCGGGTTGCTGTAGGGGAACAGCGCCTTTTCGTGATGCAGCACGTTGACCCACACCGCCGGGCCCAGCACCACCAGCAGCACAGCCGAAACCAGGCCGGCCATGCTGCCGCACACCGCGCCGCGGGTGGTCAGGCCTTTCCAGAACATCGAAAGCAGCAGCACCGGGAAGTTGACCGAGGCGGCCACCGCCAGCACCAGGCCGGAGAGGAAGGCGATGTTCTGCGATTCGAACATCAGGCCGAGGATGACCGCCAGCAGGCCGATCAGCAGGGTGGCGATACGCGACACGCGCATTTCCTCCTGCTCGCTGGCCTTGCCCTGGCGCACCACGCAGGCATACAGGTCGTGGGAAACGGCCGATGCACCGGACAGCGCCAGGCCGGCGACCACCGCCAGGATGGTGGCGAAGGCCACGGCGGAGATGAAACCGAGGAACAGATTGCCACCCACGGCCTGGGCAAGGTGCACGGCGACCATGTTGCCGCCGCCGATGATCGCGCCGGTGGCGTCACGGTAGGACGGCTCGGTGCCGACCATGACGATGGCACCAAAGCCGATGACGATCAGCAGCAGGTAGAAGTAGCCGATGAACCCGGTGGCATAGAACACGCTCTTGCGCGCTTCCTTGGCATCGCTGACGGTGAAGAAGCGCATCAGGATATGCGGCAGGCCGGCGGTACCGAACATCATGCCCAGGCCCAGGGAAATGGCGTCCACCGGGTTGGACAGCAAGCCGCCCGGGGCCATGATCGCCTGGCCCTTGGCATGCACGGCCACGGCGCTGGCAAACATCGCCTCGGTGCTGAAGCCGAAATGCTTGAGCACCATGAAGGCCATGAAGCTGGTGCCCGACAGCAGCATCACCGCCTTGATGATCTGCACCCAGGTGGTGGCGAGCATGCCGCCGAAGGTGACGTAGGCGACCATCAGCACGCCGACCAGCATCACCGCGTACAGGTAGCTGATGCCGAACAGCAGTTCGATCAGCTTGCCGGCACCGACCATCTGCGCCACCAGGTACATCAGCGCCACCACCAGGGTGCCGAAGGCCGAGGTCAGGCGCACCGGGGTTTGCGCCAGGCGGTAGCTGACCACGTCGGCGAAGGTGTACTTGCCCAGGTTGCGCAGGCGTTCGGCGATCAGGAACAGGATGATCGGCCAGCCGGCCAGTACGCCCAGGGCATACAGCAGGCCGTCGTAGCCGTTCATGAACATCATTGCCGAAATGCCCAGGAACGACGCGGCGCTGATCATGTCGCCGGCGATCGCCAGGCCGTTCTGCATGCCGGTCAGGCCCCCGCCGGCGGTGTAGAAGTCGCTGGCCGAGCGGGTGCGCATGGCAGCCCAGCGGGTGACCAGCAGGGTGAAGCAGACGAACACCATGAACATCGAGATGGCGGTCCAGTTCATTGTGCGCACTCCTGCTTGACCTTGTCGTTGAGCGGGTCGAGCACGTTGTTGGCGCGGTGCACGTAGATGCCGGTCAAGGCGAAGGACAGCAGCACCATCAGCACGCCCACCAGCATGCCGACGGTGGTCACGCCACCACTGAGGGACTGGCCGAGGGTGCTGGGGGAAAACGCCACCAGCAGGACGAAGCCGTAGTAGATCACCAGCATGGCCAGGGTCAGGCTGCCGTTGAGGCGGCGTTTGCGCTGCACCAGGTGCTGGAAGTCGGGGTGGTTGGCGATGCTTTCGATGCGTTCGGGGGTCATGGGTTGCGATCTCTGGGTGTTGTAATTGTTTTGTTGAGGTCACGCGGGTGTTGCGGTGTCGCTTAGGGCCTCTTCGCGGGCATGCCCGCTCCCACAGGTGCGGCGGTGTGCTTGAGACTTGCGCTATCCCTGTGGGAGCGGGCGCGCCCGCGAAGCAGGCGACGCGGTTTCAGAGCTGGTCGAAATCGAGCACTACCTTGTCGCTCACCGGGTAGGTCTGGCATGACAGCACGTACCCGGCCGCCACTTCGTAGTCCTCCAGGGCATGGTTGCTGTCCATCTCCACTTCGCCCTCGATTACCCGGCACTTGCAGGTCGAGCACACGCCGGCCTTGCACGAGTACGGCAGCTCGGCGCCGATGGCGTTGCCGGCGTCCAGCACGTTCTGGGTATTGCGTGGCAGGTCGAAGGTAAGCGCGCGGCCGTCGCTGATCACGGTGATGTGGCTGAGCGCCGAGTCCACCTGGCGCGCCGCCTCGCGGGCTTCACGACGGGCTTCGCTGCCGGCTGCGGCGAACAGCTCGAAATGGATGCGTTCCTTGGCCAGGCCATTGGCCCGCAGGCTGTCGCGCACCGTCTCGGTCATCGCCTGCGGGCCGCAGATGAATGCGGCATCCAGGTTGGCAACGTCCATCCAGCGCGAGAACAGCTGGCCGCACTTGTCGGCATCGATGCGGCCGTTGTACAGGTCGACATCCTGCTGCTCGCGGCTGAACACGAAAATCAGGTTCAGGCGGTCGAGGTAACGGTTCTTCAGGTCTTCCAGCTTGTCGCGGAACAGGGCGCCAGAGCTGGAGCGGTTGCCGTACAGCAGGGTGAAGCGGCTGTGTGGCTCGCTGGCCAGGGTAGTGGCGATGATCGACAGGATCGGGGTGATGCCGCTGCCGGCAGCCACGCCCAGGTAGTTGCCCTGGCGGGCCGGCTCCAGTGGCACGAAGAAGCTGCCCGACGGCGGCATCACTTCCAGTTGCTGGCCGGCCTTGAGCTCGTCATTGGCAAATGCCGAGAAGCGCCCGCCAGGCACGCGCTTTACCGCCACACGCAGTTCGCCGTCCTGCACGGCACTGCAGATGGAGTAGGAACGGCGGACTTCTTCGTTGTCCAGCTGGGTACGCATGACCAGGTACTGGCCCTGGGTGAAACGGAACTGCGCCTGCAGGTGCTCGGGCACGTCGAAGGCAATCGACACCGCATCGCGGGTCTCGTTGCGCACTTGCTTGATGGTCAGGCTGTGAAACTGGCTCATGGCGTTCTCCACGGCTCAAATGCATTTGAAATAGTCGAACGGCTCCAGGCACTCGCGGCAGCGGTAAAGCGCCTTGCAAGCCGTGGAACCGAACTGGCTGAGCAATTCGGTATGGGCGCTGCCGCACTGCGGGCAGCACACCTGCGGCGCTTCGCCGAGCAGGCTGCGTTTGCTGGCGCTGCCCTGTGGCGGGGCGATGCCGTAGGCGCGCAGGCGCTCGCGGCCCAGTTCGCTGATCCAGTCGGTGCTCCAGGCCGGGGTCAGCCGGCGCTCCAGAGCCGGGGCGGGGAAACCGGCCTGTTCCAGCGCCTGGCGGATATCCCCTTCGATCACCTCGGTGGCCGGGCAGCCGGAATAGGTCGGCGTGACGACCAGGTGCAGGTGCCCGGCGCGCCAGTCGAGGTCGCGCACGATGCCCAGGTCGACCACGCTGACCACGGGCACTTCCGGGTCCATGACCTGGGCCAGTACCGCCCAGGCCCGGGCCAGGTCGTCGCCGCGTGGCGCGCGGGCGCCACGGTCGCCGGCAATCAGCTCACCAGGTTGCATCGGGGTACGCCCTTGGCAGGAACTGCATCTCGGCCAGCAGCAGGCCGAGGTGCTCGGTGTGCAGGCCTTTGCGACCGTCCAGGTAAAAGTGGCTGGCGGCCTTGGGCAGTGGCAGCTCGACCGAAGCGAAGGTCTCGCCAACCTGCTTGAGCCAGGCCGCGCCGACGGCAGCGGGGTCGGCGGCGATACCCGCCTGCGCCAGGTGCCCTTCTTTGTCGCTACCGGCAGTCAGTTCGACGGTGAAGCGCCACAGTGCCGGGATGGCCGCGAGCATGCGTTGGCGGCTTTCTTCGGTGCCACCGCCCAGGCGTTGCACCCACTCGCTGGAGCGGCGCAGGTGGTAGGTGACTTCCTTCAGGGCCTTGGCGGCGATACCGGCGATACGCTCGTCGTTCGAGCCGACCAGGCCCTGAAGCACGGCGAAATGCCAGGCGTCATAGAAGAACTGTTTGGTCATGGTCACGGCGAAATCGCCGTTGGGCTGCTCGACCAGCAACAGGTTGCGATAGGCGCGCTCGTCACGGCGGAAGGCCAGGGCGTCGGCGTCACGGCCATCATCGAGCAGCTCGGCGGCGTACTCCAGCCAGTTGCGCGCCTGGCCTACCAGGTCGAGGCCGACGTTCATCAGGGCCAGTTCTTCTTCGATGGCCGGGGCGCGGCCACACCATTCGCAGAGGCGCTGGCCCTGCACCAGGGCACTGTCGCCGAGCAGCAGCAGGTAGGGGACAAGGGTTTCGTTGTGCATGGCCAACCTCACATGTGTCCGACTTCGTCGGGCAGTTCGTAGAAGCTGGCATGGCGGTAGACCTTGTCGTCCGCCGGGGCGAACAGCGGGTCTTTCTCGTCCGGGGAAGAAGCGGTGATCAGTGCCGAGGGCACCACCCACAGGCTCACGCCTTCGCTGCGGCGGGTGTACAGCTCGCGGGCGTTTTCGATGGCCATGGCGGCATCGGCGGCGTGCACGCTGCCGACATGCTTGTGGTTAAGGCCGTGCTTGCTGCGCACGAACACTTCGTAGAGGGTCCAGACAGACATTTTCGATCTCCGCATCAATCGCCGCTCAGGCGGCGTTCTTGTTCTGTTGCTTGCGCGCGTAGGCCACGGCGGCCTCGCGTACCCAGGCGCCGTCCTCGATGGCCTTGCGCCGTGTGGCGACACGTTCCTGGTTGCATGGGCCATTGCCCTTGATCACTTCGTAGAACTCGTCCCACTGGATTTCGCCGAAGTCGTAGTGGCCGCGCTCGGCGTTCCACTTCAGCTCCGGGTCGGGGGCGGTGCAGCCGAGCAGCTCGAGCTGCGGCACGGTCTGGTCGATGAAGCGCTGGCGCAGTTCATCGTTGGTCTGGCGCTTGATCTTCCAGGCCATGGACTGGGCGCTGTTGGGGGAGTGCTCGTCGCTGGGGCCGAACATCATCAGTGCTGGCCACCACAGGCGGTCGATCGCGTCCTGGACCATGTCGCGCTGGGCCTGGGTGCCGTGGCGCATCATGGTCAGGAGGATTTCGTAGCCCTGGCGCTGGTGGAAGCTCTCTTCCTTGCAGATACGGATCATCGCGCGCGAATACGGGCCGTAGGAGGTGCGCTGCAGCACCACCTGGTTGACGATGGCCGCGCCATCCACCAGCCAGCCCACTGCGCCCATGTCGGCCCAGCTGAGGGTGGGGTAGTTGAAGATGCTCGAGTACTTGGCCTTGCCACTGTGCAGCTTGGCGATTTCTTCGTCACGGTCGGCGCCCAGGGTTTCCATGGCGCTGTACAGGTACAGGCCGTGGCCGGCTTCGTCCTGGATCTTGGCCATCAGCTGCAGCTTGCGCTTGAGGCTGGGGGCACGGGTGACCCAGTTGCCTTCGGGCAGCATGCCGACGATTTCCGAGTGGGCGTGCTGGGAGATCTGCCGGATCAGGGTCTGGCGATAGGCCTCGGGCATCCAGTTCTTGGCTTCGATCTTGATTTCGGCGTCGATCTTTTCCTGGAAGTTGCGCTCCTCGGGCGACATCTCTTCCAGCGACTTGACGCGCTTGACTCCGGTTTCCACTAGCTGTGCGTACATGTGTTCCGACTCCTGCTAAGGCATGAGTCATTTGTAAGCGATACAAAACATAACGTCAAACAGTTTTATGTGTATCGAATAAGTTTTGTGTATCGCTTTGCTGGTCAAGGGGGCTGCTGTGCAGCCCTTTCGCCGGCAAGCCAGCTCCCACAGGGACAGCGTCCATCTCCAGGGCAACCGCTCTCCTGTGGGAGCTGGCTTGCCGGCGAAAGGGGCGCAAAGCGCCCCCAGCAATCTCCCAGGCAAAAAAAAGCCCCGGACGATGCCGGGGCCGAAAAGGCAGCCGAATGAATCAGCTGGCCAACCGTTTGTCGAACACGTGGCAGGCCTTGCCCTCGGAACGCTTGAGCGTGCCGCAGGGCTGCAGGCGCACCTGGGTGCTGATGCCGATGTAGGTCTTGATCTGCTTGGTCAGCTCCCCAGTCAACAGTTTGCGCTGGCCTTCATCGAGGTGCTGGCACTCCCCACGCAGTTCCACATGCACCTCGACACTGTCCAGGTTGCCATTGCGATACAGATGAATCTCATAAAGCTCAGAAAGCTGTTTTATTTTTAGTACCTGCTCCTCGATCTGAGTCGGGAACACGTTGACCCCGCGAATGATCAGCATGTCATCGCTGCGGCCGGTGATCTTGCCGATCCGCCGCATTGGCCTGGCGGTACCGGGCAGCAGGCGAGTGAGGTCGCGGGTGCGGTAGCGCACCATGGGCAACGCTTCCTTGCTCAGCGAGGTGAACACCAGTTCGCCCAGTTGGCCGTCCGGTAGCACCGCACCGGTGATCGGGTCGATGATCTCGGGGTAGAAATGGTCCTCCCAGATGGTCGGGCCATCCTTGGTTTCGAGGCACTCCATCGCCACCCCAGGCCCCATGATTTCCGACAGGCCATAAATGTCGAGGGCATCGATGCCCAGCCTTTGCTCGATCGAGCGGCGCAGCTCGTCGGTCCACGGCTCGGCGCCGAATATGCCCAGGCGCAGCTTGAGGTCTTGAGGGTCGATGCCCTGGCGCTCGATCTCGTCGGCCAGGTTGAGCATGTAGGAGGGGGTGACCATGATGATGTCGGGCTGGAAGTCGCGAATCAGCTGCACCTGCTTCTCGGTCTGGCCACCGGACATGGGGATCACCGTGCAGCCCAGGCGCTCGGCACCGTAATGCGCGCCGAGCCCGCCGGTGAACAGGCCGTAGCCGTAGGAGACATGCACCTTGTCCCCCTTGCGCCCACCCGCGGCGCGGATCGAGCGGGCGACCACATTGGCCCAGGTGTCGATGTCGTTCTGGGTGTAGCCCACCACCGTCGGCTTGCCGGTGGTGCCACTGGAGGCGTGCAGGCGCACCACCTCTTGCTGGGGCACGGCGAACATGCCGTAGGGGTAGTTGTCGCGCAGGTCGTTCTTGCCGGTGAAGGGGAACTTCGCCAGGTCTTCCAGGCACTTGAGGTCGTCGGGGTGGGCGCCGCACTCGGCAAAGCGCTGGCGGTACAGCGGCACGTTGTCGTAGGCGTGCTTCAGGCTCCAGCGCAGGCGCTCCAGCTGGTGCTGGCGCAGGGCGTCGACACTGGCGGTTTCCATCGGGTCCAACAGGGCACGATCGGCATCATGGTACATGTTCATGGCTTCACTCGAATTGTTCTTGTACGCCGCGCGGTACCGGTTGCAGGCCGCGTGGTGAGTGTCATGGAAGCAGCATATACGGCTGCGTTCGGTTCGGTAACAAGCCGATGGTCTGAGCCGCTCAGAGGCGTTCGATGACCATCGCGATGCCTTGGCCAACGCCGATGCACATGGTGCACAGGGCGTAGCGTCCGGCGGTTTCTTCCAGCTCGTGCAACGCGGTGGTGACCAGGCGTGCACCGCTCATGCCCAACGGGTGGCCGAGGGCGATGGCACCGCCGTTGCGGTTGACCCGCTCGTCGTCGTCAGCCAGGCCGAGCTCGCGCAGTACCGCGAGGCCCTGGGCGGCAAAGGCCTCGTTGAGCTCTATGACGTCCATGTCGGCCAGCGACAGCCCGACAAGCTCCAGCACCTTGCGGGTAGCCGGCACCGGGCCGATGCCCATCAGCCGTGGTTCGACCCCGGCCACCGCCATGCCGACGATGCGGCCGCGAGCCTTCAGGCCATGACGGCGGGCGGCGGCGCTGCTGGCGAGCAGCAGGGCGCAGGCACCATCGTTGACCCCGGAGGCATTGCCGGCGGTGACGCTGCCGCCGTCGCGGAACGGGGTACCCAGCCTGGCCAGTTGCTCCAGGGTGGTGTCGCCGCGGGGATGTTCGTCGTGCTCGACCACTTTGGCCGGGCCTTTGCGCTGCGGGATCTCGACCGGCACGATTTCCCGTGCCAGGCGCCCGCGTGCCTGGGCGGCGGCGGCCTTGTGCTGGCTGCGCAGGGCAAAGGCGTCCTGGTCGGCGCGGGAAATAGCAAATTGCTGCGCGACGTTCTCGGCCGTTTCCGGCATCGAATCGGTGCCGAAGGCCGCCTTCATCAGCGGGTTGACGAAACGCCAGCCGATGGTGGTGTCGAACAGTTCGGCCGCACGGCCGAACGCCTGCTCCGACTTGCCCATGACGAACGGCGCGCGTGACATCGACTCCACGCCGCCGGCCAGCATCAGCCCGGCTTCGCCGCAGCGCAGGGCGCGGGCCGCATTGCCGATGGCGTCCAGGCCGGAGCCACACAGGCGGTTGATGGTGGTGCCCGGCACTTCGATCGGCAGCCCGGCCAGCAAGCTGGCCATGTGCGCGACGTTGCGGTTGTCCTCGCCAGCCTGGTTGGCACAGCCGAGGATGACGTCGTCGATGGCTTTCCAGTCCAGTTCGGGGTGGCGCTGGATCAGGGCCTTGAGCGGGATGGCGGCCAGGTCATCGGCGCGCACGCCGCTCAAGGCGCCGGCATAACGGCCGATGGGGGTGCGCACGGCGTCGATGATCAAGGCATCGGCCAGGGTGTGTTCAGTCATCTTGCGTCTCCTGCGCCAGCACGGTGCCGCGCACTTTGTAGGATTTGCCATGGAACATCGCCACCAGCTCACCGCGCTGGTTCTCGATGCGGACGTGGTACAGGCCGGTGCGGCCCTTGCGGCTGACCTCGCTGGCGCGGGCGGTGAGCACGTCATCACGCAGCGCCGGGGCCAGGTAGTCGATACTGCAGCCCAGGGCGACGGTGGCCTGGTCGTGACTGTTGCAGGCGAAGGCAAACGCCGAGTCGGCCAGGGCGAACAGGAAGCCGCCATGGCAGGTGCCATGCCCCTGGATCATGTCGGCGCGTACCGGCATGCGCAGGCATGCCTGGCCCGGACCGGCCTCCAGCAGGCGGATGCCCAGGCCCTGGGTGGCCTGGTCGCGGGCGTACATGGCCTCGGCACAGGCTTGTGCCAGTTCGACTTCAGTCATGCAGGGTGCCTCCTTTGGCTTCGCAGCGGCGTAACAGCAGGGAAGGGCGGTAACGGCTCTCGCCGTAGCTGCGCTGCAGGTTGTCGAGCACGCGCAGGGTGTGGGGGATGCCGATGTTCGCGGCCCAGGCCAGCGGGCCGCAGGGGTAGTTGACGCCGGCACGCATGGCCAGGTCGATGTCGGCGGCGCTGCCGACACCTTGCAACACGGCATCGGCGGCCTCGTTGGCGAGCATCGCCACGGTGCGCAGCACCACCAGGCCGGGCAGGTCGGCGACCGCCGTTACCTTCAGGCCGGCACGCCGCAGCAAGGCCACCGCCTGGTCACGAGCGTTGTCGCTGGTGTCGGCCGACCAGCTGATGGCGAGGCGGGTGGCGGTGGTGTAGTCCAGGGCCAGGTCGAGCAGCACCAGGTTGCGCAGGCCGTCTTCCCGGGCGCGCTGGCTGGCCAGGCGGCCATCGGACAGCGCCAGGGTGGCATCGCCCACCTGGATCAGGCCGCTGCCGGCGCGCTGGGTCACGGCGACGCCGCTTTGGCGCAGGCGCTCGACCAGCGGCTGCATCGCCCCAAGGTCGCCTTCGACGACGCAGGCATCGACGATGGCGGGGCTGTGCAGTTCGGCTGGCTGCGGGCGTTCGGCGCCTTCGGCATAGCTATAGAAGCCTTGGCCGGTCTTGCGCCCGAGGCGGCCTGCGTCCACCAGTTCTTTTTGCACCAGCGAAGGCTGGAAGCGGAAGTCGCCATAGAACGCATCGAAGACCGAACAGGTAACGGCGTAATTGACATCGTGGCCGATCAGGTCGGTGAGTTCGAACGCGCCCATGCGGAAACCGCCGGCATCACGCAGCAGCGCATCGAGGCTGGCGCAATCGGCTGCGCCTTCCTGCAGCAGGCGCAGGCTTTCGGCGTAGAACGGCCGCGCCACACGGTTGACGATGAAGCCCGGCGTGGAGCGCGTGTGCACCGGCTGCTTGCCCCAGGCCTGGGCGGTGGCATGAATGCATGCGGCAACGGCCGGGGCGGTGGCCAAGCCCGACACCACTTCCACCAGTGCCATCAGCGGCGCCGGGTTGAAGAAGTGCATGCCAACCACCTGGTGCGGGCGTTGCAGCCCGGCGGCGAGGCTGGTGATGGACAGCGACGAAGTGTTGCTGGCGAGGATGCAGTCGGTGGCGCACAAGGCTTCCAGCTGGCTGAACAGCGCCTGCTTGACCTGCAGGTTCTCGACGATGGCCTCGATCACCAGGCGGGCATCGGCCAGAGCTTCAAGGGCGTCTACCGGGCACAGCCGGGCGCTGATGGCTTCCCGCTCGGCAGCCTGCAACTTGCCTTTTTCCACCAGGCGGGCAAGTTGCCGATCTATGCCGGCCACCGCCTGGGCTGCAGCGCCCGGGCGGTTGTCGTAGAGCTTTACCGGGTGGCCGGCCTGGGCCGCAACCTGGGCAATGCCTGCGCCCATGGCGCCCGCACCGATCACCGCCACCTGGGCATTGCTTGCGAGTGCGCTCATGATCAACGCCCCTTGAATGCCGGCGTGCGCTTGTTCATGAAGGCACTCACGCCTTCGCGATAGTCCTCGCTGCGCCCGGCCAGGCGCTGCAGGTCGCGCTCCAGCTCCAGCTGTTCATCGAAACCGTTGTCGAAACTGGCGTTCAGGCTGCGCTTGATCAGGGCCAGGCCGTAAGTGGGCTGGGTGGCGAGCTGGCGGGCGAGGGTGAGGGCTTCGTCGCGCAGCGCGGCATCGTCCACCACGCGGTGGATCAGCCCCCATTGCTGGGCCTGTTCGGCGCCCAGGCGCTCGCCCAGCATGGCCAGGGCCTTGGCCCGTGCCATGCCAACCAGGCGCGGCAGCAGCCAGGTGCCGCCGGAGTCGGGTACCAGGCCGATCTTGCAGAAGGCCTGGATGAAGCTGGCCGAGCGGGCAGCCAACACCAGGTCGCAGGCCAGCGGGATGTTGGCACCGGCGCCGGCAGCCACGCCGTTCACCGCACAGATCACCGGCAGCGGCAGGTCGCGCAGGGTGCGCACCAGCGGGTTGTAGAACTTGTCGATCGATTCGCCGAGGTCCGGCATCTCGGCGCCCGGGGCGACGTTGCGATCGGACAGGTCCTGGCCGGCGCAGAAACCACGGCCTTCGGCAGTCAGCAACAACACCCGTGCTTCGCTGCTCTGGCGTACTTGCTTGAGTGCCTCGCGCACTTCCAGGTGCATGGCGGTATTGAAGCTGTTCAGTTGCTCGGGGCGATTCAACGAGAGGAGGGCGACGCCGTCCTCGATGGAAAACAGGATGTGCTGGAAAGTCATGACAGACTCGCTCCGTCAGTCGAGGGAAAGATGATCAGCGGCCCTGGAAGCGGGCCTGGCGTTTTTCCTGGAAGGCACGGATGCCTTCGACGCGGTCGGCGGTGCCGGCCAGCAAGGTGAAGGCATGGCGTTCGAAGCGCAGGCCGCTGGCCAGGTCGGTATCGCCGGCCTTGAGCAGCGCTTCCTTGGCCAGGCGCACCGCCAGTGGGGCCTTTGCGGCGATGCTGCGGGCGATGTGCAGTGCGCGTTCCACGGTGAGTTCCGGCTGGGTGATTTCGCTGACCAGCCCAACCTGCAAGGCATGACGGGCGGTGATGGCTTCGCCGGTCAGCACCATTTGCATGGCCAGCGGCTTGCCTACTGCCCGCAGCAGGCGCTGGGTGCCGCCGGCGCCGGGGATGATGCCGAGGTTGATTTCCGGCTGGCCGAAACGGGCGTCGCTGCCGGCGATGACGATGTCGGCACACATCACCAGTTCGCAGCCGCCACCCAGGGCGTAGCCGTTGACGGCGGCGATCAGTGGCTTGGCGAAGGCGGCGATGCTTTGCCAGTGGGCCACCCGCGGGTCGTTGAGGATGCCGACCAGGTCGCGCTCGGCCATCTCGCGGATATCGGCGCCTGCGGCGAATGCCTTGCGGCTGCCGGTGAGCACCACCGCGCGGATCTGTTCGTCTCGCCCGGCCGCTTCCAGCGCAGCGGCCAGCTCTGCCAGTAGCTCGGTGCACAGGGCGTTGAGCGCCTCGGGCCGTTGCAGGGTAATGAGCTGGACGCCGTGTTCGGGCGCCTGCACATCAAGATATCGCGGCATGTCGGGTTCCTCTGGCTGCACGCACGGCACATCGTGGGGCCGGCATTTCTTGGAATTGTTTGCAGGGGCGTGATGCGGGGATCACGTCCAGGTGGAACCAGTATATGCATTACGCGATACAATAATGCAACATTCAAAATTGTTTCATGTATCTCTTTTCCGTGAGTGACAACTGCCTCAGCAAAGGGTTTCATGATGTTGAATCGCTTCATCACCTTATATTCAAAGCATAACGCTGAATTTATGGGGGCGCGATGACCCCAGAAAAAGCGATACACGACCATGCCGATTGACGCACCACAAGATTGTGATACAAGATCAAGGCGCATTTGAAATCATTTCAGGAGCTTTGCCATGCCTTGCTATCGACTGGACGGCCTGACGCCCATGGTTCATCCGACAGCCTACGTGCACCCCAGCGCCGTGCTGATTGGTGATGTCATCGTCGGCCCTCGTTGCTACGTCGGCCCACTGGCCTCACTAAGGGGGGATTTCGGCCGTATCGTGCTTGAGGAGGGCGCCAACCTGCAGGACACCTGCGTGATGCATGGTTTCCCGGGTGGCGATACGGTGGTCGAACGCAACGGGCATGTCGGGCATGGCGCCGTGCTGCACGGCTGTCGCGTGGGCGAAGACGCCTTGATCGGCATGAACGCGGTGGTGATGGATGGTGCCCATGTGGCACCGCGCTGCATCGTCGCGGCCACGGCATTCGTCAAGGCGGGCTTCGAATGTGCGGCACAAAGCCTGGTGATGGGCTCGCCAGCCCAGGTCAAGCGCCCACTGACCGAACAGGAACTGGCCTGGAAGCAACGTGGCACGGCGGAGTACCAGCGCCTGGCGCAACGCTGCATGAACAGCATGGTCGAATGCCCGCCACTGACCGAGGTCGAGCCCGAGCGCCCACGCATGGAAGACACCGGCGTCAGGCCCAAAGGCCAGGCATCGGCATGAGCCTGGCAGCGTCACGCAATGGTCAGGCGGCCCGCCGCGCAGGTATAGTCGGTGCTTTAACCGCGCACAGTTCGCCCATGAGCAATCTCGCCCCACTGAACAACCTGATCACCCGCTTCCAGGAACAGACGCCGATCCGCGCCAGTTCCCTGATCATCACTTTGTACGGCGACGCCATCGAGCCCCACGGCGGAACCGTCTGGCTGGGTAGCCTGATCAACCTGCTGGAGCCGATCGGCATCAACGAGCGCCTGATCCGCACATCGATCTTCCGCCTTACCAAGGAAGGCTGGCTCACCGCCGAAAAGGTTGGCCGCCGCAGTTACTACAGCCTGACAGGGACTGGCCGCCGGCGGTTCGAGAAAGCCTTCAAACGGGTCTACAGCCCCAGCCAACCAGCCTGGGACGGCGCCTGGACGCTGGTGTTGCTCTCGCAACTGGAGGCCGGCAAGCGCAAGGCTTTGCGTGAAGAGTTGGAGTGGCAGGGCTTCGGCGCCATGGCGCCGAACCTGCTGGGCTGCCCACGGGCAGACCGCGCCGACCTGGCCGCCACCTTGCGTGACCTGGAGGCGAGCGACGGCAGCATCGTCTTCGAAACCCACACCCAGGAGGTGCTGGCATCCAAGGCCATGCGCGCCCAGGTGCGGGAAAGCTGGCGCATCGACGAACTGGGGCAGCAGTACAGCGAGTTCATCCAGCTGTTCAGGCCGCTATGGCAAGGTTTGAAAGAGCAGCAACAGCTCGATGCGCAGGATTGCTTCCTGGCACGTACGCTGCTGATTCACGAATACCGCCGGCTGCTGCTGCGCGACCCGCAACTGCCGGACGAGCTGCTGCCTGGGGATTGGGAGGGAAGGGCCGCGCGACAGCTGTGCCGTAACCTCTATCGGCTGGTGTTTGCCAAGGCGGAAGAATGGCTGAATGCAGCGCTGGAGACGGCTGATGGGCCGTTGCCGGATGTGAATGAAGGCTTTTACAGGCGTTTTGGCGGGCTTGTTTGAGGATTGGGTGCAGAGGCGGGTTCTATATAACTACGCTAAATGAGTATTTAGTGTAGTTATACCTTATTTGCATATACAGCATGGCAAATGGGGGGGTATGCCTGGCCCTCAGGTATCGCGCGGTCCTCATGTATCTTTTGTCGCTTGTACTGATCACATCGCTTGCAGGCCAGCACCCACAGGGATGGTTCGTGGCTTGAGGTCTGCGCGAGATGTAAACAACTGTCCTCTCAATCCTGCGGGCCCTTGTAGGAGCGGCCTTGTGTCGCGATGGGCTGCGCAGCAGCCCCCAAGGTTTCAAAGCAGACGCATGAATTGTTGGGGCTGCCTTGCAGCCCATCGCGACACAAGGCCGCTCCTACAATTGACCGCGTTAACCGATCGACCGGGAGTTGGGTTGCCGGTGATGGGAAGCGTGACAACCTCAATGGCGCTGGCTGACAGGCGCTAGTCGTCAGTGTGGTCATGCATGCGCTGGATTTGTCCTGATAAACAAAGTCGAGGGTGACCGTACCAGGTTTCTTTCAAGCACTCAGGGTACAGGTGCAAATGGCTGGCCTGATGTCCAAGTCGCGGTAGCCAACAGTCCAAAAGGCAAGGCTAACGCATCTGGCACCAGGTCGGCGCTTGTGATGGTAAGCGAGCGATGGATCAGGACAGATTATCTAGACCAGAGAGCTTTCCCTGGTCCCAAAGTGCCTCACTCGTGGTCTGGTGACCAAATATAGACTAGCGCATAATGAGTATTATGTTAAATGACGTATTTGGAAGCGCCCGACCATATTTGTCCAATCCCTCACACCTCCGAGTACCCGGAAGTAATTCTCGAAATTTCTGGTTCGAAACATCATTCAGGACCGCGAACGCTCACCGCTGCGCACCCCATCATGATCAGCGAAAATGCCAGTACCATCGGAGCAATACCGAAGGTATGAACAAGTGCTCCCAGTGCCAGCGGAAAAACGGTTTGCAGACAGTTATTAACGGTCATGGACAATCCCACCGATTCATTGACCCGCTCTGCCGGCGCTGCGTCATATATCATTGCCAAGGAAACAGGCACGCCCACACCCAATGGCATCCCTAGGAGTAGGCTCAGAACGCTCAGGGTGACGACTTGATGGGCGAACGGTATCACGGCATAAATGACAGCACCGATGATCATTGCCACCACCAGCGTCGGTCGTGGCCTGGCATACCGCGTCAAGACGGGTGTGAAAAACCGGGAGATGAATGCCCCGCCGGCAAAAGCGCCGAGCAACCAACCCGCCTCGATGGGCGAGATGCCATTGGCAACGGCATGCAGTGATATCACGAACGGGAAAATGGTCTGCGCAGCGAAGAAGAGGCTGCTCACCAGTATCCAGACCATCAATCCAGGCACACGTAACAGCGGATAGATGCCTTGGCGGGCCAACCTCGCCAAAGGCCCACGACGCTCGTGCCTGAAATGATGCAGACGAAGACCGATTGCGAGAATGGACAGTACGGAGAACCCTCCCAGCAACGTGATTGCAGCGTTTGAACCATGATGCTGGTACATCGCCCCCGCCAACACTGGAGCCACCAGTTGGAATAGCGAATAACTAAGGATCAGGTACCCCAGATAGCGAGGGCGTTGTGCTTCTGTCGCGATTGAGCCGACAGCACGAGTGGCGGCCATATGGGTAAATACTGCACCCGCCCCCACGAGACCTGCGACGATCACGAGCGCGTACCGACTCGGAAATACCCAGAACGTCGTCGTTGCGCCAACGATGAGCAGCGCGGCGCTCATGATCGGCATCAAGGTCCCCGCGCGGTCCAGCCAGCGCCCGAATGACACGCTGAACACCATGGGGGCAGCTGTGAATGCTGCGGCAATGACGCCCACCAGCGTAGCGCTTGCCCCCAGCGAGAGCGCGATCAAGGGTACTACCAGGCGCGCCGAGCCCAGGGCAGAAATATTCAGCCCTGCGATCGCCAAGGTACCCATGAAATTTACCCTGTCACGGATGCTCATCCGGTCTGGTCGATACTGCTGGATCTGCCCCATAAGACCTTGCTCCACTCCAATCCCGTCGAACCAGGCAGCAACATACGCGCTGGTACGGGGGCGGCATCTCGCCTCGACCCAACCCCGTCAGGTATGACCAAACATCATGTGATGCTTAGAAATTGTTGTTGGATGGTTAGCGATTGCAGCGAGCTATCCAATTGGCCATGTATGAAGTGCCGCTTCTCAAGCAATGAATCGACCTTAACCTCTCGTAAGACCGCGCCGTTCTCCGCGAAGCGCGCAGCGTAGAACGTAAGGACCCGTTCATTTCGAAACGAGAGGTTTGAAAAAATAGCCGCCTTCTTCAGTTGAGCAAATCTGACCGAACGAAGGTGTGCTGAAATGAATCCCCGCAAGTAATGTCGACGTATCAGCGCAAGCCGAGAGCAGCGCCTCCCTTGTCATCGTGGACTGACGCTGGTCATGATCACTCACGGTTGCCCAATGCGGCCTTGCGACTTGGCACGGGTGGTGAAACGCATCGCCCGCAATGATGATGTCGCCACAGCCGCTTTCAATCATGACGGCGATATGCGAGTGGGTATGTCCAGGGGTCGCCAGGATGGAGACGCCGTCACCGAGCTCACACGGTGCCTCGACAAGATTCACCAACCCAGCCTCGACCACCGGGTGGATGGACTCGCCAAACGAGACAGAATGCATGTCTTGCGGGCTCCGCTGAGCAGCCTCTAGCCAATACTCATATTCACCACGGGCAAAATGGTACTTGGCATTGGGAAAGGTAGGCAGCCACCTGCCCTCGTGTAGATAGGTGTTCCAACCTACATGGTCGATATGCAGATGAGTACACAGGACATCGGTCACTTGGCCACGATCGATACCGGCGCGCTCCAGCGCTTCGAGAAAACCGGTCTCCATATGCTCCCACTCGGCGACCTCCGTGACGGTCTTGTCATTGCCGATGCAGGTATCCACGACCAGCGTGCGCCCATTCAACCTGACGATGAAACATTGAGATAGCGCATTCAATGAAAAGTCAGCATTACGATAGGGAGGCTTCAACCATTCGATTGCACGAATATTGTCAGGCGTCGTATCAGGCAGGAGCCAAGCCAGTTGCGGGCCTATTTCCAACTCGATGACCTGGAAGATTTCAGCGGCACCTATCTGCGTACGTACTACCTCTAATGCCATGACACATCCCCTTAAATGGGCCATTTCCAATGTTCAATGTTAGCCCCATGCAATGGCACTTCACGCGCACGCCTGACGCTCGAACGCCAGGCGTGCGGCGATCAGGGGGTCATGCCAATACGATGGTTTTCGACTCCATGAAGGCCAACAAGCCCTCTACCCCGCCCTCACGACCAATCCCAGACTGCTTGAAGCCGCCAAAGCCGATCGAAAAATCAGTGCGTGGCCCATTGTGCCCCACAGTACCGGAGCGAAGCTGCCGTGCCACTTGCAACGCCTTTTCACGGTCGTTGGTGAAGACTGCGGCATTAAGTCCGAACGGCGTGTCGTTCGCCATACGAATGGCATCCGCCTCACTGTCGGCGGGAATGACACAAAGCACCGGCCCGAAAATCTCTTCCTGGGCGATGGCGGAGCGATTGTCGACGTTGGCAAAGACCGTAGGTTCGTAGAAGAACCCTTTTTTCGGGCTTTCAGGACGCTTCCCTCCCGTCACCAGCCTAGCCCCTTCAGCAATGCCTTTTGCCACATAACGCTCCACGGTTTCCCGCTGACGCGCGCTGGCGAGCGGGCCGGAGGTCGTATCGTCGGCAAACGGGTCGCCGACGACGATCTTGCGCGCGATGTTCGCCAGCGCGTCGACCATCTGGTCGTGCTTCGCCCGTGGAACGATCACCCTGGTCAGGCTATGGCAGATCTGGCCGGTGTTATAACCAAAATAGGAGTTGCCCAAGGTGGTGGCGGCCGTTTCGATGTCATAGTCGTCAAGCACCACGGCCGGCGACTTGCCTCCCAGCTCAAGCGTTACGCGGGCGACACGATCTCCAGCGATGGAGGCTATCCTACGGCCCGCTCCGGTCGACCCGGTGAAGGTAATCTTGTCCACGCCCGGATGGCGAACCAACTCTTCGGACACATCCCTGTCCGCCGTCACGACGTTGATGACGCCTGGAGGCAGTCCGATCTCCTCGCAGATCTGCGCGAGCAGGTACGCCGAACATGGCGCTTCCGGCGGTGATTTGATGACCATCGTGCACCCGGCCAGCAGCGCCGGCGCGGTCTTGTAGGCCATCAGCCCCGCAGGGCCATTCCAAGGAATGATCTGCCCCACTACACCGACCGGTTCATAAACGCGATAGGCCGGATTTCCGGTCACCGACTGATGTGCCTCGCTGAAGGCAAAGCTCGAGGCCATCGCCGCGTATTGCCGAAACGCGCCACTGATGAACAGGCCAATACGCGGTTGAGCGACCTTGTAGACAATGCCTGTTTCGATAGACCAGATGCGCGCGAACTCATCATTCAGAGCCTCGAGGCGCTCGGCAATTTTTTCCAGGTAGACGGCACGCTCCTGTGGGCTCAAGCGCGGCCAGGGCCCGTCGTCAAAGGCCTCACGCGCCGCGTTGATCGCCCGCTGCATATCCTCGGAAGAGGCTTTCGCTACAGTGGCGACGACCTCTTCGGTCGAGCAGTCGAGTACATCGAAGGTTTCAGAGGTGGCGGGCACCACCCACTGCCCACCGATGAATAGCCGATCGGGGTGTTTCAGGGAAATGGTTCTTTCGGTCATGATGATCTCCATTGGGCACCACTGCGCCACTGAACGGGTTGGCCAGAACATCGGGCGGTCAGAAGACGATCACGCCCTTGCCGCCTGCCTGCTGGTTGAAATCGGCATAGGCCTCACCGGCCTGCTCAAGGGACCACTCGCTGGAAAACAGCTTGTCCACCTCGACACCATGGGCCGCGATGAAGCGCGCACAGTCGCTCATGCCGACCTCCGAAACCGTGAATGAGCCCACCAAGGTCCGCTGCTTGCCGATGAGGTCCTTCATGACATCAAGGCTCAGGTTACCGCCCACCGACACTAGGGCAATCCGCCCCCAGATACTGGTGCTGCGCACGGCTTGGCTACGGGGTATCTCACCACCGGCACACTCCATGGCGCAGGAGGCGCCTTTGCCGGCCGTGAGCCTGTGAATCTGCTCGACCGGGTCAACTCGGCTGGCATCGATGGCATGCGCTACACCAAACGCCTTCGCGTTCTGCACGCGTTCGGCGTTGATATCGACGCCGATCACCTCTACGCCCATGGCCGCCGCCAACTGCGCGGCGGAAAGCCCGACGGGCCCCAGGCCATAGATCGCCAGCGTGTCGCGGGCGGCGACGCCAAGGCGAAGCAAAGCGCCATAGGCCGTACCCGTGCCACAAGCAATGGCGGCACCGCCCTTGAACGAAATGTCTTGAGGTAGATGGATCAGCGAAGACACCGGGACCTTCATGTAGGTGGCATGCCCGCCGTGGTTGAGTACGCCATAGATGTCGGCGCCGTGATCGCACAACTGGGTCCAGCCGCTGCGGCAATGCTCGCAGTGGCTGCACCCCTTGTAATGAAAGACGATGACCCGATCGCCGGGCTTGAATGCCCGCGCATCGACACCGGCTCCCACCGCGGCGATTACCCCACAGGGTTCATGCCCACCGATGATGTCGTCGCCGCGCATGCGCTCCTTCAGGCCGAGCATACCAAGTGCCTCGTGCATGCCGTGCCGGTAGTAATGCAGGTCGGTACCGCACATGCCGGAGGCCTTCATCTCGATGATGGCCTCGCCCGGTCCTGGGGTGGGGTCCGGGAAGTCCTTGACCTGGACTTCGCACTGCCCCTTGAAAATCATGCCTCGCATTCAACGCCCTCAGCATCTGCTTGATTGTTGTTGGTGGTCAGGTGCTGTCGTTGCGCTCGAATATCCCTGTGCAGTTGCCAGGGAACGAAACACGCCGCGCATATGGCCAGCACCGGGACAGGCAATATCCCTCTGGCTTGAGGCTAAGAGCATCTCGGGCGTGGGGCAAACGCGATAAATCGAAGCGTCAATTCGTTCTGGGCGAAGCAGTTTCAGGGTTCGCCAGGAGCGAATCGGGGCTTGCGAATTCTTCAGCCGAAACAGCAGGCGCAATTGGCTGCTCTGCTTCATCGTTATCCCGCTATCGCACCCGCGCACAACCACTGCCCCGGGACGTTGCGTACACGGTGATTCAACGCAGAGGAGTGACCCAGTGACCTGACAGGCCCGATCAACTCGACGACACCCAAACAGGAATAGAAACAACAACAAGATCATTCCAGTTTCAGAGGTACAGCCATGTTGTTCCGTTCGAAGACACAGTCAAAAACCCGTGCGCCTGCACGGCCACCCGCCATTCAGTCGCGCCCCGCGCTCCAGCGCCCTTCGGTACTTCAGTGCGCGACGGTACTGACCCTTGCCGGTTTGTGCAGTGCGTTCCCCGCCGTTGCAGAAGACCAGATCAACCTGAAGTTCACTCACCGCTTCTCATCGAAACACTATGCCTGGACCCATGGCGGTGGCGTATTCACCCAGGCGGTGGAGAAGGCTTCAAACGGCAGGGTGACGTTTGAAACCTACCCCGCCGCACAATTGGGAAAAGACTATTTCAGCCTGCTCCGCTCGGGGTTGGCCGATATAGCTGTTTTCATTCCTGCGTATGAGTCGGACAAACTTCCGATGTCCACGGTCGCTGAACTGCCGAACATGTACAGCAATATTTGCCAGGGCGCCCGAACGCTGGCGACCATGGTCAGTGACACAGGCACCATCGGCAAATCCGAGTACAACCGCCACGGGCTTCACGTGCTGTTCGTGACCCTGATGCCGCCCTATACCTTCATGACCTCGAAGCAACCGACCGCCAGCCTGGAGGCGATGGAGGGGTTGAAGATCCGCGGGGCCGGGGCGGCCATGACCAAGACGGTACAGGCTCTGGACGCGGTGCCTGTGCAAATCTCCGCTTCCGAGGTGTACGAGGCGCTGTCGCGCGGCACCATCGACGGCGCCGTCTACCCCTACAACGCGCTGACGCCCTACGCCCTCGAAAACCAACTCAAGTACTCCGTCGACGGTGTAAGCCTGGGTGGAACGGCCGTGGTGTATGCCATCAACAGCAAAAAGTGGAATGCGCTGCCCGCGGATGTGAAAACCATCATGAACCAAGCGGCGCAGTCCACCCAGGCCTCAATGTGCCAATGGCTGGACGAGGAAAACGTCAGGATCAAGAACCAGATCGTCAGGGACAACGGCCATATCGTGACGCAGTTGCCCGCCGAGGATCTGGCCAAGCTGACGCTTGCCATGCAGCAGGTCAAGAAA
Source organism: Pseudomonas sp. B13(2017) (assembly GCF_002113245.1). Lineage (NCBI taxonomy): Bacteria > Pseudomonadati > Pseudomonadota > Gammaproteobacteria > Pseudomonadales > Pseudomonadaceae > Pseudomonas > Pseudomonas sp. B13(2017). Next base: position 70,840 of record NZ_NEJX01000013.1, read on the forward strand.
AGCTGGGCGCAGGTCATGGATGCGGCCCATCACGACGGCAGTGCACTGCTTGAGGAGTACCACCAGCTGTTCGTGGCATCAGAACAATAACCTGCCGCTTACCTGAGAGCCTTTCCATGAAATCGATAATTCAAGTACTCGAGAAGTCCAGCACGCTGCTCGCGGGTATCTGCCTGCTAATCACCATGTTCCTCATCAGCGCCGACGCGGTTGCCCGCTACTTGTTCCATTCGCCCATTCCCTGGACGATGGACGTCATCAGCTATTACCTCATGGTGGTTATTTCCTACCTGGCGATCTCCGATACATTCCGGCATGGCGACCATATCCAACTGGACCTGTTCCTTAACCGCATGAGCCCGCGCACAAAGCTGATTTCAGATACCGCGTGCTCGCTCTTGGCGGCCTGCGTGTTCGTGGTTATCGCCATTGGCAGCACCCTCAGCATGATCGAGTCTTTTCAGGCAGACGAGTTTCTCACCGGGTATGTCAACTGGCCGGTCTGGCTGAGCTACTTGCCCATCAGTGCAGGCAGCGCCCTGCTGTCTTTGCGCCTGATCCATCACTGCTCGCTGCTATTGAGCAGTGGCCAGGATGCGTCTCTCGAACAACCGGAGGAAGCCTGAGATGATTGCCGCTGCTTTTTTCATTGCCCTGTTGCTGCTGATCTCCCTGGGTTCCCCCATCGGCTTTGCCATGGCGATCGTGGGTGGCCTTGGGCTTCTGTGGGCCGGGGGTACGGATGCGTTGCTCATCATGCTCGGCTCGATGCCACGCGAATCGGCAGTAGTCTACGAGTTCGTGACCATACCCATGTTCCTGCTGATGGCTGAGTTCGTGCTCCGCTCCGGCGTGACCGACGACCTGTTCAAGGTCGGCGCAGCCTGGTTCGGTCGCATTCCCGGCGGGCTCGGTATTGCAACGGCCTTTTCCGGGGCAGGTTTCGGAGCGATCTGCGGCTCTTCTTCCGCGGCTGCGGCGACCCTGTCGGCCACGTCCCTGCCAGCAATGCTCAAGCACGGCTATGAGCCGCGCCTGGCTGGTGGCTGCGTGGCGATTTCCGGGACCCTGGCGATGCTGATCCCTCCCAGCATCGCGATGGTGGTCTATGGCCTGATTGCCGACGTGAACATCGGTAGGCTGCTGATGGCAGGGGTAGTGCCCGGCATCCTGGTGACCCTGACGATCGTCATCACGGTCTATAGCCTGGTCAAGCTCGACCCCTCGCGCGCACCGTTGTCGGAACCGGTCGCCCTGACCGAGAAACTGCGCCTGCTCAAGAGCGTCCTGCCAGTGTTGCTTCTGTTCGCCGCGATCACTGGGGTCATCTACACCGGCATCGCAACACCCACCGAAGCCTCCGCGCTTGGCGCATTGCTCGCTGGCGTGCTGTATGTCGCCCGTGGTCGCGCGTCCCTGCCCGATCTGCAAGGGCTGGTCGGACGGGCGGCGCGAACGTCCTGCATGTTCGCCATCATCATCCTGGGCGCGAAGCTGTTCGCCATGGTGTTCGCACTAACCCACGTCACCCAGGACCTGATTGCCTGGGTGGGCGCACTGGACGTGTCCCCCTGGACCATCATGCTCGGGCTGGTGCTCCTGTACCTGGTGCTGGGCTTTTTCATGGACCAGATGGCCATCCTGGTGCTCACCGTGCCCATCGTCGCGCCGTTGGTGTCCTCGCTAGGCTTCGACCTGGTCTGGTTCGGCATCATCATGATCGTCGTCGCCGAAATCGGCATGGTCACCCCGCCGGTGGGCCTGAACTGCTTCATCGTGTCCAAGTACTCGAAGACACCGGTATCGCAGATATTCAGAGGGTCGTTCCCTTATGTGATCACCCAATTGGTCGCCATCGCGATTCTCCTGGCCTTCCCTCAGCTGACGCTCTGGCTACCGCAAAACATGTAAGCGCACAGGTGCGGCGAAAGGCTTTCGCCGCACCTGTTTCACCCCAAGGCGCAACTTCAATACGACCGAATCAGGGCTTCGTAAAGCACAAGTTGGATCGGGCCGTGTCGGCGCCTACCCTTGGGTTTGATATTCATCAAACCTGCGTGGTGCGTGGCACCGCCAGTTTCTACCATGCAGTCAGGAGCTTTGGAGCAATGAACAATCTCGAAGGTAAGGTCGCCATCGTTACCGGTGGCACGGGTGGTATTGGTAAAGGTGTGGCGTTGCAACTCGCCGCCCGTGGTGCCCGAGTGGTTATCAATGGCCGGGACGAAAAGAAGGCCCAGGCCGTGCTCGAGCAAATCCGCGCCCTGGGCGGCGAAGGCTGCTTCGTTGCAGGCGACGTGCGCTCGAAAAGCGACATGCAGGCCGTGGCTGCTGAGGCGGCGCGCCGCTTCGGGGGAATAGACATCGTGGTGCCTAACGCCGGGGGCAACGACGATGAGGCCCGGCAACCACAAGTACGTGGCCCCTTTGCCGACATCGACCTCGAACGGGTGACCCAGTTCGTGGCGCAAGCCGTGGCGGCGAAGCTGCTCGTGGTGCAGGCCGCGGTGCCTTACCTGCGCCAGCGCGGCGGCGGCAGCATTGTATTCGTCACCTCCGAAGGCGGCAGGTCGCCTACCCCTGGGCAGACCGCCATCTCCACGTTCTCCGGCGGCCTGATCATGGCCAGCAAAGTGCTGTCCAAAGAGCTTGCCAGGGACAAGATCCGGGTCAACTGCGTGTGTGTCACCGTGGTACGTGACACACCGTCGTGGGACGCCGCCTGGGGCCAGGAAGGCGGTGTTTCCGAACACCACCGCAAGCAGTACGAAAAGATCGTGGCCAGCAGCCCATTCGGCGTCGCAGCGCCCGGTGACATCGGGGGCGTCGTGGCCTTCCTGGCCTCCGACGATGCCGCCTACCTCACAGGTGCCACGGTCAGCCCCACCGGAGGCCTGACCATTCATTGAGCCGCCTGGCTTACCCGGCAGCGGACTGACGCAATTACAAGAACAGGAGCAATGCGGTATGTCGAATCAATGTGCCACTGATCATCCCCAGATCGACCACACCAAACTGGTCGGCCCTTTGACCGGTGTGCGAGTACTGGACCTCACCTCGAACTTCATGGGGCCGTATGCATCCCTCCTACTGGGAGACATGGGCGCGGATATCTGCAAGATCGAGGCGCCTGAAGGCGATACCACCCGCAACGTCGGCCCCAGTCGCAACAAGGGCATGGCGGCGATCTTCCTGCACCTGAACCGCAACAAGCGCAGCCTGGTGCTGAACCTCAAAACGCCTAGCGGCCTCGCAGCGCTCAAACGCATGATCGCCACGGCAGATGTCCTGCTTTTTAGCCTGCGCCCTAATGCGATGGCTCGGCTCGGTCTCTCCTACGAGCAGGTCCAGGCGATCAACCCGCGGATCATCTACTGCGGTGCTTTCGGTTTTGGACAGCGCGGCCCCTACGCCGAGCGTCCGGCGTATGACAACCTGATCCAGGCCGCCGTTGGCGTGCCGATGGTACAAAGCCGCAAGACCGATGGCCCACCCAGCTATGTGGGTACGGCAATCGCGGATCGCATCGTTGGCATGGCCACCAGCAATGCCATCCTGGCGGCCCTGCACTACCGAGGGCAAACTGGCCAGGGCCAGTCGGTGTCGGTGCCCATGTTCGAAACCTTCGCCCACTTCGTGATGGGCGACCACATGTATGGCCATACATTCGTGCCTGCGCTGGGCGACTGGGGCTATGCACGCATGACCAGCCCTGAACGGCGTCCCTTCCCCACCTTGGATGGCTACCTGAGTGTGGAGATCTATACTGATCGCCACTGGCAACGGCTGTTCGAAGCCGTGGGCCGTCCGGAAATGGCCCTAGATGCGCGTTATCGTGACGTCCACAGCCGGGCGCTGCACATGAGTGAGCTGTACGAGTTCCTTTCGCACACCTTCGAGACCCGAACCAGTGCCGAGTGGGTAAAACTGCTGATCGAAGCGGATATCTGTGTGATGCAGATGAACACGCCTGAGTCACTGCTCGACGATGAGCACATGAAGGCCGTGAGCTTCTTCGAAGAGCAGGACCATCCAAGCGAAGGACGCATTCGCACCATTGGCCTAGCTCACGAATGGAGTGCCACTCCCGGCGCGTTGCGTTTTCCCGCACCGCGCCTGGGCGAACACACCACCGAGCTGCTGCACGAATATGGCTTCGCCCAGGACGAAGTGGCAGCCGTATTGGAGTCAGGCGGGGCACTGGCAGCTGCCGACTGAAAGCTCATGCCGTATTCACTGATCACACGCTACGAGGTGAATGACCATGGAAACTGTGCAAATCCCCAACCTAAACTGGAACATCGTCGCCGACCTCCACTTCCCGCCTGACTTCGATGCCAAGAAGAAGTATCCCGCCATCATCAGTGCCCACCCCATCGGCAGTTGCAAGGAGCAAACGTCCGGCAACGTCTATGGCACAGCGCTCGCCAAGGAAGGGTTCGTGGTCATTGCCTTCGACGCCAGCTTCCAGGGCGCCAGCGGCGGTGAGCCGCGCTTCATCGAAGACCCAAGCCACCGTGTCGAAGATTTCCGGGTGGTAGCCGACTACCTGACAACCCTGACCTATGTGGACGAGCAACGCATTGGCGTACTCGGCCTCTGTGGCGGAGGCGGCTACTCGATCAATGCTGCGATGACCGAACGGCGCATCAAGGCCGTGGCCACTGTCACCGGTGTGAACTATGGCCGTCTGATGCGTGAAGGATTCAGTGGCTTCAACCCCATCGCCCTACTCGAATCCATCGCCCAGCAGCGCACTGCAGAAGCCCGTGGCGCCGAACGCCGGGTGGATGACCTGCTGCCGCCTTCTCCAGAAGAAGCCAAACGCGTGGGCGCGACTGAAATCGACGTATACGAAGCCACCGAGTACTACCGCACCCCACGCGGGCAGAAGCCCAATGGTTTGAACCGTTCACTGCTCTCGCATCAGGGCAATGCAGTGGGCTGGGATGCTTTCCACCTTGCCGAAGTGTTGCTGACCCAGCCGTTGATGGTGGTGGTAGGTGACAAGGTCGGTGCATTCGGTGCCTACCGCGACGGCTGCGAGATCATCGGTCGTGCGGCTTCGAAGACCAAGGAACTGGTGGTGGTCGCAGGCTGGTCGCACTACGATCTCTATGACAAGCCCGAGCCTGTGCGCCAAGCCTTGGCCAAGCTGGTGCCTTTCTTTAAAGAGCACTTGTCCTGAGGCGATCGGCAAGGCACGTGCCGAACTCAGCAAGCCCGCGGCAGCCAGACCAGCGTAAAGAGAGACGGCACCACAGAGTGCCGTCTCTCTTTACGCTCACAAATGCCTGTCAAAATCAGGGTGTTGTTGAATTTTTTCGTAGAGAAGCGCGAGCGGCTGTCGGCGAAGACGCAGTAACGGACGAGGGATATGCCGACACTGCAGCGCGCCATCCCCCACCCAGGGCTCGGAACAAATCCACTTGATCAAGCGCCACCTGTGCATCGGATGCCGCCAGCTCTGCCTCGGCTGTCGCCAGCGTGCGATTGGCATCGAGACTGGACAGGTACGGCGACTGCCCCGCCCGGTACAGACGGTCTTCGTCCACGGCCGCGCCTTTGGCATGGTCGCGCGCATCCTGCAGGTCAGCGTTGCGAACCAGCGCCCTCGAGTAATTGGTCAACGCTGTTTCGGTTTCACGCAATGCACCCAGCACCACACCGTCAAAATTCGCCAGCGCCGCTTCGCTGTCAGCTTCAGCGGCCTTGACGCGGGCACGAGCGCCACTGTCGGGTATCGTCCAGCTCAGCAGCGGGCCGAAAGCGAAATGCGATGCCGACTGTTCGGCAAGGTCGCCGAATCGCCCGGCCAGCCCCGCCGATGCTCCAAGTCGGATGTCCGGATACAAATCTGCCATGGCCACGCCGATACGCGCGGTAGCGGCAGCCAGCTGGCGCTCGGCCTGGCGAACATCCGGGCGCCGGCGAAGCAGCGCCGCACCATCCCCCGCGGGAATAGGCTGGGCCAGACGTGGCTCTCGCGAGCAGGTTGGCCGCTGATTGGAGAATTGTGCTGAGGTCTTGCCCTGCAGCGCAGCAAGGCGGTACGCGGCCCCATCACGGGCTGCCTCGAACGGCGGCAGGTTTGCACGCAGGCTGGCCAGCTGGGTACGCGCCCGGTCAACATCGCTCTTGCTACCACTGCCCACCGCCGCCAAGCGTTCAACCACATCCACACTACGCGCCTGCAGCGCCAACTGCTGCCGTGCCACGGCCAGCTGATGCGTCGCCGAGCAGCCCTGAACATAGGCACTCAGGGTCTGCGCCACAACTGCAGTGCGCGCCAGCTCCAGCGCCGCCAAGGCACTGTCGCTGTCGGCACGGGCCGCCTGCTCGGCACGCGCCAGCTTGCCAAACAGGTCCAGGTCGTAACTGATCGCCAAACCCACACCCGCGTCGTTCACCACACCTGGGCGCACGCCAAGCGGTGAGGATTCGAGTGCATCCTGGTGACGACGTGCATCGGCTTCGACGCTGGCGCGTGGATGGCTGTCAGCGGCCACCGAGGCTTCCACCGCCAGGGCTTTGCGCAAATGGGCAGTGGCGACCCGAAGGTCGGTATTGGCTGCCAACACCTCGCGCACCAGCTGCTCGACTTCGGGATCATCGTAAAGCCGCCAATGCTCCGGCACCGCTTGATCCCGCGCCCCTGGCGCCTGGAATGGCCCATTGGCTGCCTCTGTGCGTACCAAAGCAGTATCGGGCACCCTGTAATCTGGCCCTACAAGACTACAGCCGCCCAGAGCCACAGCGACGACAATGGCAAGAATCTCAGGCTTCATCGGGCCAGCTCCTGTCGCACAGACACAGTAGCGGTGCGCCCGGCCACCATGCGCAGATCGCCAGGTACGTCATCCAGCGCTACCCGTACCGGCACACGCTGGGCCAAACGCACCCAGTTGAAAGCCGGGTTCACATTAGGCAAGAGCGCCTCGCCCGAACTACGGTCACGGTCATCGATACCAGCAGCCACGCTCTGTACGTGGCCGTGCAGCAAACCATTGCTGCCCATCAGGCGTATTTCCACTGGCTGGCCGATATGCAAACGCTCCAGCTTGGTTTCTTCGAAGTAGCCAACCACATGCAGCGAGTGTTCATCGACAATCGAAAGCACTGGGCGCCCGGTGGTGATGTAGTCACCGCTACGCGGTACTTGATCATTGACATAACCATCCACCGGGCTACGCACTTCGGTGCGGAGCAGGTCCACCTGTGCCAGGGTCAATGCCGCTTCGGCTGCGGCCAGCGCGGCCTGGGCCCGCTCGACCCGGGTATCGCCCTCCTCCAGTTGCTGACGCGCCACCAGGTCGGACACCACATGGTTGCGTCGCGCCTGCCGTTGCGCCTGGCCCAAGTTCGCTCGTGCCTGCATCAGGTTTGCCTGCGCCTGTTTCACCAAGGCCTCGTAACGGCTGCGATCGATCGTAAACAGCAACTGCCCGCGCTTGACCAATTGGTTGTCTTCGACCGCCACCTGGGTGATCAAACCCGAAACGTCCGGCGCCACCTGCACCACCTCGGCTCGCACGCGACCGTCGCGTGTCCAGGGGGAGTTGCTGTAGTAGTCCCATAAATGGACCGCCACCGGGATGGCGATGACCGCCAGCAGCAGCGACGGGATGAAGGGGAGCAGGTCATGAAGCTTGCGGGTCATACGGGCCAATCCGATACCAGGAAAGTGGCAAAGCCAAGAACGATCACGTACAAGGCCAGGTTGAAGAGAAAGGGATGCCACAGCCGTCGATACAGCCCCAACCGGCCCAAGGCCACTCGCAATAACGTACTCACGAGATAGGCAATCGCCAGCATTGGCAGAAGGCTGGGCAGATAGACACCGTACAGGTCGACCTCACCTAACATGGACGAGCGCTCCAGAGAAATCCGGGGCGGGTGCTTCGGGGTAGCAGATGAGGCGAAGTTCCACCAGTGCGCTGCTGGCGTCCTGCATCGCAATGGCAGTGCCCGCCAGCACTTGGCCCAAGGCCTGATCGATAAGCATCAGCAGGCGACTGTCGAAGGAGCTCAGCCCCCCATTCTCGGCGCAGATCAGGAAGAATCGTCCAAGTCCGTCCAGCAGTTCCTCGACGATTCTGCGAGCAGTGCCATCGATCGAGGGCAGTTGTTTGCGCAGGTGCAACAAGGCCAGCCCCAGGCGCACTTCGGCCATGCCATCGATGCCCGGTTGGCGGGGCCAAGTCAGTTCCTGGCGATCATGCAACCGCGCGGTGAGGCGCGGGTAGTCGTCGCCACCACACAGTGCCAATTGGGCCAGCGCCCTGAAGCTGGATTGGCGCAGCCGTGCCAAGGTTATTTCACGACCGAAGGGCCGAATCAGCATCGTCCACAACAAGGCCACCAGGGCACCACCGATACTGGCCAGGCACCCCTCCAGGAACCCAGCGAAATCAGCCTGATATGCGCCGTGCAGCCCGAGCGTGCTGCCGGTAAAGACAATCATCAGCATCGCTTCAGTGCTGAACTGCGGACGCAGGATCAGTATCCCGAATGCCAGGCACGGCAGCAGGAAACATGCCACCAAAGCCTCGAACGTCTCCACCTGAGGCAACACCACGAACAACAGCAGACCACCCAGCACACTGCTGGCCAGGTTCACCGCGAGAAAACGCAACATTCTCGGTGCAGGTTCGTCCAGTGCGCAGAACAGTGCACAAGCCACGATACCCAGCACCATGGCATTGGCCCCTGCCGTCCAGCCAGAGATCAGCCAGAGCAGGCCACAGAGGACAATGCCCAGGGCGACCGAACTGGCATAGAACAGCACCAAACCATGGTCCAGGTGATGAGCGCTCCCAGCCAAGCGGTCATGGGGATACAGCAAGGGTCTGCCTTCCAGGCTCACATCGGCCAGGCGGTCACGCAACTGCTGACAGTCATCGTTGAGTGCATGGAGATGGGCCAAGCGCCGACGTGTTACCCACGCCAGGATCCCTGGCCAACTCTGCCCTGGAGAATCACCGGAAAGATCAACGACTGCCTCTGAGGTTGTGGCGCCAGTCAATTGCGCAGCCACTTGGCTGAACTGCATCTGCAATAGCGGATCGAGGCCACCCTCTCGCTGCAGTGCCTGGCGCATCGCCGCCAGGGATGACAGCAGTGGCAGTAGGCGACGCATCCGTGCGCGCAACTGCAACATCAGCGGTACGGCGTGCCGGTGAGGGCTATCGAAACCCAGATGGGTAGTCAATTGCTCCAGCGTCGACAGCTCCACGACCAACTGATGTCGGCTGCCCGAACCCGCCTGCCCTGTCATCAGTTCTTGTGCCCACATGGCCAGGTGGTCGAACCACTGCGCAAGACGCTTGCGGATCACCGGACTGGCTCGCTGCACCAGGGCAACGCCAGCAACCAGGTTGGCGCAAAAGATACCAACCAGGATTTCCTCGGTTCTGGCCAGCGCGATGTCGAACACCAACTGGGGGGCATGCACGGAGGGAAAGACGATCAGCGGCAAGGTATAGGCAGGTAGGCGAAACAGGTACGTGCGAGGGCTGCGATCGAGCATCGAAAAAAACAGGAACATCCCCGACCATAGCGCTACAGCGAGGATCAAAAACACCGGTTGGGCGCTCAGCGGCGGAACCAGCAGCAGGGCTCCGGCCGCCCCGGTCAAGGTCCCGCCGATACGATAGAGAGTCTTCGAGCGCATCGCGCCGAGCAGCGGTTGTGAGACGATGTAAACCGTGCCCATAGCCCAGATCGGATTGGCCAATGAGAGGTCAAGCGCAATGTACAAAGCCAGCATCGAGGCAATGAACGTACGCAGGGAAAACCACAGATCCTCTCGGCTCGGCAAGCGAAGCATCATGATTCGCCATCCCTGATGGAGCCGACCATGATCCAGACAGCACTCGCCATGATGATCAAGGCCCATACCCACACCATGGAAGCCACGCCCAGGCCAGTTGCCGCCACACCGATGATCATGGGGAAAACGGTCTGCAGGAGGTTGTTGACGGACATCGAGATCCCAAGCGCTTCGTTCACCCTACCCGCCGGCGCCACGTCGTAGATCAGAGCCAGTGACACAGGTGCGCCAACGCCCAAGGGTAACCCCAAGACTCCACTTAGCGTGATCAGGGAAGTCGTGTGATGCGCTAACGGTATGACGGCATAGACCCCTGCTGCTGCGATCAACGCCAGGATCAATATCATATTTGGGCTGACGCGTTTGATCAGCAGCGGTGTGAAGAACCTCGAAGTCAAGGTGCCAAAGGCAAATGCGCCCAGCATCCAGCCAGCCTGCGAAGCGGGGAGACCGATTTGCGCGGCATGCATAGAAAGGATGAAGGGAAACAGCGTCTGGTTCGCGGTGAAGACACTGCTGATGACGATCCACAGGCGCAGGTCACCGATCCCCAGCAGGTCGTAGGATTTGCGAGGGGCGCTGGCATTGGCGGCACCTTGCCTTTCGCGCGTGTAGAAATGAGGCAGCTTACGGATACCAACGATCGAAAGGACTGCGAACAGCCCCAGCACGCCAATGGCCAGGGTAGCGCCGTAATGCTCGAAGGCGTGCGTCGTGAGCACGGGTCCGAAGAAATTGAACAGCGAATAGCTGAGTACTAAATAACCCAGAGACTTCGCACGCTCGGTATGTTCGACCCCAAGCCCGACTGCGCGTGTCGCAGCCATGTGCGTGAATACACCGGCGGTCCCGATCAACCCGGCAACGGCCAACAAGCTGTATTGGCTTGGCATGACGCCATACAGCAAGGCGGCTAGGACAATCATCGTGGCCGAAAGCATGACAGCCGGCAGGGTTCCAGTACGATCCATCCACCGCCCGAACGGCACACTCAGCAACATCGGCGCCGCGGTGAACAATGCTGCAGCCACCCCGATCAAGAGGCTACTGGCCCCCAATGATAAGGCGATCAGCGGAATGAGCAGGCGGGACGACCCCAACGCCGCCATGATGAAACCAGAAACCAGGAACGTCCCTGCAAGCCTGGACGACTTGGCCTGTTCAAACAGAGGTGACTGCTCGTTGTCTATCGTGCGCATCAACACCCCCCTCCCGCGTGGTCATGCAAAGACCTGCGCACTGCTGCATTAATAGGGGGGTTGGGGAACTGCATGGGCATACCGTTGAACATCGATGTGAAAACCACCTTGTTCTGGAGAGCCCAGTGCGCAAGGCAATTTATGGAGAGGGAGGCGAGTTCGATGCTGGAGGTAGCCATCACTTTATTCAATACGTGAATTTCAAAGCGCCAGTTCGATCAGATCGAACTACTGCCAAGGCCATCCTTCTTGCGCCGATACGATGTTCAATTCGTCGGCGGTGAAGCTGCGCTTGCGAAATATTCATTTGTTCCACGCTCCAGCAAGACCAAACATCAGGCTGACGACAGGTCCAGACATTCCGACGCCCCTATGAATACACCACACCTTGCACCGCTCGACGCCCAGGCACCCGACCTGACTTCATTGATCCGGTCCGGCGATACCATCATGTGGGGACAAGCCAACGCGGAGCCCCTGACCTTGATCCAGGCGTTGGTGAATCAGCGCCACGCGATAGGCCGCGTACGCGTATTCCTCGGTATCGGGCAGAACAGCCTGCTCGAACCTGGGCATGCCGACGCCATCGACTTTCTGGCCTACTGCGCTACAGGCTCCAACCGCAAGCTGGCCCAAGCGGGTCTGTTGGATATTCTCCCCGCCCACTATTCTCAATTCCCACGCCTGATCGAACAGAAGGCACTGCGCATCGATGTCCTGATGCTTCAGGTACCGCCCCCCGATGCGCTGGGCCGTTACAGCCTGGGCATGGCACGGGAGTATCTGGTTCCGGCACTCAAATCGGCGCGAGTGGTTCTGGCAGAGGTCAACCCGTCCATCCCCTGGACATATGGCGGTCCCTACCTGCAGGAAGACGACTTTGACTTGTTGGTCCCCTGCGCAGTCCAGTCACTCACCCCCTCCGCCTCCTCCCCTGGCCCCATCGAGGTCGCGATCGGTCGCCACGTCGCGAGCTTCGTCGAAGACGGTGCGACCTTGCAGACCGGTATAGGCAATATTCCCGATGCTGTGCTGGCGCAATTGCACGACCGGCGAGAGCTTGGCGTGCATTCCGGCGCGATTGGCGACGGCATCGCTGGGTTGGCGATGGCGGGCATTATCACCAATGGTTGCAAGAGCATCGATGTCGATGTGTCCATTGGTGGTGTACTGATCGGCGGCGAGTTGGTGCGCCGCTACGCCCATTTGAACCGTGCGTTGGAGCTGCGCGGCACGGACTACACGCACAACCCACAGGTGCTGGGGAAGATCGACCGGTTTGTGGCGATCAATTCGGCCATCGAGGTCGACCTCAGCGGCCAGGTGAACTCGGAAGTGGCTGGAGGTCGGTACCTGGGCGGGGTTGGCGGCATCGTCGATTTTATTCGCGCAGCCCAGTCAAGCCGCGGCGGCGTGCCGATCATCGCCCTACCCTCCACGGCAGGTAGCCAGAGCCGAATCGTCACTGCGCTGTCGGGGCCTGTCACGGTGCCTCGTAGCGATGGCTGCGTCATCATCACCGAGCATGGCGTCGCCGACCTGCGTGGACTCTCACTCGCCCAGCGGGCAGCCAGGCTCATCGCAGTGGCGGCGCCGGAACACCGCGAAGCACTCGAACGCCAAGTACATGCTGGAAATCTACAAAGCTAGCAATCACGAGGACTGGCCGTGGACAGCAGTGTCCACGGCCAGACAGGTCAACCTTCTACAGCCCCTGAAGTACCTGCCAGGTACTCCAACAGCGTACGAGCGGCTGGGCTCGGCAAACGCCCGTGAGGCGTCGCAATCGAGATGATGCGCTTGGCCCAAGGCTCAGCGAGGTCGAGCACCGCGATGGTGTCGAGCATGTCCCGGCTGACATGACACTCTGGCTGTACCGTCACGCCGAACCCCGCCTGCACCAGGCTGATCGCAACCCCGGTGCTGCGCACATTGAAACGGGGCTGGAACTCCTGGCCCAACCGTTTTGCCGCTACCCGGAACGCCGGCATCATGGCTTTCACCGCGACGATGTTTTCCGGCGCCAGGTCTTCGAAGGTCACACTCTGCCGGCCCGCGAGCGGGTGCTCCCGAGGTACGATGGCTACCATCCGGTCCTTGCGATAAGGGGTGACGTCGACACCACTCAGGTCGATTTCGTGGGCCATTGCAAAGACGCCCACATCAGCCTCACCGTGCGCCACCGTACGCACGATCTCCGCATTTTCCACCTCACTCAGCTGCAGCTCGATCAGGGGATAGTCGTGTGCATAGTTGCCTAGCTCACGCGCTAGGAATGGCGCAATGATCGAACGAGCCGAAGCGACATGGACCTCGCCACGAACCCCTTCGGTGAAGGAGGAAATCTCCGCTCGCATGTCGTCCAACTGGCCGAAGATCGAGCGCAGGTAGCGCACCAGCACCGCCCCGGCCGGGCTTGGCTGCACGCCCTTGGGGTTGCGCTCCAGAAGCTTTACGCCAGCGATCTCCTCAAGGTCTTGGATGCGCTTGGTCGCGGTCGAGGCCGCGATGTTCTCGCGAATAGCCGCAAGCCCGATCTGCTGCTCTTCGACAGCAGACAGGAACAGCTTCAAGGTAAACAGATCTACCTGGCGGATGAGGTGCATCTTGTTGAAAGTCATAGGCGCTCTGAAGGTGTCTGTGTCGTCTTGTCTTTATTGATCGGCGACGGCTGGAACCTGTCGTCCAGCCGTCCTCCTGCACTGCTTCACGCTACGACTGACTATACCCCTTCGCTCGTTATATCGCTTGCCTATTACTGCTCCATGCAAACCCGCCCCTTCCTTCGCCAAGCCCCTGACCACGCGGCTTTTAGACCGCTTCAGCCACGCTGAATCAGCGCTTCAGGAATGGTCACTTGAGCGACCATCCCAGCCCTTCAATAGTTACTCCACGGACCGGCCCCGGCGTGCATGCGCCTGGCCAAGAGCGCCATGTCCGTTATTCGAGAAGCCCGCTGATCGTCGTCGGCAAAGTCATTGCCGACGCGGGTACGCGTTCACCTAAAAAAATAAGAAGAGGGTTGTAGTGTGGCCGAATCAAAGTTGTATCCGCTCGTCCTGATCATGGCGTTGAGCCCAATCGTCCCGATGACCGCCCGTGCCGACTTCGTGGCTGACAGCAGGCTGAACCTGGGCTTTCGAACGCTCTATTACAATAATGATTTTCGCGATAACACCAGTGGCCCCTCCAAGACCGCTGAATTGGCACAAGGCTTCAAGCTCGACTACCAGTCCGGCTATACAGATGGCCCGATTGGTGTGGGCGTCAATGCCCTCGGTCTGCTGGGTGTGACGCTCGACAGCGGTAGAGGGCGCCACCAGGGCAGTTCCATGATCCCTTCGGACGGCGATCACCCGGCGGACGAATGGAGCAGGCTTGGCCTGACCTTCAAGGCCAGGGCATCCAAGACGGAGTTGCTGGCCGGTTCGTTGTACCCCAAGCTGCCCATCCTGGTCGCCAACGACGGTCGCTTGCTGCAACAGCTCTTTCAGGGCGCGATGGTCACCTCGAACGAATTCGATGGGCTAACCCTGGTCGCTGGCAAGTTGAACAAGGTAACGGGGCGCGGCTCGAGCGATCGTACCGGGCTGGCCGTTGGCGGCGGACGTGAGCAGAGCGACAGTTTCACTTTCGCGGGGGCCGACTACACGCTGGGGAGCAACCTTCTGCTGCAGTATTACCATGCCTCGCTGAAGGACTATTACCGCCAGGATTTCCTGGGGGCGGTGCATACGCTACCCATTGGCGAAACGCAGAAGCTCAAGACCGATCTCCGGTATTTCCGCAGTCGGGCGCAAGGAGCTAACGCCTCGGGTGATGCGGGCTATCAGGTGGCGGGCTTCACCCAAGGCGGCGATGGCGAAATCGACAACGATACCTGGAGCGCCACCTTCACCTATACCGTCAACGGGCACAGCTTGCTGGCCGGCTACCAGAAGGTCTCAGACAACAGTGCCTTCGTCCAACCGAACCAGGCCAGCTTGAGCGATGGCGTCGAGGCAGCTGGCTCCAGCACCTACCTCTACACCGACCGGCTCGCCTCCAACTTCACCCGCGCAGGTCAGGCCACACGATACGTGCAGTACGCCTATGATTTTGCCGCTGCCGGTGTGCCTGGCCTGAACGCGTCGATCATGTACCTGGATTCCGACTCCATCAAGACGGCCAGCGGCAGTAACCAGCGGGAGTGGGAACGTGACTTGTCACTGGGCTACATCATCCAGAGCGGCCCGCTCAAAGGCCTGGGATTCGTCTGGCTCAATGCTCTGCTGCACAGCGAGGCGGTGCCGAACCAGGACCAGAATCGATTGCTGGTAACCTACACCTTGTCGTTGTTCTAAATCCCCCCGGGCAGCGGCCTTATATCGCGGAAGGGCTGCACAGCGGCCCTCAGGTCTTGAAGTCGGCATAACCACTACCAGGGCTGCTGCGCAGCCCTTTCGCGACAAAAGCCGTTACAGCGAGGGCGTCAAGCCAATCAGCTCAGCGCTCGATCTGGCGGATGAAATCGATCGCTACTTGGCCAAAGGCATCGTTGTCGTCACCCGTCAGCATATGCCCCGCGCCAGCCACTTCGATATTCCGGGCTTGAGGGCACAGCGCCAGAAATTCGCTGACCGCCTCACGCGTCAGCACATCGGAATGCTCGCCACGCACCACCAGCGTCGGCACATCGAGGCGACGCGCGCATTGGCCAAGCCGTGCAGCCCGCTCGGCCAAGTCGCCCCGGACATCGAGAAAACGCGGATCCCAGTGCCAATAGAGGCGGCCATCGGCGGCGCGGCGCAAGTTCTTGCCCAGCCCGGCTGTGCTGCCCTGACGCCGCACGTCCCCCCGATATTGCGCGATAGCGTCGGCTGCCTCATCGAGCGAGACGAAACCCTCGGCATGGCGCGTCATGAAATCACGCACCCGCCCAACACCACCTCCGGACGAAAGATGCGCGACATCGGCCAATATCAATGCTGCCGCATCCACCACACCACCGCCTACAGCCTGCAGGCTGGTCATGCCGCCCATCGAGGCGCCGATCAACACGGGACGCCCGGCAAGAGTGCGGATCACGCAGGCAAGATCCTGAGCCATGGCCACCTCGCCATAATCACCATCTGCCACCCAACTCGAGTCGCCATGGCCGCGAGCGTCGTAGGCCACCGCATGAAAACCCGCTCGTGCCAAGCTGCGGGCAGTGTGCCGCCACGAATGCCTGGTCTGCCCGCCCCCGTGCAATAGCACCACAGGCCGTGCCAAAGGGTCGCCCCAGCTATCGCCGCACAGACGATTGCCATGAGCGCCGGTCCAGGTGTGCATTGGGAGGGGCGTACCGGGAAGCGAGGTTCGTGGATTCATGTAGGAAGTACCAAGACAAGGCGCCAGGTGGACGGTACTGCCGACAACAAGCGACCTTGCGCGGCGCCCACGCCCGTCGCGGTCTTCAGTATCGCGATGAACGTCATCTTCAGGACTCCACCAGGCACCTCCAAGTCATGATTTTCGAAGCGCCACTTCAGGATTCGTCAAGCCCAGCCGCTTACGACGCCTGAACCAGGTTTGATAGGGTGCAGATTCAATAAGCACAACAAAAACCACGGAGGGGACATGATTCCGTTCGCGAAATTGCATGTCCATCTGACCGCCCCGCAGACAGAGGCGTGCGATGGAAAACTATGACTATATCGTCGTCGGTGCCGGCTCCTCTGGTTGCGTGGTGGCGAGCCGTCTCAGCGAGGACCCGCACGCCCGCGTTCTATTGATAGAAGCGGGTGGCAGCATGGACGACTTCTGGGTCAATACACCTGCGGGCATGGCCAAGCTCTTTGGCAGCGAGCGTTTCAACTGGCGCTTCAAGACCGCACCCGTGCCCACCCTCGACGGGCGCCAGGTGCAATGGGATCGGGGCAAAGGCCTAGGTGGCAGCAGCGCCATCAACGGCATGATCTACATGCGCGGCCAGCCCGAGGACTACGATCATTGGGCGCAACTGGGCAATCAGGGCTGGGGCTGGGACGATGTGCTGCCCTACTTCAAGCGCTCGGAAAACAACGTACGCGGCGCCAACGCCTTTCATGGCGACCAAGGCCCATTGTGCGTGACAGACCCGGTCGAGATTCACCCAGCGGCGCACGACTTCATTACCGCCTGCGTCAATAGCGGCATCGAACGCTCCAACGACCTGAACGCCCCGCCATACCCTGCCGTCGGGGTTCGCCAGTACACGATCAGAAAAGGTCAACGCCACTCGGCATATAAAGCTTTTCTCGAACCCGTGCTCCATCGCCCCAACCTCGAAACCCTGACCAACGCGCAGGTCACCCAGGTGCTGTTCGACGGCGACGAGGCCTCGGGTGTTGAAGTCGTGCTTAACACTCAACGTCGCGCCATCGGGGCTACGCGCGAGGTGATCCTGTGCGCCGGCGCCCTCGCCTCCCCCCAATTGCTCATGCTCTCGGGGATCGGTGACGCGGCGCAGTTACAGCGCCACGGCATCGCTGTGCGACGGCACCTGCCGGGAGTGGGACGTAATCTCCAGGACCACTGGTATGCCTCGCTTGCCTGGCGCTGCACGCCTGGCAGTTCGGTCAATCACCGTCTGAGCGGTCTGCGCAAGTACCTGGAGGGCGCGCGCTACGTGCTCACACACAGTGGCTACCTTGCCCTGGGCGCCGCCCCCGTGACGGCGTACGCCAGAAGCGAGCCGGGCGAACGGGTCGACCTGCAGCTTTCCCTAAACCCTATGAGTTTTTCGGCCACCGCATCGGGCGAGGTCGCCGCCGACAGCTATCCAGGCCTGTCCGCCTCGGTGCTGCTGCTATCGCCTCGCTCGCGCGGCTATCTGGAGCTGGCGAGCGCCGACCCGCTGGACGCTCCCCTCCTTCACCCCAACTACTTCAGCGATGAAAGCGACATACGTCGGCACATAGCCGGGCTGCGCCAGCTGCGCCAGATCCTGCAGACGCCGCCGCTTGCACAACGGGTGGTCGAGGAAGTCAAGCCCGGCCCGCAGTGTACGAGCGACGATGAATTGTTCGACTACATCAAGCGATTCGGCGGCACAGGCTGGCACCCGGTAGGCACCTGCAAGATGGGCAACGACAGCGATGCCGTGGTCGACGCCCAGCTACGGGTGAACGGCCTTCGCCGGCTACGGGTGATCGATGCCTCGATCATGCCGGTCATTCCCACGGGAAACACCAATGCCCCCTGCATCATGATCGGCGAAAAGGGTGCGGACATGATCCGCGCCGACGCGCTCACCGCCCGTACTTTGGCAGCCTGACACTTCAAGGACCCCTCGTCATGACTAACCCAGGTCAGACCCTTAACATCCCCCATGCCGATTGCCTGTTCATCGGAGGGCAATGGGTCAAACCCGCCACAGTGGACACCTTCGCGGTGCTCAACTGCGCCACCGAAGAAACCGTCGCCCACGTGGCCAAGGCCCAGGAGGCCGACGTGGCCGCCGCCGTGCAGGCTGCCCGCCAGGCATTCGACCACGGCCCCTGGCCGCGCATGAGCCCCGCCGAACGTGCCGGCTACCTGGAAAAGATCGCCCAGCGCCTGGAGACACTAAATGACGAGTTCGCCCGTATTTGGACGGTCGAGTCCGGCATCCTCTACCGCATCGCCCAACCTCGCGTAGGCCAATACCTCAGTGGTGCTTTCCGTCAGTATGCGGCAATGGCCGACACCTACCCGTTCATCAAGCCAATCACCTCCACCAGCGGTCACCGGGGTTATGCCGTGCAGGAGCCCGTGGGGGTAGCGCTGGCCATCGTGCCGTGGAACGGCCCGGCGGGGCTGATCGCCTACAAGGTTGCGCCCGCGTTGCTGGCCGGTTGCACGGTCATCATCAAGAATTCCCCTGAGGCCCCCTGCTCCGGCTACTTGTTCGCGCAGGTTTGTCAGGAAGTCGGCCTGCCACCTGGAGTGGTAAATATGGTGACGGCCGACCGCGACGTGTCGGAGACACTGGTCAGCAATCCCGGCGTGGACAAGATCACCTTCACAGGCTCCACCGCTGCTGGCCGGCGCATCGGCGCGGTAGCATCCGAGCGCGTGGCGCGGGTCACCTTGGAACTGGGCGGTAAATCGCCCGCCGTGGTGCTTGACGACTACGACATAGAGACCGCCGCCAAGGCACTGGGTACGCCGTATTTCAGCTACCTGACAGGACAGGTGTGCGCGAGCTTGACGCGGATCATCGTGCCGCGCAGCAAGCACGACGCGATGGTCGAAGCCCTGGTGAGCGCCGCGCGCGAAGCGGTGCCGGGCGATCCATTCGATGCCGGTACCACCATGGGGCCCTTGGCCTCTTCGCGCCAGCGCAACAGCGTGGAGCGCATGGTGGCCCAGAGCATTGCCGACGGAGCCAAACTGGCGACCGGCGGCATCAGACCGAAGCATCTGCGACGTGGATTTTTTTTCGAGCCCACAGTGTTCGCTCATGTCGATAATCGCTCCTTCGCGGCCCGACATGAATTCTTCGGGCCGGTTCTGTCGGTCATTGCAGCCGACAACGAGCAGCACGCAATCGACATGGCCAACGACACCATCTTCGGCCTAAATGCCACGGTGTTCACTCAAGATTCTGAGCGGGCCATGCGCGTGGCACGGCAGCTGCGCGCGGGTACGGTCGGCCACAATGCATCACGTTATGACTTCGCGATCGGTTTCGGCGGTTTCAAGCAGTCAGGCATTGGCCGTGAGGGCGGCGAAGGTGGGCTCGAAGCCTTCCTGGAATCCAAGGCCGTGGTGCTCGATCTACCTGCGTCTTGACTCCCTCCGTACAAGCTCTGTCGCCCCGCCCACGGGGCGACAGGCCGCTATTCGCTTTGCATGGCGAGCGCCACTTCAATCTTCTCGAAATCCGACTTCAAAATTCGCAACTTGGTTTGCCAGGCCCTGCGGCCTAGCTTACGGGGTGTCTACTCAACAACATAAAAGGACCCCGGCCATGGCCAACTTCCTCGACCAATCGCAACAGATGTGGCTCGACAGCGTGAACCGTTTCATGGACAACGAAATCACCGTCGAATACATCCGCAAATGCGACCAGAACCGCGACTACCCTTATGAGGCCTACGAGAAGATTGCCCAGCAGGGCTGGCTGGGTCTGCTGTTCTCCGAAGAGGAAGGCGGCGCTGGCGGCAGCATCTTCGACTACGTGCTGATGTCCGAAGGTCTGGGTAAATACGGCTTCGACTTCGCCGCCGCCATCCTGGTACCGACTTTCACCGCGATGAACATCGCCAAATATGGCACCCAGGCGCAGCGAGACAAATACATCCAGCCCTTCATCGAAGGTAAGATCCGCTTCTCGGTGTCGATGACCGAGCCCGACGCAGGTTCGGACGTGTTCGCCACCAAGACCCACGCGCGCCGTAACGACAACGGCGACTGGGTCATCAACGGCGCGAAGATGTTCTGCTCCGGTGCACAGGCCGACAACACCGTCATCGCAATGCTCGTGCGCACTGACATGAAGGATAAACACGGCGGCCTGACCATGCTGCTCATCCCGAACGACACCCCAGGCATGGTTATCAACAAGCTGCCTACCCTGTCTCGCCATGCGACCGGCACTACCGAGATTTTCCTCGATGACGTCATCGTCCCCGGGGATGCGATTCTGGGTGTCGAAGGCCAGGGACACGAGATCATCCTCAATCACCTGGAGCTTGAGCGGTGTGCCGTTGCCGGCGCCTACACCGGCAACGCGCAGGAAGCGGTGAACAACGCCAACCGCTACGCACACCAGCGCACCCAGTTCGGCCAGCCGATCTTCAACTTCCAGGTGCTCAAGCACATGCTGGCCGAGAACCAGACCCGCGTCGATGCGGCCCGCCTGCTGGTCTACCGCGCTGCTGCGCTCAAGTCCGAGGGCCTGCCCGCGCCGAAAGAGACCTCCATGGCCAAGCTGTACGCCTCCGAAACCCTCAAGCAGTGCGCACTCGACGGCATGCAGATTCTCGGCGGTTTCGCCAACCTGCCCGAAGCGGACATGGAGCGCTACCTGCGCGAAAGCGTGCAATGCACCATCGGTGGCGGCACCTCGCAGATCCAGCGAACCATCATCGCCAAGTCCATGCGCCTGAACTAACGCCGTAGTCAGTCACCAACCAAGGAAACAGCCATGAGTCTGATCAACAACCAGATCAACCAGACCTTCGACGAACTGGAAGAAGGCCAGGTGTTCGCCTCCGGTGGCCGCACCATCACCGAAACCGATGTGGTGAACTACTGTGCACTGACCGGCAACTGGATCGCGATCCATTCCAACACCGTCTATTCGTCCAAGACCCGTTTCGGCAAGCGCCTGGTGCAAGGTGCCCTCACCTATTCCATCGCCACCGGCCTGGTGCAGTTCGGCCTGGGCTTCCAGGCCAACTACGGCATCGACAACATGCGCTTCCTCAAGCCTGTGCTGATCGATGACACCGTCTACGCTCGCGCCACCGTGATCGGCAAGAAGGTCAAGGATGACAAGTACGGTGTGATCAAATTCCTGATGCAGGTGCTGAACCAAGACGGCGATGTTGTCCAACAGGGCGAATGGAGCCTGCTGATGTTGCGCAAACGCGAAGACCTCGACGCCTTGGTCGCCTCCACTCTGCCAGCACCGAAGGGCTGATTGCCATGAAGACCATTCGTATCGGCTCCGGAAGCGGGTTCTGGGGTGACAACCTCGACCCCGCGATCGAGATCGCCAAGCACGGTAACGTGCAGTACCTGGCCTACGACTTCCTCGGCGAGCCGACCATTCCGCTGCTGCAGAAAATGCGCCAGAAGAACCCGGAACACGGCTTCGTGCCGGCCATCCGCGCCGTGGTGCGCGGTGTGCTGCCGATCTGCCTGGACAAAGGCATCAAAATCCTCACCAATGCCGGCGCGGCCAACCCCCAGGCCTGCGCCGACACCATCCTGGCCGCAGCCAGAGAGGTGGGCATCACCCGACTCAAAGTGGGTATCGTTACCACCAACGACATCCAGCACAAGGTTGAGGAACTGCTCGACAAGGGCGTGCGCTTCACCAACCTGGATACGGGCGACAATGACTTGGGCCAGGTTCGCGAACGCATCGTCGGCTCGTACGTGTACTCCGGAGCCTATGGCTACGTGGAAGCGCTGCAAGCAGGTTGCGACATCATCATCTCCGACCGTGCGACGGATGATGCCGCCATCCTGGCGCCGTTGGTCCACGAGTTCGGCTGGAAATGGGACGACTGGGACAGGCTGGCCATCGGCATCACTGCCGGCCACCTGATCGAGTGCGGCGCAGCCTGCTCTGGTGGTATCACCAGCCTCTGGAAAGAAGTGCCCGAGCCTTGGAACATCGGCTACCCCATCGCCGAGGTCAACGAAGAAGGCGAGTTGTTCATCACCAAGGTGGACGGTACCGGCGGCCTGGTCAACAAGGTCACGCTCACCGAGCACCTGCTCTACGAAGTGCACGACCCAGGCAACTACCTGATGCCCGAAGTCGTCACCGACTTCACCAACGTGCAGATGGAAGAAGTCGCCAAGGACCGCGTGAAGGTCTGGGGCGCCCGCGGCAAGCCTGCGCCGGCCACGCTCAAGGCGGGTATTGCCTACACCGACGGCTACATCGGCGAGGTGGAGTCTTCCGTGACCTGGCCCGACGCCGTGGCCAAGGCACGGCGCTCGTTCGAGATCATCAAGAAGCGCTTCGAGATGGTCGACCTCAAGGCCGAGGAAGTGCGCTTCGACATGATCGGCGTCGACTCCTGCCACTGGTCGGCCTCTCCTGAGCCTGATGAGGACATCAACGAAGTGCGCATCCGCGTGGCTGCCAAGTGCGCCAACCGCGCCGAAGCCAGCAAAGTCGCCCGTGAGTGCGTGATGCTGATGGGCACTGGCCCTATCGGTTCCACCGGCCAGCTGAACACGCCCGCCCCGCGCGAGGTGTTCGCCCTTTGGCCCACGCTGATCGCACGCGAACAAGTCGTGCAGAACGTCGAGATTCGGGAGCTTTGACATGGCCAAGTTGCAACTGAAAGATCTGGTATATGCCCGCTCCGGGGACAAGGGCGACATCAGCAACATCGCCGTCATCGCCAAGGAGCCGCGCTTCTACCCCTTGCTGCAAAAGCACCTGACTGCAGAACGGGTCAAGGCCTTCTTCGGTGAAATGTCCAAGGGCCCCGTGGAGCGCTATGAAGTGCGCACCCTGCACGCGATGAACTTCGTGCTGCGCAATTCGCTCGGCGGCGGCGCCACGCGCAGTCTGCGCATCGACTTCACCGGCAAGACCATGTGCCAGGCTATCCTGCGCATCGTCCTGGATGTCGATGAAAGCGACCTGCACCTGATGCACTAAAGGAGAGCCGACATGGGCAATAAAGCCAGAATCATTGGCGTGAACATGGTCAAGTTCGCCAAGCCTGGGGCGCATGAGCCCTACGAAATCATGGGCGCCAAGGCCATTCAGGGTGCGCTGGAAGACGCCGGCATCCGCTACGACCAGGTGCAGCAGGCCTTCGCCGGCTACGTCTATGGCGACAGCACCTGCGGCCAGCGTGTGGCCTACGGCGTAGGCATGACCGGCATCCCAGTGTTCAACCTGAACAACTACTGCGCCTCGGGTTCCTCAGCGCTGTTCCTGGCGCGGCAAGCGGTTGAGGCCGGCATTGTCGACTGCGCGCTGGCCTTCGGTTTCGAAGAGATGAAGCCCGGTGCACTGGGCAGCGCCTTCACTGATCGCACATCCCCCGTAGGCTGGATCCATGAGCGTCGGGAACAATTGGCGCCGCAACTGCCAGAAGAGCCACCTCGCGCCATCAAGGCCTTCGGCGCGGCCGGGTGGGAATACATCAATCGCTTTGGAGCCAATCCGGACATTTTTGCCAAGGTGGCCGTGAAGTCGCGTAACCATGCGATCAACAACCCCTACTCGCTGTTCAACAAGCCGTTGACCGTCGAGGAGGTGATGGAAGCGACACCGATGTATCCTTATCTGACCCGCCTGATGGCCTGCCCACCGACCTGTGGTGCCGCGGCAGCCATCGTATGCAGCGAAGCGTTCGCGGCCAGGCATGGCATAACCAACGCTGTCGAGATCGTGGCGCAATCGATGACCACCGATACCGAGGCCACCAAACTTGACCTGCTGAACCTGGTGGGGGCTGACATGACCCGCCGAGCTGCCCAACAAGTTTACGAGTCAGCCGGTATCGGGCCAGAGGACGTCAACGTCGTGGAGTTGCACGACTGCTTTACGCCCAATGAGGTCATCAGCTACGAAGGGCTGGGCTTGTGCCCGGAGGGCGGCGCTGAGCGGTTCATCGTCGATGGGGACAACACCTATGGCGGCAAGTACGTCATCAACCCGTCCGGCGGCTTGATGTCCAAGGGCCACCCACTCGGCGCGACGGGCTTGGCCCAATGCACCGAACTGGTCTGGCACCTGCGTGGCCAGGCAGGTAGCCGTCAAGTGGAGAACGCTCGCATCGCCCTGCAGCACAACATCGGTCTGGGTGGCGCCTGCGTAGTGACGATGTACCGGCGTACCTGACGATGCCCGACCGGGCCCGGCCATCGGGTCGCGCCCGGTCTCAGGGCTACGGCTAACGCTTTGATATCCAATAACAACAATCGGAGTAAGCGACATGGCAGGACCACTTGCCGGGGTACGGGTACTTGACCTGACCTCGAACTTCATGGGCCCCTATGCCTCGCTGCTAATGGCAGACATGGGCGCGGACATCTGCAAGATTGAGGCGCCCGGTGGTGATCCTACGCGAGGCGTCGGGCCCTGCCGCAACTCGGGCATGAGCGCGATCTTCCTGCACCTGAACCGCAACAAGCGCAGTGCTGTGCTGGACCTCAAGCACCCGCAGGCGGCGCAGGCACTCCAGCAGATGCTGGCATCGGCCGACGTGGTGTTACACAGCCTGCGTCCCAAGGCCATGGCCAAACTCGGGCTGACCTACGACGATGTCAGGAAGATCAACCCACGCATCATTTACTGTGGCGCCTTTGGCTTTGGACAGAATGGCCCATATGCTGACCGCCCTGCCTACGACGACCTTATCCAGGCAGCCGTGGGCATGCCCGTACTTCAAGCACGCAAAGCTGGCCCACCCTCCTATGTCGCCACCGCCATCGCTGACCGAATCGTCGGCATGGCAACTTGCAATGCGGTGGCGATGGCGCTCTATTACCGCGAAAAGACTGGGCACGGACAATCGGTGGAAGTGCCCATGTTCGAAACCTTCGCCCATTTCGTGCTGGGCGATCACCTCTACGGCCATACCTTCGAACCACCCATCGGCGACTGGGGTTACGCCCGCATGATGAGCGCCGAACGCCGCCCGTATCAGACGCAGGATGGTTACCTGGGCGTGAATATCTACACCGACCGCCACTGGCAGCGCTTCTTCCTCGCCGTCGGCCGCCCCGACATGGCCGACGACCCGCGTTACGGCACGATCTTCGGCCGCACGGAAAATATCGGCTATCTCTACAAGTTCCTGGCCGACACCTTCGAGACCAAGACGACGGCACAATGGCTGAGCATCCTCACCGAAGCCGACATTCCCGTCATCGAGATGAACACCCCCGAAACACTGCTGCATGACCCGCACATGGAAGCCGTCAACTTCTTCCAGGTGCAACAACACCCGAGCGAAGGCATGTTGCGTATGCTGGGTATCCCGCAACAGTGGAGCGAGAGCCAACCCGAGCAGCGCTACCCCGCTCCGCGCCTGGGCGAGCACACGGTGCAATTGCTGACCGAGTATGGCCTGACGACAGAACAGGCCCAGCAGGTGGTGCTGTCCGGTGGTGCCGTGCAAGCCTCCATCGACACCGCCAGCGCGTGAGCAAGGAGCCCCCAATGCAAAATGATCCCCGAGCTGACCTGCCCCTGGCTGGCATTACCGTGGTCGAACTGGGTGACAGCGCTTCTGCTCCATTCGCCGGCCACATCCTCGCTGGTTTGGGTGCGCAGGTCTGGAAGGTGGAGCGCCCGGCCGGCGACTCTTCCCGCGGTTGGGGGCCTAGTCAATGGAAAGGCAGCGGCGCCGCGTTCCACGCCATCAACCGCGGCAAGCGCTCCATCTGCCTGGACATCAAGGATCCGGTGCAACTGGCCACGCTGCATGACCTCATCGAGGGCCATGCCGATGTCTTCCTGCACAACCTGCGCCCAGGCAGCGCCGAGCAGTACCACCTAGACCCCGAGAACCTGCGCCAGCGCAAGCCTGAACTGGTAGTGTGCGAAGTCGGTGCCTATGGGCATCTGGGCCCCTTGAGCAAGCTGCCCGGGTACGACCCGTTGATGCAGGCTTTTTCCGGCATCATGACGCTCACCGGCGAGGACGGCCAGGCTCCTGTGCGCGCCGGTGTTTCCATCTGCGATTTCGGCACCGGCATGTGGGCCGTGATCGGTATCGCCGCAGCCCTTGTGCGTCGTGAGCGCAAGCAGATCGGCGCGACCGTCAACAGTTCGCTGCTGGAAAGCGCGATCGCCTGGATGTCCATTGGCATCGCCAACTACGCCGCCGATGGCAACCCCGGTGGCCGACATGGTTCGGGCGTGGCCTTCATAGTGCCGCACCGTGCCTACGAGGCGGCAGACGGCCATGCCATCATCAGTGCGGCCAACGACACGCTGTTTGCCCGCCTGTGCGATGCCCTGGGTCATCCCGAATGGGCCACCGACCCCAGGTTCGCCACCAATGCCGGGCGCATCGCCAACCGCAAGGCGATCGACGGGCTGATCGGCGAGCGCATGAAACAGCACACGCGCGATCACTGGCAGAAACACTTCGATGTCCTCGGCCTGCCCTGTGCCTCGGTGCAAACCACCGAAGAGCTCTACGCCCATGAGCAAACCCGTGCCTTGGGTATCCTGGGCAGAACGAGCGAGGACGAGATCGAGTTGGTGGGCATGCCCCTTTCGTTCGACCGCCAGCGTCCACCCGCCCTGGCCTCGGCCCCCGAAATCGGCCAGGACAACGCACGTCTACACCAGTTGCTGCAAGGTGCCTGATTAATGCGGGCACCCGCGCACCTTCATTCCTCATTGGACGGATTCATGAACAAGCAAGCTCAAGGCCCGTTGAAGGGTGTCAAGATCGTCGAAGTAGGTGGCATCGGCCCGGCCCCGTTCTGCTGCATGCTGCTGGCCGACCTGGGCGCGGAGGTAGTGCGCATCGACCGGCCTGCGGGTCATGATGGCGGCGCCCCTATCGATGCCCGTTTCGACCTACTCAATCGTAGCCGGCGCAGCGTGCAGATGAACCTCAAGCAGCCCGAGGCAGTGGCCGCGGTGCTGCGCATGGTGGAACAGGCCGACGTGCTGGTCGAAGGCTTTCGCCCTGGTGTGATGGAGCGCCTGGGGCTGGGCCCCGAGGTCTGCCTGAGTGCCAACCCTCGCCTGGTCTACGGCCGCATGACCGGCTGGGGCCAGGACGGCCCGCTGGCCCAGGCGCCGGGGCATGACGTCAACTACATCTCGCTGACCGGTGCCCTGCACGCCATGGGTCGCGCTGGCGAGGCGCCGGCGATTCCGCTGAACCTGGTGGGCGACTTCGGCGGTGGCTCGCTCTACCTTGCATTGGGCATCCTCAGTGCTCTGCTCGAGGCGCGGACCTCAGGCCAGGGCCAGGTGGTGGATGCGGCCATGGTTGATGGCGCCGCTTCGTTGATGACCCTGGTCTATGGCTTCCATGCCGCGGGGTACTGGAAGGATGAGCGCGGCACCAACCGGCTCGACTCCGGCGCCCCCTGGTACAACGTCTATGAAACACAGGACGGCAAGCACGTCAGCATCGCCGCCAACGAAGGGCGCTTCTACCGCGAAGCCCTGGGCGTGCTGGGCCTGAAGGAACAGGATCTGCCAGCGCAGCACGACCAGGCCGGCTGGCCGCTGATGAAGCAGCGCTTCGCCGAGGTATTCAAGACCCGTGCGCGTGATGAATGGACGGCGCTGGCCGCGGGTACCCAGTCCTGCATCGTGCCGGTGCTGTCACTGGCCGAAGCCCCGCAGCACACCCACGTACAGCAACGCGGCAGCTTCGTGGAAGTTGATGGTGTGCTCCAGCCTGCACCGGCACCACGCTTTAGCCGTACCCCCGGCGCTATCCAGAACCCACCACCACACCCTGGCCAGGATGCAGACGCAGTGCTGGCCGACTGGGGCTTCTCGCCGCAGGAGCAACAGTGCCTACGCACGGCAGGCGCCGTGCTCTAGTCAAACCTACCTGGGCCGCCCTGCGGCCCTTCGCGGCTAAACCCGCTCCTGCAGGCCAGGTGTTACCCACGACATACGCCGCCACTGCAGGAGCGGGTTTAGCCGCGAGGGGCTGCCAACTCAACTGATTCGAGAACGTAACGCCATCATTCCTGCTTCAGAGGTATGACGCCATACGCCTATCTGCATGGCGAAGGCGCGAACGACAACGTCGATCAAGCAACAGTCTCAGCCTTCTTACGCACCGGAATCCATCCTGGCGCCGCCTCCACAGCTCGCAACAGGCCAGCGGGAATAGACAACACCGCGCGCTTTTCCAGATCCAGTTCCTGGCGAATTTGCGCAACGCAGCCCGACTGTGCCAATCCCACCCAGTCAGCGTTCATTACCAGCCCCTTGCCTACACCTGCAAGCGACAGCCCCAGATCAAGCGCGGCCTGGGCCTGCTTGGGTGTGCGCAGCATGCCTGCCGCAAGTATCGGCACGCGCTTGTCGACGTGAGCGATGACCTGCTCCACGGTGAGACGGGAGTCCGCGCCCAGTGGGCGCGCGCCCAGAACGTCATTGAGCGAGACATGCAAATAGTCGATGCCTTCGGCAATCAGCCCATCCACCAGCGCGCAGATGTCCGGCACTCGATAGCCACCATCCTCGCGTTCCTCGGGTGAGATGCGGTAGCCCAATACAAACGGCCCCTTGGCGTACGCGGCAATCACCCGCTTCGCCTCTCGCACCACAGCCAGCGCGAAGCGCATGCGATTTTCCGGTGAGCCACCCCATTCGTCATCGCGCAGGTTATAGCGTGGCGAGAAGAAGTTCTGCAGCAAGAAACCGTGCGCACCATGCAGCTCTATCCCATCGAACCCGGCTTCGATGGCCCGGCGGGTAGCTTCGCCGAAGGCATGCACCATCTCAAAAATCTCGTCACGGGATAAAGCTCGGGGTGTCACATCGCCCCGGTTGAAGGGACCAGCCAGTGCATTGACGGCACTGGCACTCACCAGCTCACCTCCTGGTACTGCCTCCACCACCGCCTTGTTGCCCGCATGGAAGATTTGCAGGACCGCCGCAGCGCCGCCACTCTTGGCGGCCTCAGCCAGCCGTTGCAAGCTGGGAATGAAGCGGTCGTCGTAGGCGGCGAACTCGTCGGTGAAACCGATGCCGTTCTCCGTCACATGCGTGCACCCCGTGATGACCATGCCCACGCCCTGGGCGCGGCGGTGGTAATAGTCCACCTCCGCATCCGAGAGGGTGCCATCTGGGTTGGCTGACCAAGTGGTCATGGGCGCCATCACTACACGGTTGCGCAGCGTCAAGCCGCTATGGAGGACGAAAGGTTGGAACAAGGTGGTGTGTTCAGAAGTCATTTGAAAACCTTGGCGCAACGCAGGCGCCCCAAAAGAAAGTCACAAGACCTCCAATTTGAGGCCAAAGCGGCCGCATGCCAAGATTGCCAATCTACACAACAGTATTCAGTCTAGATTGACAATGTGGCGCGAGAACGCCGCTCAGCGCACCCGTTTCTTCTTGGAAAGCGGCTGTCGCAGGGCTGCCATGCCCTCGCGCTTCTCGACCAGAAAGTCAATCAAAGCACGCACCTTGGCGGGCATCTGCGCGCGGGTCGGCGCATAGATATAGAAACCCGCGAAGGGCTTGCACCAGGGCTGCAGTACACGTACCAGCGCGCCCGATTCCAAATGTCGCTGCACGGCAATGTCGATGTGCTGGATAAGGCCTACGTTCTGCAATGCGGCGCGGATCATGCCGTCATCATCGTTCGTGATGACGCTGCCCTGCGGCTCTACTGTAAAGGCATGCCCGTCTTCTCCCGGCGCAGTGAACTCCCATGGCAGGATCGCACCACCCGGCATCCGAAACCGCAGGCAGTTGTGCTGCGCCAGATCGGCGGGGGTGGACGGTTGCCCATGGCGCATGAAATAGGCGGGCGTGCCCACCACCGCCATCTCCAGCGCCGGCGTGATCGG
Source organism: Pseudomonas sp. B13(2017) (assembly GCF_002113245.1). Classification (NCBI taxonomy): domain Bacteria; kingdom Pseudomonadati; phylum Pseudomonadota; class Gammaproteobacteria; order Pseudomonadales; family Pseudomonadaceae; genus Pseudomonas; species Pseudomonas sp. B13(2017). Next base: position 101,074 of record NZ_NEJX01000013.1, read on the forward strand.
CACGGCCACCATGTGCTCGGCCAGGCTCTCGCCCACGCGGATGCCCGCATCGCAGCCGTCGGCCACGATGTTGGCTAGCGCATCGTCGGCAACCAGCTCCAGTTGGAGTTTGGGGTAGCGAGAGCAGAATTCCTCCAGATGCGGCTCCAGCAGGGTTTTGGCCGCCACGCGGGAGGTATTCACCCGCACCAGGCCCGAAGGCTCATCACGTGCGTCATGCATGGTGCGCACTGTGCGCTCCACCGCAATCAGCGCCGGATACCACACTTCATAGAGCCGTTGGCCTTCCTCGGTCAGCGACATGTCCCGCGTCGTGCGGTACAGCAGCTTGACGTTCAGGCGCCGTTCCAGCGCCTTCACGTTCTGCGACAGATTGGCCCGTGAGACGCCCATTTCCGCCGCGGCCTTGGTGAAGCTACGGTGGTGGGCGACGTGCGCGAACCAGGCCAGGGAAGGAAGTAATGACGGATCCATGCGGCACTCATTGTAAATTTGAAAATACAACTGTAGTACAGATTGATGGCTATGACGAATCAATCATCCAGCCTAAAGTGGCTCCACCGCTGCTTGGCCGCACGCCATTTTGAAGAACGCGACCCGGCAATTTCCACTCAACGGCCTATCAACGGCTACAAGGAGTCCATCATGCAAAGCGTCAAGATCAAGACCACCTACTGGGACATCGCAGCAGACCTGCATTTTCCGCCTAACTTCGACGAGAAGAAGAAACACCCAGCGATCATCAGCGCCCACCCCATCGGCAGTTGCAAGGAGCAGACCGCTGGAAACGTTTATGGCAAGGCACTGGCAGAAGCCGGGTTTGTCGTCATCGCCTTCGACCGCAGCACGCAAGGCCAGAGCGGCGGCGAGCCCCGCTACACTGAAGACCCGGCCATGGCCGTGGAAGACTTCAGCCGGGTCATGGACTACCTGGTCACCTTGCCGTACGTGGATGCCGACCGCATTGGCGTGCTGGGCATCTGTGGCGGCGGTGGCTATGCCATCAATGCAACCATGATCGAGCGGCGCATCAAGGCCCTGGTCAGCATCACCGGTGTCAACTACGGCCGCCTGTGCCGCGAAGGCTTCAGCGGCTTCGACCCGATTGGCCAGATGGAAGCGGTGGCCCAGCAACGCACCGCCGAAGCCCGGGGCGAGGCGCTCAAGGTTGACCTGTTCGTTCCGCCCTCCATGGATGCGGTCGCCCAGGCGGGTATCACGGACATCGATGTTCTCGGTGCCACGGACTACTACCGCAACCGCTGCGTCAACGACAACGCCGGCACGCGCGGGCTGTTCTCGCGCCGCGCTGCCTCCGCCGGCTGGGATGCCTTCCATCTGGCCGAGACGCTGCTGACGACACCGATGATGGTGGTGGTCGGCGACAAGCCGGGCGGTTTCGGCGCCTATCGCGACGGGCTGGAGATTTACGCGCGCGCTGCGTCGAAGGTCAAGGAACTGGTCGTCGTCGAGGATACTTCGCACTACGACTTGTATGATCAGCCGGCCCCTGTCGGCCAAGCACTGGCCAAGCTGATCCCGTTCTATCAGCAAAACCTCTAAGCGAGAGCAGCAGGATGAAAACCATCTTTATCACCGGCGCCTCCACCGGCTTGGGCAAGGCCACCGCCCTTTTATTTCAACGCCGAGGCTGGAGTGTCATCGCCACGATGCGCGATGTCGAAAAAGGCGCCGATCTGGCAAAACTGGACAACGTATCCGTACTGCCACTGGATGTCACCGATCCGGCACAGATCGAAAAAGCCGTTGCCAGTGCGTTGGAGATCGGCCCGATAGATGTCGTGTTCAACAATGCCGGCTATGGCCTGGGCGGTCCGCTGGAAAATCTGACGGACGCGCAAATCGTGCGCCTGTTCGATACGAACATGATGGGGACGATTCGGGTCACCAAGGCATTCATCCCTCATTTCAAGCAGCGCGGGCAAGGGCTATTCATCTCCACCACCTCGATGGCGGGATTGATGGCGGTTCCCTTCAACACGATCTACAACGCTTCAAAGTTCGCCATTGAGGGTTGGACGGAAGGCATGGTGCAGGAACTTGGGCTGTTTGGCATCGGGATCAAAACCGTTGCGCCCGGCATCATCCAATCGCAGTTTGGAGAGAACGCGATTTGGTCTGTCGCGGATGAGTACAAGCAAGCCTTTGAACGATCAATGGCGCATTTTGATTTCCAGAGTTACTTCTCCACTCCGGAAATGATTGCCGATGTCGTGTATGAGGCAGCCACGGATGGGAAAAATCAACTCCGATACATCGCCGGTGAAGATGTGAACCGGCATTTTGCCGAATATCAGAAGCTGGGCAGGCAGGCTTATGTCGATCAACTGGCAAGGACAATCGACAAGTGAACGACACGCCCATGAATGAAGGAGTGACTGAAATGACCAAAGTATTGATCCTGGGCGCCAGCGGCCAGATTGCCCGCCATGCTGTGCAGATGCTGGGCGAGCACCAGAATGTCAAGCAGACGCTGCTCGTGCGCGATCCCAAGAAGCTGACTAGTACCGAACCCGCAAATGCCACGATCGCGATCGGCGATGTGATGGACAACAAGCTGCTGCCCCAGCTCATGGAGGGGCAGGACGTGGTTTATGCCAACCTGGCGGGCGATGTGGACCAGCAGACCGCGCACATCCTGGCGGTGATGAAGGCCAAGGGCGTCAAACGTTTGATCTTCGTTAACTCGCTGGGCATCTACGACGAAGTGCCTGGCAAGTTTGGCGAATGGAACCGCAATGAGATTGGACAGTACCTGCCGCCGTACCGTGCATCCGCGGATCTGATCGAGGCCTCGGACACTGACTACACCATCCTGCGCGCCGCTTGGCTGCAGGACGAGGACGAAGTGAACTACGAGATCACCAGCCGCGATGAACCCTTCAAGGGCACCGAAGTATCGCGCAAGAGTGTGGCCGCACTAGTGACCAAGTTGGTGATGAGCCCCGGCCTACTGGTGCGTGCCAACGTGGGCGTGAACAAGCCCAACACAGACGGCGACAAGCCCGCCTTCGTGTAAGCGAGCCGTTCTTCTCGACGCGATCGACCACGCGACTGCTTCGGCTCGGGCATTAGCCCGAGCCAGCAAATCGGGCCATCGGTGGATCTATTCATCAATTATCACTGCATGAGAAAGCCCATGTCTGTACTGCACTGGATTCTTAGCGCGCTGGCGCTCGCGCTGCTGTCGGTGTTCGCCTACCTCTATGCTGTGACCTGGATCGAAAGCCGCCAGGCTCGGCAATTGGAAAGCAAGCACTCCAACGCATCGGTCACCGCGGACATCGCGCCCACCTCACGAACGGCGGTGGTGTATTTCTCGCGCTCGGGGAACACTGCATTGGTCGCGCGCCATGTAACCCAACGACTCAATGCGACACTGTTTCCTCTGGATGCGCCCGACTACCGGTTAGGTATGGGTGGCTTGGCGCATGCCGTCATGGACGCGAACACACGCAGATCGAAGCCCGAGGTACTGCCGGACATCACCCCGCGCACCATCGACCTGAAACCGTTCGATACGGTCTGGCTTGGCTCGCCCGTTTGGCTCTATAGCCCCGCACCGCCGATCTGGGCGTTTGTCGAGCACAACCGCTTCGACGGCCAACGCGTGGTGCTTTTCAACACCTTCAACAGCCACATCGGTGATGACTACATCGTCAAGCTCAAGGCAAAGGTGATGGAGCGTGGCGCCCGGTCTTTCGAGCATAAGCGTGTGCTGCGCGGGCGCATGACGCAGCAACTCACGTCCGAGCAGATGCTGCAGGCCATTGATGAGCAATGGTTTGGCCCGCAAGCCGGGTCCTGAGTGCACTCACTACAACCTTGTCCAGGACGAGCAGGGTTCGGCCAATGCACTGGCAATCGAGCGCAGCGCGGGCGGCGCTCGATTGCCATCCCCGGTTCCGCGAAGAACTATAAATCCTCGGGACAACGTATTGGGCGTTGCAGAAAGCGGTCAGGCTTCCTGGCAGTCCTTGCCCGCTGCGTCTGCCGTTTCAAACCTGGAAACCGGGTTAGGAATAAAGGACACGACTACCGCCGCAATCACTGCTGGCAACGCGAAGGCATAGAAATTCCATTGATGGTCAAGGTTGGCGCCCACGATCCAGCCACCGATCATCGGTCCCAGGATCGCCCCCGCTCGCCCGATGCCCAATACAGCCCCCACCGCCGCACCGCGACATGAGGTCGGGAAATAGGCCCCGAGGAACCCATACAGCAAGGTGGTCGAGCCGATGGTGCCAAGGCCTGCGCCAAACACCGCGCACATCAGCCAGAACGCATCGAGCTTCTGGCTCAACGCCAATAGCGATAGCGCGCCAATCAGGTAGTACGGCACCACGACTTTCTTCGAGCCGACGCGGTCGGCGAACATGGCGCCAGCCAGGTTGCCGACGACCGCACCCAGTTGCAGCACCAGCAGAAACTGCAACGACGACCCAAGTGCATAGCCCGCAGCACGCATCAGGTGCGGCAACCAGGTATTGAGCCCGTAAATGATCAGTTGGGTGCAGAACATCCCGCAGATGAACAGCACGGCAACACCACGAAAGCCGCTGGAAAATAGCAACCTGTAGCCAATTTTTCCCTCAGAGGCGGGTTGTACCTTGCGCTGGAAAGCCTGCTCCTGCAGCACCTGGTCGAAATCCATCCCGTAACGGTGTGCCAGCTCTTTCGCCTCATCGAGACGACCTCGACCAACCAGGAAGTTCACCGACTCAGGCAGCAAGAAGTACATCACCGGCAGAATCACGATGTACAAACCACCCAAGGCATACAACGTGCGCCAACTGTGCTCCGGTAACAGGGCGAGTGCGGCCAGCGCCGAAACGATGCCGCCCACCGCGTAACCGCTCAGCATGATGCCGTTGTACAACTGGCGCCGTTGCCGTGGGGCGTATTCGATCGTCAAGGCCACCGCGCACGGCACCACACCGCCAAGGCCAATGCCACACAAAAAACGGAAGACGCCCAGCATCTGCGGCGACTGCGCGGTGGCGCACAAGGCCGAGCCCACCGAGAACCAGAGCACACCAATCATGAGCAGGTTGCGACGGCCGAGCCGGTCGGTCAGCCACCCCGTCAAGAGGAAGCCCACCATCAGACCGGCCAGCGTCCAGCCTCCGATCATCCCTGCCACCGCCGGTGTCATGTTCCAGCCAGGTTCTTCCATCAGGCTAGGGACAGTCGCCCCGTAAATGATCAGGTCGTAGCCGTCCGCCACGATCGTCAGAAAACACAAGATGACTACGAACAGCCCACTACGGGGTGAAGCCTTTTCTTGCCTCATTGCGCTTGCCTCCGGCCAGGCACGGCCGACCCTGACCGCACAGGACAAGGAGGACCGGGCCCGACATTTCAGGTAATTGTTTTTGTTGTTCGATGGGTATCGACCAGAGGATCGGCCCATCCACGTGGCAAACCGTTCTTCGTGAATCGCGACAGGTGCTCTGCCTATCGCTCCACGCGCTCGAAGATAGCGGCCAAGCCCTGGCCACCGCCGATACACATGGTCTCCAGGGCATAACGCCCCTGGCGACGCTGCAACTCATGCAGCACCGAGGTCATGATGCGCATGCCCGTGGCACCCACTGGATGGCCCAGGGAGATGCCCGAACCGTTTACGTTAAGTCGGTCTGGGTCGTTCCAGCCCCAGCCCTTGAGCACCGCCAGTACCTGGCAGGCAAAGGCCTCGTTGACCTCCACCAGGTCCATCTGCTCGAAGCCAAGGCCGGTGCGGGCGAACAACTTGTTTACCGCAGGCACCGGGCCGATGCCCATGGTCGCCGGCTCGCAGCCGGCCGCCGCCCAGCTGTGCAGGTAGCCGATCGGCTCCAGGCCCAGCTCGTCCAGCTTATCCTCGGCCACCACCAGGCAGGCTGCCGCGGCATCATTCTGCTGTGAGGCGTTGCCCGCGGTGACCGTGCCGCCCTTGCTCAGGGTGCGCAGGCTGGCCAGTTTTTCCAGCGTGGTGTCGCCACGTACGCCCTCATCGCGGGTCACCAACAGCGGCTCGCCACGCTTCTGCGGCACACTGATCGGTACGATCTCGGCATCGAAACGCCCGGCCTCCCAGGCTGCAGCGGCGCGCTGTTGGCTGCGCGCGGCGAAGGCGTCAGAGGCTTCACGGCTGATGCCGTATTCGCGGGCCAGGTTCTCGGCGGTCTCGATCATCCCCGAGATACGGCCGAAGCGATGCTCCGGCTGCGAGCGCTCACGGCCCCGGTCCAGGCGGTCGTGCAGAGTCACGGACCCGGCCTTGGAGCCCCAGCGCATGTCGGTGCTGTAGTACTCAATGTTGCTCATGCTTTCCACGCCACCGGCCAGTACCACGTCAGCGGCGCCGGTCTGCACCATCATCGCCGCACTGACCAGAGCCTGCAGGCCGCCGCCGCAACGGCGGTCCAGTTGCATGCCCGGCACGCTCACCGGCAAGCCCGCCTCCAAAGCGATCCAGCGGCCCACGCAAGGCGTTTCGGAGCTGGCGTAGGACTGGGCGAATACCACATCGTCGATACGCTCTGGGTTCAACCGCGTCTGCGCCAGGATAGCCTTGACCACCTCAGCCCCCAGGCGCTCTACCGGTACACCACGCAAGCTACCACCGAAGGCACCCACCGGCGTACGCCGGGGTGCCACAATCGCTGCTCTTCTCATGATGGATCCTCCTCAGAGTGCGGCTTGCAGTTGCGGGACCAACTCGAACAGGTCACCCACCAGGCCATAGTCGGCCACCTGGAAGATTGGTGCTTCTTCGTCCTTGTTGATCGCCACGATCACCTTGGAGTCTTTCATGCCCGCCAGGTGCTGAATGGCGCCGGAGATACCGACCGCGATGTACAACTGCGGAGCGACGATCTTGCCGGTCTGACCGACCTGCATGTCGTTGGGGGCATAACCGGCATCGACTGCGGCGCGCGAGGCGCCCACTGCTGCCCCAAGTTTGTCCGCCAGGTTGTACAGCAGGCTGAAGTTGTCGCCGCTTTGCATACCGCGGCCACCGGACACCACGATCTTGGCGCCTGTCAACTCTGGGCGATCCGACTTGGCCAGTTGCTCCCCCACGAATCGGGACTGGCCTTGCTGGAATGTGGCGTCAATCACTTCGATGATTGCGTTGCCGCCTTCGGCCGACACTGGGTCGAAGCCGGTGGCGCGTACGCTGATCACCTTGACTGCAGCAGAGGACTGCACGGTCGCGATGGCGTTGCCAGCATAAATCGGCCGCTTGAAAGTATCCGGACTGACCACCTCGATGATCTCGGAGATCTGATCCACATCGAGCAAGGCAGCAACCCGTGGCAGGTAGTTCTTGCCATTGGTGGTGGCCGGCGCCAGCACATGGCTGAAGCCTTTACCCAGCGACGCCACCAACGGCGCCACATTCTCTGCCAGCAGATTTGCATAGGCCGTGTCATCGGCGACCAACACTTTGGCGACCCCATCGATACGCGCCGCCGCCTGAGCGACCTGGTCGACGTGTTGACCCGCCACCAGAACGGCAATGCTGTCGTCGATTTTCCGGGCTGCGGCCACGGTGTTCAATGTAGCGGCGCCCAAGACGCCATTGCTGTGTTCAGCGATTACCAGGACGGCCATCAGATCACCTTCGCTTCGTTCTTCAGTTTTTCGATCAATTCGGCCACGGTTTTCACCTTGATACCGGCGCTGCGCACTGCGGGGGCCTCGACTTTCAGCGTTTTGATCGTCGACGTCGTAGCGACGCCGAGTGCCGCCGGAGTCAGCGTCTCCAAGGGTTTCTTCTTGGCTTTCATGATGTTCGGCAGCGATGCATAACGCGGCTCGTTAAGGCGCAGGTCGGTGGTGACGATCGCTGGCAGGCTGAGCTCAAGGGATTGCAAACCGCCGTCGATCTCACGCGTGACATTCAGCTTGTCACCCACTACTTCGACCTTGGAGGCGAAAGTGCCTTGGGCATAACCGCTCAGCGCGGCCAGCATCTGGCCAGTCTGGTTGTTGTCGCTATCGATGGCCTGCTTGCCAAGGATCACCAACCGCGGCTGTTCTTTGTCGACCACAGCCTTGAGGGCCTTGGCGATCGTCAGCGAGCTCAAATCATCAGTCGCCTCGACCAGAATGGCGCGATCGGCGCCAAGAGCCAGGGCGGTGCGCAGTTGTTCCTGCGCCGCGTTCGACCCTACTGTCACCACCACCACTTCTGTTGCGATGCCCTGTTCCTTCAGCCTTACCGCCTCTTCCACAGCAATTTCGCAGAAGGGGTTCAGGGCCATTTTCACGCTGGCCAGTTCAACGCCGGACTGGTCTGCCTTGACGCGGACCTTGACGTTGAAATCGACCACGCGCTTGACTGCAACGAGGACTTTCATGCTTGGGATTCTCCAACAGGGCTGGAACGGGAAAGGATTCGACGGGCGCGTTCGAGCAGAGGGCGATCAACCATCGCACCGTCGACTTGAACGGCGCCGCCATTTTCGGCGGCCTCAAGCACTCGACATGCCCAGTTGATTGCCTGGGCATTCGGTTGAAAGGCTTCCAGAATCGGTGCTACTTGCCGGGGGTGGATTGCCAACTTGCCGCCAAAACCCAAGTCGGCAGCGATCTGAGCTTCTTGGTGAACCAACGCTGGATCGTCAAAACCAGTAGTGACTCCATCAATCGGCGAAGGCAAACCAGCAAGGCAAGATTTCAGCAGCAATGCACCACGGAAATACGCCAATGCTTCACGGCTTGGCTGGCAACCCAGATCGAGGGCCAGGTCTAGTGAACCGAAGGCCGCTTGCACAACGCCAGGCTCAAGCATCAGCCAAGTCAGGTGTTCATAGGCTGCGGCAGTTTCTACAAGCGCAATTACCGGCACCTGACGACCAAACAACGCATGCACCAGACGGACATCTGCTGGGGTTTCAGCCTTGGCCAACATCAGTGCATCGAAATGTGTGTCGCGAAGCGCGGCCACGTCGGCCTTGAAATGTGCGCTGGCTGTTGCGTTGATCCGGATGATGACCGGTACATTGTCAATGCCATGGTTGGCTACAGCCTCTCGAGCCAGTTCTCGGGACTGTGGCGCGACGGCATCTTCCAGGTCCAGGATCACTGCATCAGCGCCGCTGTTAGCCGCCTTTGCAAAACGTTCAGGACGGTCGCCCGGGACGAACAATGGGGCTATCGGGGCTCTGTATTCACTCAACATGATGCGCTTGCCTCCATATTCAGGTTGCCATCAGCATCTTGGGTCCAGGCCTGCAGGCTATCGCCCTGCTCTTTCCAGGACACCGCCGCGCGGAATACCTTCCCGGCGATCAGCGGTACCTGCCCGCGATAGGCAAAGCGGGCAGGCACTCGGCCTGCGTGCCGGGCTGCCAGGTTGAACAACAGGCTGGCCTGCAATGGCCCGTGCACCACCAAGCCCTGATAGCCCTCCACTTCGGTGGCGTAGGGCAAGTCGTAATGGATGCGGTGGGCATTGAAAGTCAGTGCCGAGTAGCGCATCAGCAAAGTCGGCGGGGTCTCGACCCAGTGCTCCAGTTCGCCCACGCGCTCTGGTCCGCCCGCAGGCGCGGCGCCCGGCTCGGCCGGCGCACGGTAGACGATGTCCTGCCGCTCGCGGATGGCCAGCACGCCTTCGCAGGACAATTCATGCTCGACGGTGACGAAGCACAGTTTGCCGCTGCGGCCCTCCTTGAAACGGATGTCGCGAATGGTCGACAGCCGCTGGATCGGCTTGCCGATGGGCAATGGCGCCAAGGTTTCCACCTCACCACCGGCCCACATACGCCGTGGCAGCAATATAGGGGGCAGGAAGCCACCACGGCGTGGATGACCATCTTCACCCAGCTCCGCCATGCTCGCTGTTGCCGGGCTCGGCGCCAGGCACCAGTGCAAGCCTGGCGGTGCAGCACCCTCGGACTCCCACAAGTGCGGTGCCAACGTAGCCCGATAGGCGTCGAGCATCTGCGGCGTGATGATCGCCTCGCAGCGCTCCTGACGCCCCAGCCAGTCCTGGAGTTGGCCCAGATCGTTATCGCTCATGATCATGGCCTCAATAGGAACGCGGCATGCCCAGCAAGTGCTCGGCGACGTAGCTGAGAATCAGGTTGGTAGAGATCGGCGCCACCTGATAGAGGCGGGTTTCGCGGAACTTGCGCTCCACGTCGTATTCGTTGGCGAAACCAAAACCACCATGGGTTTGCAGGCAGGCGTTGGCGGCTTCCCAGCTGGCCTTGGCCGCCAGGTACTTGGCCATGTTGGCGGCGGCGCCGGCATTGCGGCCGCTGTCATACTCTTCGCAGGCACGCCAACGCATCAGGTCGGCCGCCTCGATTTCGATATGGGCCTCGGCAATCGGGAACTGCACGCCCTGGTTCTGGCCGATGGGACGACCGAACACCACACGGTCGCGAGCATACTGGCTGGCCTTCTCGACGAACCAGCGACCGTCACCGATGCATTCGGCGGCGATCAGCGTGCGCTCGGCATTCAAGCCGTCGAGGATGTAGCGGAAGCCCTTGTCCTCTTCGCCGATCAGGCTGCTGGCAGGTATCTCCAGATTGTCGAAGAACAGCTCGTTGGTTTCATGATTGACCAGGTTGGCGATGGGCTGCACGGTCAAGCCATTGCCAATGGCCTCACGCAGGTCGACCAAGAAGATCGACATGCCATCGACCTTCTTCTTGACCTCCGCCAACGGCGTGGTACGGGCCAGCAAGATCATCAGGTCCGAATGCTGCACCCGGGAGATCCACACCTTCTGCCCATTGATGACGTACTTGTCGCCCTGCCGCACAGCGGTGGTCTTGATCTTGGTGGTGTCGGTACCGGTGGTTGGCTCGGTCACGCCCATCGATTGCAAACGCAGTTCGCCGCTGGCCAGCTTGGGCAGGTAATAGCGCTTCTGCTCCTCGCTGCCGTTACGCAGCAGGGTGAACATGTTGTACATCTGTCCATGGATGGTGCCGGAGTTGCCACCGCAGTGGTTGACCTCCTCCAGAATCACCGAGGCTTCGGCCAGGCCAAGGCCCGAGCCGCCGTATTCCTCCGGGATCATCGCGGACAACCAGCCCGCCTCGGTCATGGCCTTGACGAACGCCTCCGGGAAGCCTTTTTCCTCGTCGATCTTGCGCCAGTATTCAGTTGGGTATTCCGCGCACAGGGCACGAACACCCTCTCGAATGTCCTGGTAGCGCTCTTGGGCGTGTGTGGCATTCATAAAACTCGACCTCATGAAATTCGTTAAACCGGATCCCAGCAGAACACGTCAGCGCTGACCTGCAGCGGAGTGAAAGAGCCTGACAATGCCGGCATACCGTGCTCGGCGATGGCCTGGGCGGTCCAGCCTTCCCCCTGCTGCACCGAGCGCACCGGGCGGTTCTGGCTCATCAGGAAGATTTCGTTGCGACGTACGGTGAACACCTGGCCGTTCACGTCCTTGGCCTGGTCCGACAGCAGGTACACCGCCAGCGGGGCGTTCTTTTCCGGGGTCATCTGCTTCAGGCGCTCGACCCGGGCCTTTTCTTCCGGGGTGCTGTCGGGGATCGCGCTGGTCATCCGGCTCCAGGCGAATGGCGCCAGGCAATTGGAGCGCACGTTGAAACGCTGCATGTCCAGGGCGATGGACTTGCTCAGCGCCACCATCCCCAGCTTGGCCGCCGAGTAGTTGGCCTGGCCGACGTTGCCGATCAGCGCCGAGGTGCTGACCATGTGCACGAAGGCGCCGCTGTTCTGTGCACGGAAGCGTTCGGCGGCAGCACGGCTGACGTAGAAGCTGCCGTTCAGGTGCACGTTGATCACCGACTGCCAGTCCTCCACGCTCATCTTGTGGAAGATCACGTCACGAATGATCCCGGCGTTGTTCACCACGCCATCGATGCGGCCGAAGCTGTCCATGGCGCAGGTGATGATGTTCTGCGCGCCGCTCCAGTCGGCGACGCTGTCGGTGTTGATCACTGCGCGGCCACCGAAGCCTTCGATCAGTTTCAGCGTCTCTTGGGCCGGGGTGGATGAGCCGCCCTCACCGCCCAGCGACACGCCCACGTCATTGATCACCACCGAGGCGCCGGCACGTGCCATTTCCACGGCGATGGCGCGGCCGATGCCGCCACCGGCACCAGTGACTACCACTACTTTGTTGTCGAGCATGTCGTTCTCTCCGTCGTTCGGTTACAGGCCGAGCATCGCCTTGGCCAGGATGTTGCGCTGGATCTCCGAGCTGCCGCCGTAGATGGTCGCGGGACGCGCCTGAAGGAACAGGCCGGTAGGATTGAGGTTGCCGTTGCCTTCGATCGGCTCAAGGTACGCCGCGTATTCCCCGGCAATCTCCAGCATGTAGTCGGTGATGCGCTGGAACAGCTCGGTCTGGTGCACCTTGAGCAACGACACGTCAGCACCGAGGTTCTCGCCACGGCGCAGGCGCTCGGCGAAGGTCTCGAACAGCAGCTTGTGGTCGTCCAGGTCCAGGCGTAGCCGAGTCAGGCGGTCGCGGAAACCCGGCTCGTCGTGAAGGCCCAGGTGCTCACCAAGGACTTCCAGGCGGGTCAAGGCATTGGCCGATTGCTTGGGCGAGCCGAGGAAGATCCGCTCGAAGCCCAGCAGCGCCTTGGCCATGGTCCAGCCGGCGTTCATTTCGCCGACCAGGTTGGCCTTGGGCACGCGCACGTCGTCGAAGAACACCTCGCACAACTCGTCGTGCAGGTCGAGGTTGAGAATGGGCCGTACGGTCACACCGGGGCTGTCCATCGGCACCAGCACGAAACTGATGCCTTCTTGTTTCTTGGCCGCTTTGTCGGTGCGTACCAACATGAAGATCCAGTCGGCGTCGGTGGCGAGCGTGGTCCAGATCTTCTGGCCGTTGATCACCCACTCGTCACCGTCCAGGACTGCCTCGGTGCGCAGGCTGGCCAGGTCGGAGCCGGCGTTCGGCTCGCTGTAGCCCTGGCACCAGATGTGCTCGCCGCTGAGGATGCGCGGCAGGAAATACTGCTGCTGTTCGGGCGAGCCGTAGCGGATCAGCAGCGGGCCGAGCAGCATGATGCCGTGGTCCGGGGTACGGGCCACGCCGTGGTTCTCGAACTCCTCGGTGTAGATCAGTTGCTTGGCGGCAGACAGGCCCATGCCGCCAAAATCACGCGGCCAGCCCGGGCACAGCCAACCGTGCGCGGAAAGGGTCATGTACCAGTCCTTGACCTCCTCCCAGTGCAGGCGCTTGGGCAGGTCGCGCAGTTCTTCCGGGAAATGCTCGTGCAAGAACTCGCGGACCGTCTGACGAAATGCGTCGTCGCTCAGGGCGTTGAAATCGGGCAGTTGTGGTTGTTCATTCATGGTCGTGTCCTCAAGCGCTGGCCAGGCGTGGCATGCAGGCGTCGTAACGGCGACGGTGCTGGTCGGATGAGCCATACAGGTTGGCCAGGGTCATGGCCTTGCGCAGGTACAGGCCGACGTCGCACTCGTCGGTGTAACCAATGGCGCCATGCAGCTGCACCGCCTGGCGGGTGACCAGCAAGGCGGCGTCGGCGGCACGGGCCTTGGCTCGGGAAACGGCCGCACGACGTTGGGTGGCGGGCGCGCCGGCATCGCACGTCGCTGCCGCCGCTTCCAGGCTGGCGCGCCACAAAGCCAGTTGCAGCTTGAGGTCCACGGCGCGGTGCTGCAGGGCCTGGAAGTTGCCGATGGTCTGGCCGAACTGCTTGCGGGTGCGCAGGTAGTCCAAGGTCAGAGTGAACGCCTGTTCGGCAGCGCCCAGCAAGTAGGCGGCAGTGCCCAGGGCGGCTTCGTCGAGGGCGTCGGACAAGGCCTGGGCCTGCAGGGGCAGGGTTTCAGCGGGGGCGTTGTTCAGGTGCAGGTGGCCGAAATGGCCGCCGTCCTGGGTGGTGATGATCTCCAGCTCCACACCGGGCGCCTTGGCGTCCACCAGGGCCAGGCCATCGGGGGTGCTGACCAGGAAGCCGTCGGCACCAGCGGCCATGGGAATGCACAGCTTGCGCCCCCGGACCTTGCCGTTGTGCAGGCGGGTGCCGCCTTCGGTGGCCTCCAGGTTGTCGACCTGCTCTTGCAAGGCCGGCAGCAGCAGGCGCTCGCCGCTCAGCTGCGCAGCCCGTTGCTCGCCATCGAGCAGGCGCGCCGCCAGCACCGCCGGCACGAAGGGCTCGGGCAGCAAGGCGGCGCCGAACACTTCCAGCAAGGCGCAGTACTCGGCCATGCCCAGGCCAATACCGCCCTGGGCCTCGGGTAACGACAGGCCCAGCCAGCCGTTATCGGCCATCTCGCGCCATACCGCACCGTCGAACCCCGGCACCTGGTAGCGCAGGCCGCGCACCCGAGCCAGCTCACTGGCCGGGGCGAACGCCACTGCGCTGTCGCGGATCATGCGGATGTTTTCCAAACGTTCTTCAGACGAATGCATCTCGGTCTCCTGATAGCCTGGTAATGAATTCAGTTCTGGGTGGAGGTCGGGTCAAATGTCGCCAGGCCGTTGCTCACCACCAGGGCGTCACGTTCCAGGACACGCGCACGGAAGGAGCCGTCGCGCCAGATCTCGCTGCGAATGGTTTCCCCCGGCAGCACCGGTGCGGAAAAACGCAGCGCCATGCTGCGCAGGGCGCCGGCGTCATAGTCGCCAAGGGTCTTGAGTAGGGCGTGGCAGACCACGCCAAAGGTGCACAGACCGTGTAGGATCGGCCGGCTGAAGCCCGCCGCACGGGCCACGGCCGGGTCTGCGTGCAACGGGTTGTCGTCACCATTGATTCGGTAGTAAAGGGCCTGCTCCGGGCGGGTGGGCAGGTCCACGCAGAAGTCGGGCTCGGTGTCCGGCACCTGGTGGCTGCCACGCAGTGGCGTGCTGTCACCACCAAAGCCTCCGCCACCACGCAGAAAGGTCGTGCTCAACGTGCTCGCCAGCAACTGCCCACTCTGCGCGTTACGCACTTCTTTTTGCGTGTAGAGCAAGGCTCCCTGTCCCGCCCCCTTATCAGCCACGCCAAGGATCCTGGTCGCGCCGATCACTTCCCCTTCCACAGGAAGCGGGGCATGCAGGGTAATTTCCTGCTCGCCATGCACCACACACTTGGGGTCCACCCCCGAGCGCGGGTCGCCCAGCCAGAAGCCAGGGTGCCCGAGTACCAGTGCCATCGAAGGCATGGCGTGCAGGTCGCGACGGAAGTCGACATAGCCCAACTGCCGCTCGTCCAACGGGTCGCAACCCATCCCGACAGACAGTGCATAGAACGCCGTCTGTTGTCGGGTCAGGGTTTGGCGGACCACAGGGATCGGATAATCAAGCAGCTTTTCAATCTCGATGGGCATGGTGCCATCCCCTTGTTCTTGTCGCTGTTCATGACTTGAGGGGATGTTTCAGCAAGCGAACTTCCAATTCAATTTACGAATTCGAAAGTGCCTCCTCGGTGAAACCGCATTGCAATTCATCGATCGTCAGGGCCACGCATAGCCCGCTGTTGACCTGGCATCGGCATTGATTCTGTTCAACGAATCGGAAGTGCCACTTGGCGTTTCATAAATTGAATTCCCGGATTGCCTGCCGAATCATTCAACTCAATAAGCCGTGCCTGGGCATGCCTGGGTGGATATCGAATCGCTACATCGCTACAGAGAGGTCGAGCAGTGGAACGGGAATCAATGGAGTTCGATGTCGTCATCGTCGGAGCCGGCCCATCGGGCCTGGCCGCGGCTTGCCGACTGAAGCAGAAGGCGTTGGAAACGGGCCAGCAGATCAGTGTCTGCGTGGTCGAGAAAGGCTCGGAAGTCGGCGCCCATATCCTTTCCGGTGCCATCTTCGAGCCCCGTGCATTGAACGAGCTTTTCCCGGATTGGCAAGCACTCGGCGCACCCTTAATCACACCGGTGAAACGCGACGATATCTACTTTCTTCGGGACGCGGAACGGGCCAGCAAAGTCCCTGGTTTCTTCGTTCCTCGTACCATGCACAACGAAGGCAACTTCATCATTTCGCTGGGAAACCTGTGCCGCTGGCTGGCACAACAGGCTGAAGCCTTGGGTGTGGAAATCTACCCTGGGTTCTCCGCTCAAGAAGCGCTGCTCGATGAAGATGGCCGGGTTTGCGGCATCGTCACAGGCGATCTGGGCGTGGACCGTGAAGGCCAACCCAAGGCAGGCTATTACACACCTGGCATGGAACTGCGCGGCAAATACACGCTGTTCGCGGAGGGTTGCCGCGGGCATATCGGCAAGCAACTGATCAAGCGCTTCGACCTCGACAGTGAGGCCGATGCGCAACACTACGGCCTTGGCATCAAGGAAATCTGGGACATCGACCCGGCGCGACACGAGCCTGGCCTGGTGGTGCACACCGCAGGCTGGCCGCTGAATGACGAGAACCCCGGCGGCTCGTTCCTCTACCACCTGGAAAACAACCAGGTGGTGGTCGGACTGATCGTCGATCTGTCCTACAGCAACCCGCACCTGTCACCGTTTGACGAGTTCCAGCGCTACAAGCACCACCCGGTGATCAGCCAATACCTGGAGGGCGGCAAGCGGGTCAGCTATGGCGCCCGGGCAATCTGCAAGGGCGGTCTGAACGCATTGCCCAAGATGGTGTTCCCCGGCGGCGCGCTGATCGGCTGTGACTTGGGTACCTTGAACTTCGCCAAGATCAAGGGCAGCCATACCGCGATGAAGTCGGGCATGCTTGCGGCAGAGGCCGTCGTGCAAGCACTACAGGCAGGACGTAGCGGAGACGAACTATTCGAGTATGTCGAAGGGTTCAAGGCCAGTTGGCTGCATGACGAATTACTGCGCAGTCGTAACTTCGGCGCCGCCCTTCACAAGTTTGGGGCGATCGCAGGCGGCGCTTTCAATTTCATCGACCAGAATCTGTTCGGCGGCAAACTCCCGTTCACCCTTCGCGACACCCGCCCTGACCACAGCTGCCTCAAGCCGGCCAGCGAGGCACCACTGATCGAGTATCCAAAACCGGATGGCAAGCTGAGTTTCGACAAACTCTCCTCGGTGTTTCTTTCCAGCACCAACCACGAGGAAGACCAGCCGGTTCACCTCAGGCTTGCCGACCCGAACCTTCCTATCAGCAACAACCTGCCCCTTTTCGATGAGCCTGCCCAACGCTATTGCCCTGCGGGCGTCTATGAAATAGTCGCGGCCGAAGGTGGCGACAAGCGCCTGCAGATCAATGCGCAGAACTGCCTGCACTGCAAGACCTGCGATATCAAGGACCCCGCCCAGAACATCACCTGGGTCGCCCCAGAAGGCACCGGCGGCCCCAACTATCCCAACATGTAATCTTTTCCCGACAGGACGCACACCATGAAAACACTCGCAGCCCTCCTCGCAGCCCTGGCACTGTCAGGTTGCTCAAGGGGATTTTTGGAGTCCCACTCCACAGGTTTCACTGGCGAAAGTGAAAAGACCGCGCAGGCGTACGTGCAGTGCCTGGAGCCCAAGTGGCAAGCGCCGGCCACCTCGCTTTCGAAAACCAAGACGCCTACCGGCTACACACTGGAAGTGTCCGCTTTGCATATCGGCCCCATTGCATTGGCCGTGATCCATGAACAGACACCGGGGATCCGCGTCGAAGTCTTCTTGCCGACGGCGCAGGGCCGGGCAGAACGGTGGGAAGAAGCTGCGAGGGCGTGTTTGTAGACGAGACGGGGCAGGTCTGAACGAACGCTTGAGGGGGCATCTGTAACGACGTGGCCGGCTCGCGAGTGAGCCCGTCAGAAGACGCTTAGTCTAGAGGGCGAGGATGTCAATGATAAGGCGTCGCGCTGGCATACCGAAATGAGCTGTCCTGATGAGTCAGCCATACAATGTCGATGCGTACGCCAATGAATGTATTTTCCATCTGGACCAGAACAGGCTGCAATGTCCTCCCGGAAGCGGCATTGACCGTCGCCATGGGTAAGACCGCCCGGGGGTACTGGCGCTTGTCTCGGAGGGTAAGCCGCTCCCGCGGGTGGAGGTTCATGCTTCGCCGCACCGACAACCTATGCGCGCTTGTGGGCTGGTTTGACGATGCAGGGCGGGGCTGCCGGCGAGTAGCCGAGTAGATAGCTCAATTGATGGAAAAGCTGCGGGCCGGATGTTGCGATACAAGGTTCAAATATCGTGCCCGAGGTGCAGAGGCTTAGGAGCGCCGAGGCGCTCTACCTTGCCCAGCCAGCTGCCAGCGCTCCATGCCTCAGTCGTTGTCCGCCGCTCAAAGGTTTCGACAGTTAACCTAGGCGCCATCTTCTCCCTCGCAAATACGAATACATTTTCTCATTTAAGGCAACTGCATCCGCGTGCACTAGGCCAGCTCGGCGGTGCTGCTTAGGATTGATTCGGAAAGTAGCTGACCGACAACTGATGTCCTGATGCCAGCCCCTCTCCACAGATGTGAATTTGATGGTCCCCTTCTTGATAGCCATCCCGATCAAGGCTACCGATTGACTGTATTGCCAATGATCAACTCACGTACGCCATTGGCATGCTCGATCTGCTCCCCCAACATAACCATGCGCTGATTGACGCCATAGTCATGAAACGCCCGTGCCTTGTCGATCAATGACAAGTCCAAGGTCACGCTGTGCCGTGACTCGCCGCGACCAGCCTCGAACAGCGTTCGGCCATACGGATCTACCGCCAGACTACCCCCCACGAACACACTGTCATCCGGCCCATCACCGACTCGGTTGGCGGCCACTGCGAACACCTGGTTCTCCATCGCCCGGGCCATTACCGACACCCGATGCACATGATCCTCAGGCTCGGCCAGGCCATCGGTGATCAACATCACCTGTGCCCCGAGGGCCTTCAATGCGCGCGCGGTTTCGGGGAACTCGCTGTCATAACAGATCAACAGTCCCAGACGCACACCGCGCCATTCAACGGTGGCAAAGCGGTCGCCCGGTACCACGATGCCGTGTTCCGGCACCCACAGGTGAGTCTTACGGTAGGTAAGCAAGATGCCTTCAGGGGCAATGAAAAGAGTCGTGTTGTAGAAGGTGCCATTGGCATTCTCATACAGGCCCAACACTACCGCTAAATTGCGCTGGCGTGCCTCAACGACTACGGCCTGCACCGCATCGCCGTCAATGGTTTCGGACAGCGAATCCACATCATCTGCGGTAAGGAATCCGGTCAGATGCGATTCGGGAAACATCAGAATATCGGTGTCCGACTCACACCGGGCCATGGCCTTGAGAATGCCTTTGAGATTGTGAGCGGTGTCGCCGTCGCGGGTTGTCGTCTGTACCACTTCGATCTTCATGGGTAGTCCATCTCGCTGCGCCCGACCCTTCCGCGGGCTAGGTGACATTCGCGAAGGGTGATGCAAGTATGAAAATAATCGCCCACAAAACAATCACTTCGACGGGTTAACCCGGGGGTAGGCATGAGCTTTAACTTGCAGGATCTTTCGTGGCACCAAGGCGTGGGCCAATGCGTCGAACACCTGGACCGGCCGAGCTTCTGGCACACTTTGGCCACGGTGCTCGCCGACTTCGTGGAAGTGGACACCTGGGTGGCGCTGCTATTCAGCCACGACAAGCCGCTGATCTTTGCTCAAAGCCCGTACAAGCATGAGGGTATCGACCCACTGGTGAGTGAATACGCCAATCGCCTGTACCTGCTTGACCCTTTCTATATCAACAGCCGTGAGCAAGCATTGACTGGCCTCGTGTGCCTCGCCGACGTTGCGCCGGAGCAGTTTCAGCAGACCGACTATTACCGCTTGTACTTCACTCACAACGTGGTCGCCGACGAAGTCCAGTTCAACCTGGCAATCGGCGATGGACGTACGCTGTGCCTGTCACTGGGTGGGCGCTCACGCTTCGACACCCAGGCCATCGCTCAACTGGAGTTGGTGCGCCCCTGGGTTATCGGCCTGCTTCGCCAGCGCCTGCACTTCGAGCAGTTGCCCGAACGTACACTGGCAAAGCCCGGGCCTCGCCTCGCCCAAAGGCAGGACGATGCGTGCCGCAAGCTAGAGTCGGCCCTCACGGCCCGGGAGCTGGATGTGGTAAGGCTGATTCTTTCGGGGCACTCCAACAAGGAGACGGCGAACAAGCTCAAGTTGTCCGCCGAGACGGTGAAGGTCCATCGGCGCAACGTCTATCGCAAGCTGAATGTGAACTCCCAAAGCGAGCTGTTCTCGCTGTTGTTCCTCGCCGGCGATGACTTGGCCAACCTGAAACCTGCGCCCTAGTCACCGGGGGCCATTACCCCGGGTTAATCATTCGTCGTTATAGAAATACTTGCCGGTCCCCGCATACTAGGCCGGCAGTAGCTCACAAGCGCTCACCTGCCCCCACCACTCCCCGGCTCCTGGCCTTGGAGTTCCAATTCAGCCTCCCAGAAAAAACACAAGAGAGGATGAAGCATGGCTCATTTCGTTCAAAGCCCGGCCCGTGGCATAACCAGTGCGCAGCAAGAGGTCGCCCATGCCTGATGCTACGCCCACTAAACTTTCTCTGACATCCCTGACGGCCTTTGGCCTGGCCTACATGTGCCCAAGCCTGGCCATGGTCATCTTCGGCGTCATCTCCGACCGTAGTGGCGGTATCGCCCCGAGCGCCTTCTTGCTGGCCACCGGAGCCATGCTGCTGTCGGCCCTAAGTTACGCCAAGCTGTCACGCCTGTTCCCAGTGTCCGGTTCAGCTTACTACTATGCAAAACGCTTGCTCGGCCCAGGCTGCGGCTTCGTGGTTGGCTGGGCAGTGTTGCTGGCTTATCTGTTCATGCCCATGGTCGCGTGGCTGTTACAGTCAGTGTTCCTGAATGCGCAGTTTCCACAGATCCCCACCTGGGCTTGGCTGCTGATCAACATTGGCCTGACCACGGCAGTGACCGTCAGCGGCATGGCCTTGACCGACCGCCTGAACAAGCTGCTGACATCCCTTAGCGTGGCCTTGGTACTGCTGTTTATCGGTTACTGCCTGCGCTATGTAGCCGGCCAGCCTCAAATCGGCTTCACCGACGCTGCCTGGAACGATCACAGCACACTGACCGGCCTCACCGCCGCTGCTGCGATCGCGGCTTATTCATTTCTCGGCTTCGACGCCGTGACCACCTTGGCCGAGGAGGCAGAGCAGCCCAAGCGCGATATTCCCCGGGCGGTGCTGTTAGTGATCTGTCTGGGCGGGCTGTTGTTCACGGCGGTGGCTTACCTGATGCAACTGAGCCACCCCGGCGGACAGTTCGCCGACCCTGAGACAGCGACTTATGCACTGTCGCTTGAGGTCGGAGGCCAATTTTTCGCTGACTTCATCAACCTCGGCGGCATTGTCGGCGGGTTCGCCTCCTGCCTGGCGGTGCAAGTCAGCGCCAGCCGGTTGCTGTATTTCATGGGGCGCGAAGGTGTGCTACCTGCACGCTACTTCGCTCGACTGCAAGGCAAGGCGCGCACACCAGTGTTCAACCTGCTGTTGATCGCCGGGCTAGGGCTGATAGGAATCTGCGCGGATGTGAGTTCAGGCGCATCATTGATTAATTTCGGTGCTTTTCTCGCGTTCGCAGCGGTGAATACCTGTGTGATCACCTATTACCTGCGTGAACGGCACAGGCAGCGACTGAGCAGTGTAGGGTTTGTGGTGCTTCCGGTGCTGGCTATTGGGGTTAACCTCTATCTGCTGTCACTGTTGAGCACAATGGTGATATTGGCCGGGGTGGCCTGGTTGGTGTGCGGTGGGTTGTACCTCACATGGCTGACAGCGGGTTTTTGCAAACCAACACCGGGACTGGTGGAGGTTGAGTCTTGAAGTACCCGTTAGAGCACACCCACATCCGCGTAATAGCTGGCCAACCACCACGCTGATCAGCGAGTTACTTCAGTTACTACTTCATGACGATCTGGGCGACTGCCTGCGGGTGCCAGTCGCCAGTTGCTGCGCGACGGATATCTGATCGGCGTCGCAGCCAGGGGCGCCTGGCTGCCCTCCTTTCACCTCGGGTGAACGGCACTGGAAACGCGAGTCTTTCATTCGTAACTACCCCCAGGGTTACCCCTTCGATGGGATAGGAAATTGCCAGGCAAAACGCATACTGACTGCGCGTTGTGCAATAAAAACATAATGTTCTGGTGTCAGTACGCACCAATGGGGCTTCTCGAATCGGCCCTGTGCCACCAGACGCAATGATCAGCCTGGAGCCCCTTATGCTACTTTCACGCCTCATCAAATTTGGCACAGTCTCATTACTGAGTATCCAGGCTCTTGTCGCCTGGGCAGAGCCTGCCACCGTGCACTTGTACAACTGGTCGGATTTCCTTGCGCCTGAAACGGCCAATGAACTCGAAACAACCACCGGTACCCGCCTGGTTCAAGATGTCTTCGACAACGCAGAGGTGATGGAAAGCAAGCTGATGGCCGGGCGTAGCGGCTATGACGTGGTCATGGTGCCGGACGACCTCCTGCCAAACTTCGTCAAGGCAGGTGTGCTACAACCGCTGGACCGCTCGCAATTACCCAACTGGTCACACCTGGCACCCGAAGTTCTGCAAAAGCTGCAAGTGAACGACCCTGGCAATCGTTATGCCGTCCCCTATATGTGGGGTACCACAGGTATCGGTTACAACGTGGACAAGGTGTCCAAGGCCCTGGGCGTGAATGCCCCCGTGGACTCCTGGGATCTGCTCTTCAAAAAGGAAAATATCAGTAAGCTCAGCCAATGTGGCGTGGCAATGCTCGATGCACCAGTGGAAATCATCCCCATTGCCTTGCACTACCTGGGTCTTTCGCCCAACAGCAAGAACCCGGCCGATTACGACAAGGCCGAAGCGTTACTACGTGAAGTCCGGCCCTATGTTCGCTACTTCGATTCTTCGAAGTTCCCCACCGACCTGGCCAACGGCGAAATCTGCGCGGTGATTGGTTGGAGTGGTTCAGTGTACAGCGCAGTACAGACGGCCGAGCGGGCAGGAAATGGTATCAAGATCGCCTAAAACATACCGCGGGAAGGCGCACCGATATGGATGAACAATATGGTGTTGCTCAAGGACGCGCCACACCCGCAACAAGGATACGTGCTGATGAACTATATCCTGGAGCCGCAGATCACCGCCCGGAATTCCAACTATGTCGGTTACCCGAATGGCAGCAAAGACTCCAATACCCTGATCGATGCCAAATTGCGTGATAATCCGACGTTGTACCCGACCAAGGCGGTCATGGATACCTTGTACCCTTTGGAGACCTTGCCTCTGCGGCTCGAACGCGTGCGGACCCGTCTCTGGACCAAGATCAAGTCAGGCACCTAACCTGTTCAGGCAATTATCCTCAACGCCAATACCGGTGATCATCCACCACCCGCTGGTGCTCGGCAAACAACAACGGTAGTTGCTCCTTGAGGAAATCCAGCCAGGTGCGCACCTTGGCATCCAAGTAGTGGGGGCCCACTTGACGACTTTTCTTAGGGACGGGAGAGTGCTGGAAAATGCCTATACCTATTTGAAGGGCCATCCACTCAACCCCTTCAGCGAGCAAGACTTCATCGACAAGTTCCGCTTGTGCGTCCCCTACTCTGTGCTGCCATTGCCCGATGCGGTGGTGGATAGGATGACTCACGACATACTGCAACTCGAGCGTTTCGATAATGTGGTGCCTGTGCTGATCGACCCGTTGGTCCCCTAAGCACGTGCCTAGGCTTTGCGGGGGCAGGTTCCCCGCGCCCGCAGGGCCCTCGCCTAGTCAGCAGCCGTATTGGTTCGCCCAGCGCATTCGGCATCCGCGTGCCTTGGGCTGCTCCTCTTTATTCACCACTTCGCGCCACCAGCGCTCACCCGCACGCGGCGAGCGCAGGTCGACCCGCTCACCCATTCTGGGGGTAGCCACAGGAACGCCTTGCTGCCCTGCCCACTCCAGCACTTGCTCAAAGGGTTCGTACCAAGCATGCAGTGCAAGGTCGAACGTGCCGTTGTGGATCGGCAGCAACCAGCCTCCATCTAGGTCCAGGTGGGCCTGTACGGTCTGCCGAGGATGCATGTGCACATAGGGCCAGTGCTCATCGTAGGCGCCCGTTTCCATGAGCGTCACATCGAACGGCCCGAAACGCCGCCCTATTTCGGCAAAGCCATCGAAATAGCCAGTGTCGCCACTGAAGAACATCTGCAACTCCGCTGCCTGGATCACCCACGAGCACCACAGCGTGCGGTTGCCATCTCGCAGCCCCCTGCCGGAGAAATGCTGCGCGGGTGTCGCCGTCAGGCGCAAGCCACCCACCTCGATGCCTTGCCACCAGTCGAACTGATGAATCTTGGCTGCCGGCACACCCCAGGCCAGCAGCCGGTCGCCAACACCCAGCGGCGTGAGAAAGCACTCCACCTTGGGCGCCAGTGCCTTGATCGTCGCCCGGTCCAGGTGATCGTAGTGGTCGTGGGAAAGGATAACGCCTCGAATCGGTGGCAGCTCATCCAGGGACAAAGGAGGTGCATGGAACCGCTTCGGGCCCGCAAACGTGAATGGCGAGGCACGTTTGGAAAACACCGGGTCCGTCAGCCACCAGCCCTCGCCCAGCTTGAACAGGACCGTGGAATGCCCCAGGCGGAACAAGCTGGCGTGCGGCGCAGCATCGAGCTGTGCACGGGTCAACTGCAGCACCGGCACCGGCGCACGCGGCACCGTGAACGTTGGCTTGTTGAACAGCGCGTTCCAGATCGTCCTGGCGTCGGGTTCAGGCATGTCTGCAGGGCGCGGTGACAGATTGTGAAAGCGCCCCTCGCGAGATTGGGGAGAGTCGCCGTATTCGAGAATCGGTGTGCGCATCAGTGAAGGGCGTTTCAAGTTGCAGACCTCGTGCGGGCGCAGTGGTTGAGCAGACAGTATAAAAACGGTCACTCAAACGGGTTTGCCCAATTCAACGAGCTGCATGCCTGATCCTGCTGCCCACTATCGCACTCGTTTCATTTGTGCAAGAAGCTCGTGGAATCGGGCAAGGAAAGCCATGGCCGGCTTCGTAGCATGCAGTTGTCCAACTGCCTCGGAAAACGCGCCATGAACTCCCCTGTACATTTCGACTGCATTGCCGGCTGCGGCGCTTGCTGCAAGGGACGCTTCGTACCCCTGACCCTCGCGGAAACCGAAGCCTGGCTGGCCCGTGGCGATGATGTGGTCGTGCTCCTGGAGGCATTTTCCACCCTGGGTGCCAACGAGCAATCTCCAGAATACCGGCATAACCACGCTCGCTCAGCGGCGGCGCGCTCCGGTTCGGCGGACATTCAGGTCATTGCGGTGTTCGCGGCGGCCAATCTGCAGGGCTGCCCCAACCAACTCGCCGATACCCGATGCGGGATCTACACCGAGCGACCACTGGTATGCCGAATCTATCCGATGGAGGTCAATCCGTTCATCGTACTGAACCCGGCAACCAAGGAGTGCCCGACAACGGCATGGTCACAGATGGATGGGGAGCCCTTGATCGCTTCGGATGGGCTGCCACCACCCGCCTTGCTTCAGTTGATCGACGCCTCGCGGCAGGCCGACCGCGAAGATGCGCTGGCCAAGGTCAATATCTGCCGCCACCTTGGTTTCACCACCACGGCCTGGAAAGGCAATGGATTCACGGTGTTCTTTCCAACCAACGAACAGCTGCGCCTAGCGATAGCCCACCAGAGCAGCTCGCAGGCGCCAGACACCCAGTGGGATGTGCGCGCCCATGGCGAGGCACTGCATTTGGAGCTTGCCCAACTGGGCATTCAGCTGGCGAGTGAAGCGCCGGATCAGGTTTTCATTCCACTGGCCAGTTAACGATCATGCCCGCCCGTTACCACTCAGACGATCCGCAGCACTTCGCTCAGTGCAGCGCGGCTGGTGCGGAAGCTGTTCACGGGGTGCTCGCTATCGGCGTAGCCGAAAGAGATGCCGCAGACCATGGGACAATCCTCGGCTGTCCCAAAGTAGTCACGAATGAACCGGGCATGCCGTGCCAATGCCGCTTGTGGCGCGGTGGCCACACCGTGGGCCTGGGCTGCAAGCAGGAAGGCGCTGATGAAGCCACCACAATCCACCGCCGCGTATGGACCCAACTCGGCCCGTGTGGTCAGGATGGCCACGTGCGGTACGGCATATCAACCGCTGCATGGATGCACTGCCTGAAGGCGCTACAGCCGAGGATTGTTTCAAGGCTGCATTGATGGGGCAGTTGCTCGGTGGCGCGTTCAACTACGTGGACCAGAACTGGTTCGGCGGCAAGCTGCCGTTCACCCTGCACGACACCAAGCCAGACTACGCCTGCCTGAAGCTGGCGGCCGACTCGCAGAAAATCGAGTACCCGAAACCGGACGGCAAGCTCAGCTTCGACAAGCTCAGCTCGGTACGGGTATCGAGCGAGCCTCCCCACTGGTCGTTTAGTTGGTTCAAGGCCGGCGACAAGAAGTTCTGAATCAGAAAGCCGTGTGCTCCATGCAAATCCACACCATCGAAACCTGCCTCTATGGCGCGCCGGGTAGTTTGGGCAAACGCCTCTACCAAACCGAGGATCTGCGCTTGCGTCAGCGCCCGCGGTGTTACATCACCGCTGTTGAACGGCCCCGCGGGCGCCCTGACAGCACTGGCACTGACGATTTCGCCATCTGGCGCTTGTTCCGCTATGGCCTTGCTGCCCGGGTGGAAGATTTGCAGCACTGCGGGCGCCCCGCCACTTTTCGCGGCCTGGGCAAGGCGCCGCAAGCTAGGCAAAAAATGATCGTCCCATGCGGCGAACTCATTATCGAAGCCGATGCCCTCGACGCTCACATGGGTGCAGCCAGTGATTACCAGGCCCACGCCTTGCACGCGGCGGCGATAGTAAGCCAGTTCCTGTTCGGAGGTGCTCGCGTCGGGATTGGCGGACCAAGTGGTCATGGGTGCCATGGCCAGGCGATTGTCGACGCTCAGGCCATTGGCGAAATGCAGAGGACGAAAGACGCCGGGGTAGTTCGGTTTCATGGTGCGTTCCAGAAAGAGTTGGCGTGGCGGTGCCAGCAAATGACAACGGGGGACTTCAGTTCAGGCGCAATCGACGGATGTCGCGCTGGGGCGGTTCGCCGAACAGCCGGGCATACTCACGGCTGAACTGCGATGCACTTTCATAGCCGACCCGCGCGGCAGTCACGCTTGCATCCAGGTTCTGCGTGAGCATCAATTGGCGGGCCTCCTGCAGGCGTAATTGCTTCTGGTACTGCAGCGGGCTCAAGCCGGTTATCGTGCGAAAGTGCTGGCGGAAAGTCGAAGCGCTCATGTGGCAACTGGCGGCCAGTTGCTCGATCTTCAGCGGTTCGGCGAAATGGCGCTTCAGCCAGTTGATGGCACCGGCGATCTGCTGGCTGGGCGCACCCTGGTTGATCAGGTGGCGCAGCTGGGCACCATGGGGGCCGGTCAGCAGACGGTAAGCGATCTCACGCTGAATCAATGGCGCCAGGTAGGGAAACAGCACAGGGTCCGACAGCAACTGCACCAGGCGCAGCACTGCATCCAGCAGCCCATCGGTCAATGGCTCCACCGCCATCGAGCAGAAGCCACAATCGCGGGTGGGTGACGGCAGACGCAGTTCGGTAGCCAGTTGCAGGATGTCCTGGGGGGCCAGGTGCAACATCAGGCCGAGGAACGGCTCTGCGTGGCTGCCTTGGACCACAGTGGATACCACCGGCAGATCGACGGCCGTCAGCAACGATTGCCCCGGCCCGAAATGCAGGACCTGGTCACCCAACACCACCTGCTTCTCGCCCTGGGCAGTAATCCCCAGCCCCAGGCCATAGATACAGTGCATCGGCTGGGTCACCGCGCGGCGCCGGTGCAAGGTCAGGCCGGGGATGGCCGTCTCGTAGTCGCCGTCGGATGGCGCGATGCGGGCAATTGCCGCGGCCAGGGCGCGACTGTTAGTAACAGACGGCCGCGAGGGTTCGAAAGGCGCGTTCATGGGCTACCTCGGTAAACGTTGGCAGGTCAGTGGGTGGGGGTTGGCGTCGCGTTCGCGGGCAACCAGTCCTGATCGATGCGTCGCAACATCTGTTCGCGAGTGAGCTGCCGAGTCATGCGCCCGCGTAGCACCGAACGGTGCTCGAAACTGCTGGCGCCTTGTGCCATGACGCGATCACGAAACGCCGCGATGTACTCGGGGGCGAAATGACTGTTGTAAGTGTTGAATAGCACCACACGACGTTGTAGGCGTTGATCGTTCATCGTGGTTTGCTCCTCTGGCGGTAACTGCCAGACGTTGAAAATGTTGAAGCCAGTATAAGGACGAAGGTCAAGCCGACTTTGCCTATTCCAACGGTAGACTTGCTCGATCTGTTTGAATTTTTGGCAAGCTACCCCTTCAAAATCCAGGCTTGTCTAGGATGCTTTGAAGTCGTGCTAAAGGCGGGGATGAAAAATTTTGCCTAAATCGGCAGATTCGGCTTGAGCGGGCCAGTGCATGACACACTGGCCCACCAGCACTGTTACAGATGTTTGCGCAAGAAGGAGACCGCCTGAGCCATAGCCAGCGCCACGGGCTCCGGTTTGTCGTACAGGTCGTAATGCGACCAGCCTTCAGCGACATAAATCTGCTTATCGGAAGACGCGGCCCGCCCATAGATTTCCCAACCATCGCGGTAGGCCCCGAAACCGCCTGGCTTGTCACCAATGACCACCAGCAATGGCTGGGTCAACAGCGATTCGGCATGCAGGAAAGCATCCCAACCAAACGCTGCGCTGTTGAACGAGAACAGACCGCTGGTGGCGCCATTGGGCTGTTGCCCACGTGCAGTCTTGTAGTACTCGGTCGCCTCGAGCACATCGATATCGGTAATCCCGGCTGAACGACCCTCCTCCACTGATCCTGGGAGGTAGTTGATCACGTGCCGAGCGCCACCTTGAGCTTCGGCGGTGCGTTGAGCGGCCATGGCCTGTAGCGCTGCTACCGGCTGGAAATTACTGAAGCCCTCACGAATCAGGCGGCCGAAGTTGACCCCGGTGATCGATACCAGCGCTTTGATGCGGTGGTCAGTTATGGCGGCATGCACCGTGTAAGCGCCACCGCCACAGATACCAAGGGCGCCAATGCGCGCCGGATCGACGTAGGGCAACGTCACCAGGTAGTCGATGGCATAGCGGATGTCGGACACGCGAATCGACGGATCTTCCATGAAGCGAGGCTCGCCGCCGCTGGCACCCTGGAAGCTGGCATCGAAGACGATGACCACGAAGCCCTCTCGTGCCAGGCCAGCGCCGTAGACGTTACCGGCGGTCTGTTCCTTGCAGCTTCCGATTGGATGGGTACTGACAATCGCGGGGTATTGCTTGGAGGGATCGAAGCCTGGCGGCAGGTACAGATCCGCTGCAGTTTGCCAGCCCAGGTTCTGGTAATTGACGTGCTTGACAGTGATATCGCTCATGGGATTCTCCAATTAGGTCGTATACACAGGGGGCAGTGGGTTATATGAACGCCGGCTTGTCGCCGTCACTGCCGGGTTTGTTGACGCCAACGTTGTCACGCGACAGCCAACTGGGCGTCTCGATTATCCGAACGATCAGTGCCGCAACACTCTTGCGGGAAACCTCGGTGCCCTGGAAAGGGTCATGTCGGCCAGTGGTCTCGTAATCCACTTCATCGTGGTCGCTGAGCCAGGCTGCACGTAGAATGGTGTAGTCCAGGTCGCTGGCCTCGATCAGATCGGCCGATCGCCGGTATGGGGGAAGGTATTGGCCGATTTCACGGCGGTTCCACTCGCCGAACTTGCCGGGAATCTCGTCATAAATGCCCAGTGAGTTGACGAAGATAAGGCGGCTGGGGCCTGCCGCGTGCATGGCGGCAATGATGCGGTCGGTCTGTTCATCGATATCACCCGCCAGGTTGGCGTAGACGATATCCTGCCCAACCATGGCGCGAACCAGGGCGCGTGAGTCCAGCGCGTCACCTTCAATGACGGAAGCATTGGCCGCAACAGGGTCTTGCAGTTTGCTGGCGTCACGCACATAGAGGGTTAGTTTTACGTCCTCACGCCCGGCCAGCATGGCCACGACCCAGCGCGCAATCTGCCCGGAGGCACCGATTACCAGTACGTTTTTCATCTGTCGATCCTGAAATCTTCATGGGGTAGATGGCGGCGCCTGGTCCGGTGCCGCCCGGCACAATCAGAGGTTGGCCTGGAAGAACGGCGTCAGGTGCGTCATGGCCGTATCGACGCCTGGGCCGTCGTACAGGTCCATGTGCGCCAGACCGTCAAGCACCACCAGTTCCTTTTGCCCCAGCGCCTTGGCATGCAGCTCCTGGCTGTGCCATAGGGAGCCGGCTTCGCTGCCCGCAATAACCAGCGTGGGCTGGGTCAGCAATTGGTCGATCAGGTCGAAGGCATCGAAGGCGACCCAGGCGCCGAGGCCGTTCATCAGCATCTTGTTCTGCGCATTGGGATGCTGGGCGCGAGGCGTCAGGTAGTAATCGGCCGCTTCCTGCAGGTCCCGCGGGGCACTGGTATCACCCAATTGCGGAACATAAGGGGCATACACCGGTTCCGCACCAGCTGCTTCGGCCGAGCGCTGACCTGCCAGTGCGTCGAGCACCGGCAACAAGTCGTTGATGGACCCTTTGCCCTCCCAGCCTTTGCGCGTGGCCGTACCTACGTTAACCGCACTGGCGGTAGCCAGCGCTTTGATGCGGCGATCGACCGAGGCCGCCTTGGCGGCAAAACCACCACCGGCACAAATGCCCAGCACACCGATGCGCTGGGCATCGACGAAGCCAAGGGTGGCCAGGTAATCAACAGCGCTGTAGACATCAGCGACGCGATTCATCGGCTCGTCCAGGAAGTGCGGTTCGCCGCCGCTCGCTCCTTGGTAGGAGGCATCGAACGCCAGGGTTACGAAACCTTGCTCGGCCAGCAAGCGTGCATAGGTGCCTGCGGTTTGCTCCTTTACACCGCCGCCCGGGTGAACGGTGATGATCGCGGGATATTTTTGGCTTTCAGAGAATGCTGGCGGCAGGTAGAGGTTGCCTGCCATCACGATGTTGCGGTTGTTGAACTGGATGTCTTGCATGGTGTTGCCTCCAAGTGGGCAGCGCTTCTGCCCTTCGTTGGAGACAAGTATAGGAACGGGCAGACTCGGATTTTTGCCTAATCGGTCGGCTTGCTTGCACGTTCCAAGGAGATTGCACAGTCGTGTGAAAATGCATGATTCAGGCTGAACGCATGCTATTGCTGGCCAAAAGCTCAGCGACAGCGATGTTTGGGTTAATGAACGGCAGTGCAGTGATTGCCTATTGCACTGAACTCAAGTCATGCTGCGCATACGTCGAACGTCTCGTTGCGGGGGAGCACCAAACGCCCTGCTGTATTCGCGACTGAACTGTGAGGCGCTTTCGTAGCCAACCATTCCAGCCGCCTGCCCTGCATCCAGATGCTGGTTCAGCATCAGTTGCCTGGCCTCCTGCAGCCGCAGTTGCTTGTGAAATTGCAAAGGACTTACGCCGGTCAGCGTGCGGAAATGTTGACGGAAGGTCGACGGACTCATATGCACACGTTCAGCCAGGTCGTCGATTCGCATGGGTTCCGCCAGATTCTGCTTCAACCAGGCAACGACTTTGGAAATCTGCTGCATTGGAGAGCCTGCGGCGACCAGGTGCCGCAGCGCTATGCCGTGCTGACCGACGAGCAATCGGACGATGATTTCCTGTAGGACCAACGGAGCAAGATGATCAAACAGTACGGGTTCATCCAGCAGTTTCAACAGGCGCTCAAGTGCTCGCACTACATCACTGTCGAGCTCGGCGATGACGATCGCTTGGTGCGTGCTTTCCTTTGGCGGTGGCGGCAGTTGCAGGTCAGAGACAGTTCGCATGACCTGGTTGGGGTCAAGCGTCAGCATCAAGCCCAGAAACGGTTTTGCGACTGAAGCCACTGAAACGTGGGACACCACCGGTTGGTCGATACTGGTCAACATGCCCTGACCCGCTTGGTAATGCAGCACCGCTTCCTGCTGCATGACCTGCTTGCTCCCCTGCGCAACAACGCCAAGGCCCAAGCCATAGATGCAGGGCATGGGGTCAGTCGGCGAGGCCCTGCGATGCAGGCTCAGCGCGGGCAAACGAGTCACTAAGTCACCCGTACCAGGAACATGTTTGGCAATCAGAGCGGCCAAGCCTGACAGGGTTGTTTCGGCGTAGTCGCGCGAAGGCTCGAGGCGGGTCATGAACTTCTCCATCAGCACTTTCGTCATGCAGGGACTAATGATGAAGGGTTTTAGGTAAATCAACCACTGGTGGTCTTCTACAAGACGTTCCAGACACCCTGCTCCTACACGCCAATTGGGAGGATTGATAATCCCGATGGCCTGGCTCAGATGTTAGGAATCCACAAGGTACGCATTAAATTTTCCGGCCAATGAAGCGGCGGCGTGCTTGCTTGAGTCAGGTCTGGAGCTGATCGCTCCGGAGCGCTTCCAGTACCACCCTGAAGGCAGCCGTTTGCTGCCGGCGTGTAGGGTAATAGAGGTGATAGCCTGGGAACGGCTCTGACCATTTACCAAGCACTTCCTTGAGCGCGCCGCTGGTGATGTGTTCCTGCACATGGGCATCGGGCAACTGCGCCAACCCTACGCCTGCCAGGCAGGCATCCAGGATCTGAACCACGCTATTCATGATCAGTGGCCCCTGCACACGGACACGAAACTCGGCGCCGTCGCTGGTAAATTCCCATGAATAGAGTCCGCCATGTGTCGGCAGTCTAAGGTTGATGCAGCGGTGAGTCATCAAGTCCTCAGGTTGCTTCGGAGCACCATACCGTTTGAGGTAAGCCGGTGAAGCCACGGTCACCATTCGCATAGGTGGCCCTATTGGTACGGCAACCATGTCAGCATCAATGATCCCTCCGAGACGCACCCCCGCATCAAACCGCTCAGCGACGATGTCAGTCAGGCCGTAGTCCGTCATCAACTCTAAAGTCACATCGGGGTAATTTTCGATCACCGACTGCAGCTTCGGCCAAAGAACCTGGCGCACTGCGAATTCATCTGCAGTTATGCGCACCAGGCCAGAGGGTCGCTGGCCGAATTCCGACAAAGAGCCAAGGTGCCCCTCGATCTTGTCCAGAAGCGGCGCTATCTCTTGAAAGAGCCGCTCCCCTGCTTCCGTTCGTGTGACGCTTCGAGTAGTACGGGTGAGCAGTCGCACCCCAAGCCGCTCTTCAAGCAGACGTATTGTCTGGCTGACGGCTGAAGGTGAAACCGCCAGGTGGGCCGCCGCTCGGGTGAAATTGCTTTCGCGCGCTACAGCGACGAAGACCGCCAGATCACTGAGATTATCCGCCCGCATTATTAAGCTCCGCTTCAAACCGATTTCTGGATTTTGCTGATACTCGAATTAAAACGCAGTAGGTACAGTTGACTCAACCATACATTGAGGTAAGCGTCATGACTGATATCGACACCGCTAATGCAGACATGCAGATTCATCGCGCAGGCTCCAGCAAAGCAATCGAAGGGCCGGCAGGCTGGTTCACCGGTCGCGTACGTATTGACCGCGTTTTCACTGCTCCAGCCCCAGCACGCGTTGGCATAGCGGTCGTCAATTTTGAACCAGGTGCTCGCACCAACTGGCACACCCACCCGCTGGGTCAAGCCCTGCTCGTGACAGATGGTGTGGGTTGGACGCAGTGTGAGAACGGGCCCAAGACTGAGATTCGCGCTGGCGATCTGATTTGGTGCAACTGTGGACGCCGTCACTGGCACGGAGCCACCGATACCACCGCGATGCAGCACGTGGCTATCAACGAGTACCTTGACGGCAAACCTGTCGACTGGTTGGAACCTGTGTCCGACGAGGTCTACTTGAATGGGCCGGTCAAGAAGGACTAACAGCTCGCGTTACGCCCACCTAGCACGGGCTGTATGTGCCCACGGTTGAATCATGCTGACCTTGCCGACCAGGAGTCGCGACGGCTGTAGCCACAAGGTTACATCGAAACAGATCCTGATTGAGCTCGGCTTCTTCGCTCCGGTGTTTGCGACATCTCTTTTGGTACAGAGCCTAGAACTCCACCTTGCCCCGACCCGCCTTGACAGTGCTGCGCCTGGCTTTTCCTTCGAGGCGACGGGTCTTCGAGCCAAGGGTCGGCTTGGTGGGACGGCGTTTCTTCTCAGTCTTGCCGGCATTGATGATCAACTCGGCAAGACGCGCCAGTGCGTCAGCACGGTTCTGCTCTTGTGTGCGGTATTGTTGTGCCTTGATGATCAACACGCCGTCGCCGGTGATGCGACTGTCACGCAGCGCCAACAGCCGCTCCTTGTAATACTCGGGCAGCGACGAGGCGTGAATGTCGAAGCGCAGGTGCACGGCGCTGGACACCTTGTTGACATTCTGCCCACCTGCGCCTTGCGCGCGGATGTATGTCAGTTCGATGTCGGCATCTGGCAGATGCACGTTACTAGAGATGGTCAGCATGGCATGGCCCTTGTGATTCCCCTCCATTATCCAGGTTCGCCAAGCAATCCGGGAAGTCTGTTCGATCCGAGAGACCGAGGCTCAAAGATGGCCATTTGATGGTATTCTGGCCGCTAATACAATCTGGCGCCGCTGGTCATACTCACTTCCGGGTGCCTAGCCTTACCCAATGGATCGAACATGCTTAGAGTGGTTGGTGAAGAGATAGACATCCGTTCCGCGATCAACAGATTCAATTCCTCTTACCATGAAGACTTTTCTCGGGTGAGGAAAATTTCAGCAGCCTACCTGACTGCACTCACGACGCAAAACGCCACAGCGCTGGCCGACGCGCTTCGAAGTGCTTTGATGAACTGGGGCGCAGGCGCGAGAAAGGCTCCGATGCTGCACCTGCCTTCTCAAGCTGCAGCAAGGCTTTGCGACCCGAACCTACACGCTAAGCTTGTCCGTTTTGACAGTCACCAACTGAGTGGATTCGCGCTGTCATCCGCAGATAAACGGATCTTCACCACCGAGGCGCTTTATCCGTCAGCGGCTCATTTTGATGCAGATCTGCTCGGGGTCTTGAAGATGCTGGCCGAGGCGCTGTTCGTCAATAACACCAATGTCACTTACCCCATGAAAGCATTACTGCTGATAACGGGATTCATGCCGGCATTGGATAGCCAGGTAAGAAAAGGATTGCAGCACGCGGGTTTTCAAGGATTCAGCAGTTCTCGCTACCTGCTCCCCAGCGACACCCACAAAGCTGCCGGACAAAAGCTCTGCAGGCTGCCCTTCACGCTTGGTCAATGCTGGGAGCAAAACAAGGAGCTATTGACTGAAGCCGTTTTGAAGAGCGATCACCCTGCCCTTCAATTCGAGCCTGGACGGGTCTTCGACATCCTGCTCTTCATGCAGCAAGATCCGAACAGGAAGCTCATCGCCGTTTAAGCGTATGCCCACATCCGGCTCAGACGTAAGACACCCACTGATGTGAAGGCGGCCGCGTTTCGCGAACCGCCGCGGGTGGAATGGAGTCAGCGCACCATACCCAGTTCGGCATCGTCCATAAGCGCCTTGGCCAACGCGCTCAGGTAATGCGCAGCCCAGATCATCATCGGCTTTTCATCCATCAACCCGACAATCGTCAGTTCCCGCACGTACCCCATCAATTCCGAAGACTGCTCCCGAGCGCTCTTGCAAGGAATGCCGGCTTCGATGCGAAACAACGGATGGGTCTGGTTTTCACCTTGGTAGAACGTGGCCTTGCCTACGGTGGTTTTCTCGTTCGATTCGTCAGTAGTCAATTGCTTATTACCTTTATGAGTGCGCCACCTGGCTGCTGTCAAACAGAAGGGTGGCAGCTGTACGTAGGTTGACAGACCGGCGGAATAAGCAAGTTCCGGCGCACGCAAGCGTGCCCCACGCACAGCCACCATAAAGGGAAAGCCGAATGCTTAAACCGTTACGGCCTGTCAAAGCCGTGTCACTGATGAGCAGCGACAGGCCCAGACTAGAGCCCTGCCAGGGCACCCGCAACGGAAAATAGGCGGCAACAGTATCTTTGGGAAATGCCCTACAAGAAAGCGAAAAAATCTGATTTTTCGAGGCTAGTTGTAATCAATGAACAACGAACGATTCATCATCACATCAGGCAATAGAATTCCCTAACCTCTGCCACAATCTCTCCCTTCGCATCATAAAGCCTCGCCTCTGGCGTCATGGCCATGGAGCGGGCCTCGAGCACGTAGCGCTGCCCAGCCTTGAAATGCTCGTAGTCGAGGGTCAGGTAGCATTGCCTTACCGTGGTGCCTCCCATCAGGCTGATGCCACCGCCCCCATTTACTTCGTAGTCGAACCTGACGACCAATTCATGGCTGCCGGGGCTGACCTCAAAGAAGCGCCCGTCGCGCAGGCGTTGTTTATCCAGGCGTTCGGCCAACAGCACACGGTCATTCGGGAATGGCGTCGAGAGATCGACCCAAGCCATCTGTGGGTTGGCAGTTGGCATCGGCGCCTGACAACCAGCAAATGCGGCGATCGCCAACAACAGTGTCAACTTGCGCATGAGTAGTTCCCCAAAGGCT
This sequence comes from Pseudomonas sp. B13(2017), assembly GCF_002113245.1. Classification (NCBI taxonomy): domain Bacteria; kingdom Pseudomonadati; phylum Pseudomonadota; class Gammaproteobacteria; order Pseudomonadales; family Pseudomonadaceae; genus Pseudomonas; species Pseudomonas sp. B13(2017). The sequence goes on from NZ_NEJX01000013.1 coordinate 137,496, forward strand.
CTTGGCTCAACAGACAGGATAACGCCGACAAGTGTCGATGTGCGCATGAAGGGACGACCGAAGCCCCCTCCTTCGCTTTCATGCTGATACTTGGTTCACGCAGCCCCTTCTCGTATGATCGTCGCAATCTGATCTGGAACGGATTTCGTGAAGTCGTTACCTGGAAATGTCCCAATTGCCCCGGTTGCCCCCAAGGACGTGAAATGGAACGTGGGCGAGGCTGCCAACCAGCTCTCATGGGACGACCTGCGGATCATCAAAACGCTCAGTGAGTGTGGCAATCGCGCTGCCACAGCCAAGAAGCTCGGCATCAACGTGTCCACCGTCTCGCGCAGGGTCTCCCAGGTTGAAAAAACACTTGGCGTAGCCTTGTTCGATCACCGCAAATCAGGCTATCTGCTCACCATCGAGGGCGCGGAATTGCGTGCCCTCGCCGAGCGCGTGGAGCTGGACATTGTCAGCGTGACCCGGCGTGTCTCACGTGCCGGCCAGGGGCCACTCGGAAAGCTTCGTATCACCACCAGCGACTCACTGCTGCTTTACTTCCTCACCCCCATCATCGCGGACTTCAAGGCCCTCAATGAAGGAATCACGATTGAGGTGCTGGTGGGCAACGAATCACTGAGCCTTGCGCGAGACGAGTCGGATATTGCGGTTCGGGCGACCAGGAAACCCGCCGAAAGCCTGGTGGGCCGCAAACTGGCCACAATCGCCTGGGCTCCCTACGGCCGCAGCAACCACACGTCGCCTACTCCTCTGTTCACGGAAGGCCAGGCATGGGTTTCCTATTCCGCGGCGCTACGCGGGCTCAAGGCAACGAGCTATGTCGAAAACAGGGTCGCTGCCGAGTGCATCTCGTACCGCACCGATTCGGTTGCGGCGGCAAGTGCTGCAATCGCGGCGGGCCTGGGGGTGGGTTTCTTGCCCTGCATGCTGGGTGATATCACGCCTGGGCTTGAACGCGTCGGCCCTGTGGTGCCGGAGCTGCAGGATGAGCTGTGGCTGCTGACGCACCAGGACATCCGCAAATCGTGGCGGGTCAAAGCATTCATGACGTTCTGTGCAGCTGCCGTTGCCAACCAGAAGCCGTTGATCGAGGGCCAACTGGTACTCCCGGTCACGTAGAGCGAAACCGGGAGTGCGGGTCACTCAGCGCGTGAGCCAAGTACCGCTTTGCAGGCGATTTCGATCAGCTGTGGGCGCTGGGCAAGCCTCGAGACGCCGATGATGTTGCTGGCGCATTGAGGCCGTTCCGTGCCGTAGGCGGCCTTGCGCACCTTGCCGACCACGGCAAAGGCCGCGTCCATGTCCAGTACGTAGAGCGTCTCTTCCACGACATCTTCAAGCGTCGCGCCATACAGCGCGAGCAGCTTGGCGATATTGTCGTAGGCGGCGCGCATCTGATCCCCCATCGAAGAGAAATCACAGGGCCTGCCGTCACGATCCAGGGGTGCCGGCGCGACCAGGTTGCCTTCTTCGTCATGATTGAACTGGCCCGATACGTAGATCTCGTTCCCTACCCGCCGTGCCTGCGGATACCCGTAAGAATTCTCCCACGGAACGCCCCAATAGGCGGTTTGTTTGTTGAGTGGTTGTGAAGCTGCCATCGCTTTCTCCTGGCGTAAACCGGATCAGGTAGATCCGCGTTTGCGTGCGAATCCTAGCAGCAGGATGAGCAAGCGAATGGCGCATTGATGCGCTCCTGAGAGCGCAAAAGTGCGCCACCGCTTCGCTCTGCGATTCGCTATCTTGTGCTCGGACTCAAGCAACGGGCATCACTGAGGACGTCATCCAGTGCCTCAGCACAGTCTGCACAAAGCAGGCGCCGTGACTTGTGCGATGACCATCATCCAGCTGACAGGGAACAAGAATGAACAATCCAAAAACTGAAGTACTGACCCCATTCAACAGCCAACTGATCTTCATCGATCAGCAGCCACAGATGGCCTTCGGCGTTCAGAGCATCGACCGCCAGACCCTGAAAAACAACACCGTAGGCCTGGCCAAGGCAGCCAGGATCTTCAATGTGCCCACCACCATCACGACGGTCGAGACTGAAAGCTTCTCTGGGCACACCTACCCCGAGCTGCTCGCCGTCTTCCCCGACGCTCCGCTGCTGGAGCGAACCTCCATGAACTCCTGGGATGACCAGAAGGTGCGTGACGCGCTCAAGAAAAACGGGCGCAACAAGATCATCGTTTCCGGCCTGTGGACGGAGGTGTGCAACACCACCTTCGCGCTGTCGGCGATGAACGATGCCGGCTATGAAATCTACATGGTTGCCGACGCCTCCGGTGGCACCACCAAGGAAGCCCACGACTACGCCATGCAGCGCATGATTCAGGCAGGCGTGATTCCGGTGACCTGGCAACAAGTGCTGCTGGAGTGGCAGCGCGACTGGAAAAACCGCGACACCTACGATGCCGTCATGGAACTGGTGAAAGAACACTCCGGCGCCTACGGCATGGGTGTCGATTATGCCTACACCATGGTGCACAAAGCACCAGAGCGCGTTCAGCACGGCCCAACCCTGGCCCCGGTTGCTGCCGCTGTCTGACCATTGCCAGCCCCTGCCTCCGGGGGCTGTTCATTGACCCGCTGATGGGTACGCCGGCTGGCTGAGCCAGGCCATCGAATCGAGCGTTATCGTCTGTAGCCCGCCCGCGGCTGCAGTGGCCTGCTCTGCCCACTCGAAACGTGCGTGCCCACTTCATTGATTAATGGATTTGTATGAACAGCGATCACTGCACTGTGCTGGCGACTGTCGCACTGAAAACAACCGGACTCCTCAAGCCCTGGCAGGTCACGACTGCCAAGAGGTTGATGCTGGAGAACCTGGACACCGGCATAACTGTTACGGAACTCGCCCAAGCCTGCTCGCTGTCGCGTAGCCATTTCACACGAATGTTCAGGGATACCCTGCATGTGCCCCCGCAGCAGTGGATGCGTGAACAACGGTTGCGCAAAAGCAAGGAACTACTGGGGGGCTCGGGAATGATGCTCGCTGAGATCGCACTGGAGTGCGGTTTCTGCGATCAGTCCCACTTTTGTCGCACATTCGTGAAGGCCGAGGGGATGTCGCCGCAGGCTTGGCAGCGACAGGCGTCTATGCTGGCTGAGCCTTTGCTCAATTAGGGAGCACATTTGTACTCTATCGATGCCGCCCTACCCTCATGGTCAAGGCAGTCGCTACCAAGAGCATCATCCCACTGGCGATGAAGGTCGCCTTGTACCCAACGCCGTCATAAAGCACCCCACCTAAGGTCGCACCTACAGTGATCGCCAGTTGTATCACCGCGACCATCAGGCCTCCACCGGCCTCGGCGTCCTCGGGCAGCATCCTGGCCAGCCAGGTGAACCAGCCCACTGGCGCGCAAGTGGCAATCAAGCCCCAGCCACCAAGCAGCACCGCCGTCGGGACGACCCAGGAACCTGTCGGAATCACGGCGAATGCGATGACGGCCATGAGCAGTGGAATACCGGTCAGCACTCTGAACAGATGCCGGCCTACGAGCGAACCTACCATCATCGTTCCTACCAGCCCCGCGACGCCGATGATCAGCAGAAGCAGCGACAACGTGGGCACGTCCACCTGTGTCACGGTTTCCAGGAACGGGCGAAGGTAGGTGAACAGCGTGAACTGCCCCATGAAGAGGAATGCAACTGCAGCCATGCCAAGCGCAACCTTGCTGTCTAGCAGCAAACGCAGGGATGCGGTCGCCGAAGCCGTACCACGCTCGCCAGGCATCGCCGGCAGCGTGAAGGCCTGCCAGATCAACGCGATTGCGGCCAAAGGTACGACGCAGAAGAAGGCCCCTCTCCAGCCGATCAGGCCGCCCAGGTAACTGCCGACCGGGGCCGCGATCGCCGTGGCCAGCGCAGTACCGCCCTGCATCACGGCAATGGCCTTGGGAACGAGGGCTTCAGGCGCGATACGCATCATCACTGCGGTGGACATCGACCAATATCCACCAATGGCGATCCCAAGCACGGCCCGCCCCAACATCAAGGTCGGGTAGTTCGGGGCAAACGCCACCATTGCACCGGAAACCAGCATTAGCGCCGTGGTGGCCAGCAGGACAGGTTTTCGATCAATACCCTGCGTCAGGGTGGACAGCAACAAACTGGTGACTACGGCGAAGAAGCCCGAGATCGAAATGGCTTGACCGGCCTGGCCTTCGGTAAGCGACAAATCAGTGGCAAGTGGTGTAAGCAGGCTCACCGGCAGAAATTCGGACGCTACCAGGGCAAAGGCGCAGAGTGACATAGCCAGCACGGCGCCCCAGACCTGCCTGCTGGAATGTTGAAGGGGGATCGCTGAGCTGGTCATGGTGGTTCTCGTGCAGCAGGTTATGAAATACGGGTGCCCTCGCGCTACTCGAGCACTTGGGCAACATTGCCTGCCGCCCATCTTCCTCGTGAAAAACGGCGTATCAGTAGATCAAACGACCAGTTTTCTTGCCTGATTCTCCAGACCCTGTCGACGGGGCATGGACAGCGGAAGTGACGCGCGAGTAGTTTCTTTCCAAGAGATGACCTGAGGCTTCCTATGTCCGCCCCCACACAACCGACCTCACACGCGCACCCGATGGCCACGCTGTGCAAGGTCATCGGCGCCCACGCGCCAACGGCTGGCGATTTCGCGACACGCATCGCAGACCTCAGCGTCTACCGACGCAACGTACCGGCCCCACCGGTCACCTGTATCGTCGAGCCAAGCATCGTGCTGGTCGTGCAGGGCGCCAAGGAAATGGTCATCGGCGGCGACGTGTTCCCTTATGACTCGACCCGGTTCCTGGTCACCTCGCTGAACATCCCCGCCCATTCGGCAGTGACGATGGCCCGCGAAGGCGCACCTTGCCTGGGTCTGGTGTTCAAGCTCGACCTGCGCACTCTGGCAGAGTTGATCGCGCAAGACGGCCGCCTGCCGGCGGGCAGCCAGTCTGTTCACACAAGCGCCGGCGTGGGTTTGCTAAGCCCGAAGCTGCTGGAGAGCTTCAGCCGACTGATCGGGCTTTTGGAAGAGCCTGATGCAATACCCGTGCTCTGGCCGCTGATTCAGCGAGAAATCCACTATCGGTTGCTACAGAGCGACCAGGCCCCCCTGCTCCGCTACATCGCCTCGGTCGGCAGCAAGGGGCATCGAATCGCAAAGGCCATCGACTGGCTGAAGCTGAACTACGCCGCGCCGTTGCGGGTAGATGAATTGGCCTCTCGGGTGCAGATGGGGCTTTCAACCTTCCATCAGCACTTCCGCCAGCTCACCGCGATGAGCCCGCTGCAGTATCAGAAATGGTTGAGGTTGAACGAGGCAAAACGGCTGATGCTCAATGAACACCTGGATGCTGCCACGGCAGCCTTCAAGGTCGGCTATGAAAGCCCTTCGCAGTTCAGTCGCGAATATGGGCGGCAATTCGGTACGCCGCCGAAACGCGATATTTCGGAGTTACGTCAAACAGCGCCAGCTCAAAGGGCAGGGTAATCTCCCAAAGAGATCGCACATGCCTTGCATCGAGCTTCTGGCCTGTAAAGGATCCTGTGGGAGCGGCCTTGTGTCGCGATTGGGCTGCGAAGCGGCCCCAAGGTTTCAGCACAAGTGCACAAATGGCCGGGGCTGCTTCGCAGCCCAATCGCGACACAAGGCCGCTCCCACAAGAGCCCGCGCAAAGCCACGAGGTTGGAAACACGATCAGGCATCGACAGCCTGCTGCAGCCCTCCTCCCAGCGGCAATTCGTACGATTTCTTCACCGTACGCACCACTAACGTCGAGGAATAAGTGCGAATCGGAATATCCCTGCAAGTGTCGAGAAACCGGTAGATATAGTCGGTGTACTCGGTGGCATCCCGAAACTTGGCAACCATCACGAAGTCGAACTCGCCTTCAGATAGGTTCCTGGCCGCACACCAACATTTCGCACCCTTGAAATTAATGCGTTTAGTCAGCTTGCCAAATATTCCTTGCACACCGCGGGAACGGGCTTCGGTCATAACAGTACACACAGACCTTCCTGTGTCTGACCTGAGGTAAGCGATCATGGCAAACAATCAAGACAAGGGTGGCAACCAAGGCAATGCTGACACCGGCATGGGTAACAACACTGCCGGCACCGGCCAGCAAGGCGGCCAGGGTTCGGGCGGCCGGATGCCCGGCCAACAGCAGCAAGGTGGCAGCCAGTCCGGCCAGAAACCTGAGGACAAGATGAACAAGGACTGGGAACGTTCCCGTGACACAGGGAGCCAAGGCGGCCAACGTACGACCGACAAGCAGAACCAGAACCTGACAGACAAGGACCGCATGGGCGGCCAGCAAAACCAGGCAGATGACCAGCAGTGGGATAAAGATCGCTGATCATCCGCAGCCGGCATCAGGGTGAGTTTTGCCCTGATGCCACCTCCAACGTACGGGAGGTCCTGATGAACAACTCCAGAGAACGGCATTCGACGGTCATTTGCCTGCAAGCAGGACGCATCCTTTTCGTGCGCAAGCAAAGCGCTGAATGGTCGTTGCCAGGCGGGAAAATAGATCCGGGCGAGCATCATCTGGACGCTGCGCAGCGCGAGCTGATGGAGGAGACTTGCCTACCCTTCAATGGTGCTCGATTCCTCAACCACTACGTGCTCGCAGGCGAGGAACATTACCTTTATCAGCTGCCTGTCGAACCTGGTGCAAAACCTACCGCAAATCACGAGATCGTGGAGTGCCGCTGGTTTACAGCGCCTGAACTTCACGAAGTGCAGGTCAAGCCGTCCAACATCCAGCTGCTTGAACGAGAGCACCTGCTCCCTGTGTAGAGGTACCCGATTATCAGCGAAACGCTGAAAGTGTTCCGGCAACAACCTGGTTTTTCAGGGGGCTCGACGCGATTAACCTGCCACCACTGCTCACCTGAAAGGTCACATCCCCATGAAAGCAATCGTCTATGACACCCCCGGCCTCCCGATCCAGGATTCCCGATCGTTGTACGAGCACGAACTGCCCAAGCCCACACCCGGCGCCAGGGACCTGTTGGTGGAAATCAAAGCCATCGCGGTAAACCCTGTCGACACCAAGGTCAGAGCCAGCCGCAGCGGTGACCACCCTCAAGTGTTGGGATGGGATGCCGTGGGGATCGTTCGCGAAGTCGGCGCCGAGGTATCGTTGTTCCAGCCTGGCGACGAAGTGTTCTACGCCGGTGCAATCGACCGCCCGGGCAGTTACAGCGAATATCACCTGGTCGACGAGCGAATCGTCGGGCACAAGCCTCGTAGTCTGGACAATGCCAGCGCCGCAGCCTTGCCGCTCACATCCATCACCGCATGGGAATTGCTGTTCGACCGCCTGGGTGTGGAGGAAAATGGCGGCGCTGGCAAGAGCCTGCTGATCATCGGTGCTGGCGGCGGTGTTGGTTCGATCCTGGTACAGCTTGCACGCAAGCTTACCCAGCTCAAGGTGATCGGTACCGCGTCACGCCCTGAAACCCAGGCCTGGGTCAGCGAACTCGGGGCACATCATGTCATCGACCATTCGGCATCCTTTGCCCTGCAACTGGAACAACTTCAGTTCAACTCGGTGGATTACGTCATCAGCCTGACCCACACCGATGCGTACCTCGCGCAGATCGTCGAAGTGCTGCGCCCACAGGGCAAGCTCGCGCTGATCGATGACCCTCAGCATCTCGATATCGTGCCGTTCAAGCGCAAATCGCTGTCGGTGCACTGGGAGCTCATGTTCACTCGCTCGCTGTACCAGACCGAGGACATGATCAAGCAGCACCACCTGCTGGAAAAGGTATCGGCGCTGGTCGACGAGGGGGTCATCAAGACCACCGTTGGCGAGCACTTCGGCAGCATCAGTGCCAGCAACCTCAAACGCGCCCATGCCCTGATCGAAAGCGGCAAGGCAAAAGGCAAGATCGTTCTGGAAGGCTTCTGATCACTCGCCCGGTCAACGCAACGAAGGCGGGGCCATGAGCCCCGTCATCTTATCCATCAGCAGCGATGAGCTGCTCGAAACGCTCCGCCAGAAACGCTCTGAGCACCTGCACAGCAGGCGTGAGCGATGTTCGATGCGCGCATACCAGCTGCAACGGCGCAGGTTGACCGTAATCCCCGGGAAACAACTCGATCAGCCGCCCGGCACGTATGTCCGCCAGCACGTCCAGCCTGGATTTGTAAACGACCCCCAATCCGTCAACACCCCAACGCCGAACGATATCGGCGTCATCGCTCACGCGGTCGCCTGTGACTTGCACGGTCTTAACGCCATCGGGCAAATGGAAGCTCCATCGCTCGTAGGTTTGCTCGCCCATCACATAACGCAGGCAATTATGCCTGCCCAGATCTTCCAAGGCCCCTGGTGCCCCATGTCGTGCCAGGTAATGTGGCGAGGCGCAGACCGTTCTGCGATTTCCAGGGGCAAGCATCAGTGAAACAAGGCTGGAATCTGCCAGCTGCCCATATCGGATACTCGCATCCAGTTGCTGGCCGACAAGGTCGGCCACCTGATCGCTGATCCGCAGTTGCAGCATCACCTTGGGGTGCAATCGCTGGAAATCGTCCAACCAGGGCAGCAGCAGATTCCTGCCAATATCCGAGGGCATGGACAGGCGAAGTGTACCCGCGATCTCATCTCGCCCCTCGGTCAGCGCCACCTCACCGTTGTCCAGTGCCTCCAAGGCCTGACGGGCATGAGGCAGGTATCGCTCGCCATCATCCGAAAGCCGCAAACGCCTCGTGGAACGCACGAACAACCTGGCACCCAGGCAGCTTTCCAGGCGCTGGACTGCGCCGCTGGCCAAGGCCGGTGAAATATTCAACAACCTGGCCGCTGCCGAGAAGCTGCCGGCCGAGGCTGTTGTGACGAAGACCTGAAGATCATCAACCCGAACTGTTTTTTTCACTGTGGAAAATTCTTGACCTGGCGCGAGGATCAAAGCGTAGCGGCAATGCTGATACCTGCCCAGCGTTGGCTTGCAGGAATTGCAGCGCGCCAGGTGTATCCCGTCATCCAGGCGAAAAAGCAAAAAAGATTTCAGCGCACCGCTGCGGTCAGAATCGTAGATAGCAGTGGAGATAACACCATGAAATTCGCGCTGTTCTGCCAATGGCTCGCCAAGCACGCTGGTAAACCCAGTACCTTCCTCATCGCCGTGGTGCTCATCACCCTGTGGGCTGCGTCCGGGCCCTGGTTTCACTACAACGACACCTGGCAACTGATCGTCAACACATCGACGACCATCATCACTTTCCTGATGGTCTTTCTGATTCAGAACACCCAGAACCGTGACAACGACATCATCCACGTGAAGCTCGACGAACTGATCCGCGCTACAAAGTCCGCAGAGCAATCGGTACTAGGTCTCGAATCTCTCGACAACCGAGAGATCCATCAACTTCGCAAGGAGTATCAGGCGATGGGCCGAAACTGCGAAACGGCCCCACAGTCGCCTCGCGAATAGCAGGCAGACGATGCCGCTCGGGACAACCTGCAGCGCTAGAGGTCCACGGGCATTGAGGAGTTCGGTCAACAACGCGTCGATCTTCAAAGCAGAGCCTCCCTGATTCAAGCTGCAAGCGATTGTCCTGCACACAGATAACCGCCGGCCCTCTGCCGGGGCAGTTGGGCCGACGACGAAGATGCCGCAGGATCAGGAATTGAAGCCCAACCCCGAGGAAAGATCGGAGTTTCCAGGCCTGCGCTCTGCCTGTGTCGACGCTTTACCACCCGCCTGATCGAGCGACTCTTCGACCGACGCCTTCACCTCGCGGCCCTTGGCCTTGAGTGTGTCGGTCAAGCGATCGCTGCTGGCGCCCATCAGCTGGTCTTCCTTGCGGGTACTGGGCAGCGCCGCCCCCAATGCCGCACCCAGTGCTATCCCCAAAGCGGCCAATACCAGCGGTTGCTCCTGAAGCAGATGATCGAACTGGCCTTTCAGAGCCGTGGCCTGGTCTGCGGCCTTGTGTGCCGAATGGCGCAGGGTATCCGCAGAAGCGCCCACGGAGTCGCGGGCACCACTGCCAAGTTCGCTGGCCCGATCGCGCATGTCGTGGGCTTTCATGCGCACCTTCTGGCTGGCGTCGTGCACTGCCTCCCCCGCCTGCGCGAAAGCGCCCTTCACCGTGTCCACCGCGTCGCCGAGCTTTTCGCCCAACCCCGGGCCCTGGTGCGCAGGCCCGGGGTTGAAGGGGCGGTTCTGGTTCAGGCCCAGCCAAGCCAGGCCCAGTACCGTCAGGGTAGCGGGTACGGGGTTGTTCTTGAGGGTGGTGCCCAGGTTCTGGAAGAACTCGCCGCCATTGCCTTTGGCATAGGCCAGGACTCGGTCGACTATCTGGCCCGGGCTCAGGCGCTGTTCGAGGGCGTCCACCAGATCGCTGATGTGCTCGCGCTTGGCGTTGATTTCCTGCTCGAGCAAGTCAGGGTCTTTGTGCGCCTCATGTTCGAAGGAAGTGGTCATGGCAGTTTCCTCTTCAGCGTGTCCTTGTCCTGCTGCATGGCATGCAAGGTGCGGTCAGGGGCCAGGTGCGTGGGTTCGAACTGTTTCTTGCCCGACTGCAACATGATGAACCCGATCACCAAGGTGACCGCGCCCACGATCAAGGCTGCCAGCCAAGGCTCGACCACCATCGCCAGGGCGTAGACTGCCGCCAGCAACAGGATGACGAAGCCCGCCAGCATCACGATCGCTCCCGCCGCCACCGCAGCCGTGCCGGCCTTCAGGGTGGCGAGGTTCTGCTGCAGCTCTGCCTTGGCCAGCGCCAGCTCTTTGGTGAACAGGTCCGGTACTTCCCGCATCAGCTGGCGCAACAAACCGCCAACACCGACGGCGTCGTCTTCCACCGTGTGCAAGCCTGGGGTGGTATGCAAGGGGTCTTTGTTCATCATTCACCTCCTTTGAGTGGATCGCGCTCGAACGGGCTGCCACTGACCGGCGTGCCTGCACCAGGGCCGACTGGGTCGACGGGGGTGAAAGGTTCACGGTTGGATACGTCGCTACCACGATCAGGAACGGGCTGCGCGGGGCGGGACTGGCGCAAATCCGCGGACGACGCAGGGGTGGTGGACTCATGGCTGGTGCTGGCTCGCATGAAACGCGACACGGCAAACCCGATGGCGACGCTACCGGCCAGGAAGAGCGCCGGGTTGCTCCTGGCCAACTGAGCACCACGCTGCAGCAGGCTTTCGGCACTTTCGTGGCGTACCTGCTCGGCAAACTCACCCACGCACTCTGCTGCCTGGTTCAGGTACTGCGACAGCCCGAGACTGTCGTTGCCTTGCAGCGCAGCAGCAGCCGAGCGCGCCCCCTCCTCAAGCGAATCAAGCTGATCGGCTGCGTTATCGCGGTAGTGCTCGAACTGCTCGCTGCCTTTGTGCCTGGCCTCGCCAAGCAGCGCACCGGCGTCATCGATCAAGGCATGTTCCTGGGTGCTGCCGGGTGGAGAGGTCGAGCTTTGATTGGTCTTGTCCATCGTTTCGCCCTCGAAGCTGATTGTTGGGTGAGTGCCGCCTTTATTGGGGCATTCATTCGAGGGACGCAGGTGAGGCGGCAGGAGTTCAGCGTTTGTGATCTATGACATTTGCTTGGAGGCCCAGAGAAAATGGCGCAATCAAACCTGGTTGTTGGTACCGGAGCAAAGGCTTTGAAGGTGGCGGTAATCAGAGTCGACAACGATTCGAGCACCGCGTTGTCTCGGGAGCAGCCGTGCTGCTCAGGCCAGCTGGATGAAGACCGCGTAAATACCGAGAATCATCCAGAAGCCCAGGAATATCCAAGGTGTACGCAGCGAAAACAACAACGACTTGCGGTGCCCGGCCAGGGAGGTTTCCGCCTCGCTGAACAGTGGCGATTCGTCATATGCCAGCCCCATCAGTGGCTCGCTGCGCAGAAGGTGGCTCTGTTTCAATTGCCAGTGCTCGATGATCTTGTAGGCCGCGCGAATGCCCGGCCAGGCATTGAGTGAACTCAACACCCCCAGCAATGCGAGAAACGGCGGAACCACCAGCGTGAACATCTCGCCCCAGCTCTGGTTGAGGTTACCCATCGACGATACGAAGGCGATCACCAGAAACGACTGCGCGGCAAGATAGGCGTCAGTGCGGTTGGCGAGGATGCTGGTCTCGTACTGGATTTCACGGCGGTAGAAATCAAGGCGCTCTTTTGGCGAACCGAACATGCGGGCGTTCCGCTCGCTGATCTCGTGTTCAGGGGTGCCTGGAGTGATGATTCGCGGCACGTACTGGCTCCTGAAAGTGAGAATGATGGTGCCTCGAAACTTGAGAAGCGAACCCATGAGTGAAGGCCTGCCTGAAGATTTCAGGCAGGTCCTGGTCACAACAAGCTTCAGGTACCGCCGGTACCGCTATTGGAGAATTTCTTTACATCAATGGTCGGTGCGACGAACTCCGGCCCGTCGCCCGATACCCGCCAGCGCACATTGTTGATGCCGTAGCGCTCAGCCATCGGCCGGCTGACCTTCTTGATCTTGTGCTGGCCGAACCGTGGAATGATGCCCACGCCAGCATCGCAACTTGCCCAGTGCCAGGCTTCGGCGTTGTCCATACGCTCGAGCCGGATGATGAAGGTGCGAAATTCCCCATGAAGCTCGTACTCGATCACATACAACTGCTGTCCAGCCATTGCACTCTCCTTCACCAATTCAGACTAATGGAGCGAGCAACGTGTAAAAAGATTCATTAATTTTGACTGGTTGGTCATCGCTCTTTTCCATCGCCATGTTTCCATCACGTACTCAGCGCAAATGCCGCTCCAGAGCCAGTGCATCGGCTATCGCAGCACCGGAGGCGGTGTTGTCGAAAATGCACCAGGTGGGCACTCCAGCGGCAAGGCTGTGCTGCAAGCGTTCAGCCAGACGCTGCAGATATTCGTCGGGATACTCGCTGTGGTAGATCCTCGGTTCGCCATGCAGGCGCCAATAGACCAGCCCTGGCCAACCACCCGGTTGCGCATCGGTAACGAAACGCGACGGGCTCGCGGCAACCTGGGCGATGCGCAAATCGACCAGCATCGGCTGCGCCGATTGCCAGCTGGCGTGCCTGGGCTCCAGCGCTACCGGCCCGTCATACCGTTGCCGCAGGCTTTCGAAGAAACGTCGCGCATGCTCGGGGTCATGGCCAAGCGATGGCGGCAGTTGTACCAGCAGGCAACCCAGGCGGTCGCCCAACTGCCCGCATTGAGCAAGAAATCTGTCCAGCGCATCCTCGCACCCGCAGAGCCGCTGCTCATGGCTGATGGCCTTGGGCACCTTCACCGCAAAGCGGAAATGCTCAGGCACGGACGCAGCCCAACGGGCGTAGGTTTCGGGGCGATGGGGTCGGTAGAAGGAACTGTTGATTTCCACCGCATTGAAGCGGCTGGCGTAGCGTTGCAGGTGACTACCGGGCTGCTCAAATGCCTCGGCGTAACGGCTCGACAGGCTCCAGCCAGCGCAACCCAGATGAATCATTCAACGACCTGCTGGTTCGCTACGCAACGCCTCGCCCTCACCCGCGACGCGCCGGGCATACCCAACACCCCACAGCAGCGCCCGCCTCATGGTTTCCCCTGCGCGCTGGTCGTAGATCCGTTCGTATAGCACCGAACCGTCGGTGCGATAGACCCCGATGAACAACTGCGTGGCGCCTGTGCGTGACAAGCGTGTCTGCACCTCCAGGCAGGTGCCGGTGCCGAGCGTTTCCTCATGGGTTTGATGGTGCAGGATCGGGTCGCACCACCGTCTGTAGGTTTCACCTCTTCGTTTCATCTGCCAGCCCTCACCTTTTCATGGCTGCTGATAATGCCCCGGCGATGTGCCTGGTTCATGGTCGTGCTCCAGACGCTGCACCTGCACGTCAGTGAAAGATGACGCTTCGTTGCGGTGCATGCCTTGCAGGTAATCGCGCGCCGCTTCGCGGCTCAGGTCCTCCTGGTCGCTGCGCAACTCGCAGGTGCCGGGTTGGTTGTCGAGGATGTAGCTGATCAGGTACAGGTACTTGGCCATCGCTGTAACTCCTGCTGGCTGAGTGAAATCGGGCGACTCAGCTCGATTGATCCTGGCTTGAGTGCAGCCGTTCAGCAGCGACGACGACCGGCTCAGGAACTCAGCGCCAGGCCGTCATCAGGGCGCCACGCGTGCCGTTGACCGGGTCTTGTGCAGGGTCGGGCACGGAAGCGATTCGCGCCAGCGCCTGCTGGTGCGCTGCGCTTTCTGGGCGCTGGATATCGTAGTTTTCCTGCCCCTTGGGATAGGCGCCGACCACCAGAAAATCATCGCTGCTCTCGACGCAGCGATGGCCAGTTCCTGCCGGCAGTACCAGTACGTCGCCGCACTTCACGCTTATTGTCTGCCCCGCTTCGCCGCCCAGCGTCACCCGCGCCCGGCCGCATGCGACGCCCAGAACCTCATGAGCATTGGGGTGGAAGTGATGGTAATCGAAGATCCCGCCGCGCCACAGCGGCACCCACTGGTGTGCGGTGAACAGCGCCTCGAAGGCACTGGCGCAGTCTTGCGACGGGTTGAGTTGCAAGCGGTACAGCAATACCGGGAAACGGCTGTTCGGCGTTGCACCGTCGTCCTTGAAATACAAGGTCTGCACGGTGGCACCCGCAGTGTCTGTCGCATTCATGTCGAGCATCCTGATCCTGTTGTCCGTTCACTTGCGAACCCGATGGCTCATGCAAGGTTCCAGTCGGTAGACCAGTGCGCACACGCTTGAAACTTTCCCGATCCGAGCCAAGTCCAGACCCCTATCGGTCACAGGACGGGAGAAGACAATGACCAGCACGGTAGGCGACTTTCTGGTGGAGCGCTTGTATCAATGGGGGGTGCGGCGCATCTTCGGCTACCCCGGCGACGGCATCAACGGGGTATTCGGGGCGTTGAGTCGGGCCGAGGGCAAGATCCAGTTCATCCAGGCACGCCACGAGGAAATGGCAGCCTTCATGGCCAGCGCCCATGCCAAGTTCACCGGCGAATTGGGCGTGTGCATTGCCACCTCCGGCCCCGGCGCTTCACATCTGCTTACCGGCCTGTATGACGCGCGCATGGATCACCAGCCAGTGCTGGCCATCGTCGGCCAGCAGGCGCGAGCAGCGCTTGGCGGGCATTACCAGCAGGAGCTGGACCTGCTGTCGATGTTCAAGGACGTCGCAGGTGCCTTCGTCCAGCAGGCTTCGACCCCGGAACAGGTGCGCCACTTGCTCGATCGCGCCGTACGTACCGCCGTCGGCGAACGCCGGGTCACCGCCATCATCCTGCCCAACGACCTGCAGGACCTGCCCTACCACGAACCACCGAAAGCCCATGGCACGGTGCATTCCGGCATCGGCTACAGCAGGCCCAAGGTGGTGCCTTTCGAGCAGGACCTGCAACGTGCCGCCGAGGTACTTAACGCTGGACGAAAAGTGGCGATCCTGGTCGGAGCCGGTGCACTGCAAGCCACCGAACAGGTGATCGCGGTAGCTGAAACGCTTGGTGCAGGCGTGGCCAAGGCGCTGCTGGGCAAGGCCGTAGTGCCAGACGACCTGCCCTGGGTCACCGGCGCCATCGGGCTGCTAGGTACCGAACCGAGTTATCGGTTGATGAGCGAATGCGACACCTTGCTGATGATCGGTTCCGGCTTCCCCTACGCCGAGTTCCTGCCTGAGGAAGGCCAGGCCCGTGGCGTGCAGATCGATTTGCAGCCAGACATGCTCAGCCTGCGCTACCCCATGGAGGTCAACCTGGTCGGTGACGCCAGCGAAACGCTGCGGGCACTGCTGCCATTGCTCGAACACAAGACCGAGCGCCGTTGGCGCGACAAGGTCGAAGGCTGGCGCACAGACTGGGACAAGACCTTGCAGAAACGCGCCTTGGTCAAGGCCGACCCGATCAACCCCCAGCGCGTGGTGCACGAACTCTCCCCTCGCCTGCCCGACCACGCCATCGTCACCAGCGACTCCGGGTCCTGCGCCAACTGGTTTGCCCGCGACCTGCAGATACGCCAGGGCATGCAGTGTTCGTTGTCCGGTGGCCTGGCCAGCATGGGTGCGGCGGTACCCTATGCCATCGCCGCCAAGTTCGCCCATCCGCAGCGCAGCGTGGTGGCATTGGTGGGTGACGGGGCGATGCAGATGAACAACCTGGCCGAGCTGATCACCGTCGCCAAGTACTGGCGCCAGTGGGAAAACCCCCAGTGGATCTGCGCGGTGTTCAACAACGAAGACCTCAACCAGGTGACCTGGGAGCAACGGGTAATGGAGGGCGACCCAAAGTTCGAGGCCTCACAGACGATTCCTGATGTGCCCTACCATCTGTTCGCCATCTCCATCGGCTTGCAAGGCATCTATGTGGAACGCGAAGAAGACATTGCCGGCGCCTGGGAGCGAGCCCTGGCGGCTGACCGGCCGGTGTTGATCGAGTTCAAGACCGATCCGGACGTACCTCCCTTGCCGCCGCACATCAAGCTTGAACAGGCGAAGAAGTTCGCCAGCAGCCTGCTCAAGGGCGACCCGGACCAGGCTGGGGTCATCGTGCAGACGGCCCGGCAAGTTCTCGGTTCGGTATTGCCGGGCAAGAAATGAGACGTGCGCAGCAGCCGCAGCAACCAGCCCCGCCGGCACCCGGCCAACTACACTCAGTCGACACACGTCTGCGCAGAGACAGTAATCATGCCTACGCAAACCGCAATCGTGTTCGCTGGCGGCGGCAGTCTGGGTGCGGTCCAGGTGGGGATGCTGCGGGCCCTGGTCGAAGCCGAAGTCCAGTTCGACATGGTGGTTGGCGCCTCGGTAGGCGCCATCAACGGTGCCTACTTTGCAGCAAGGCCCAACGCTCAGGGTGTCGAGACACTCGCCGAATTCTGGCGAGGCCTGAGCAGAACCGACATCTTCCCCTTGTCCTGGCTCGATACCTGCCGAGGCCTGCTCAAACGGCGTGGTTTCCTGCTGCAGCCAGCGGCCTTGCACCGATTGCTTGGCAAGGCGCTGCCGATCCATCGCATCGAGGATGCGAAACTGCCCCTGCATATCGTCACCACCGACCTGCTCAGTGGTGCCGAGACAGTGCTGTGCAATGGCGAACTCGAGCAGGCGCTACTGGCCAGCGCCGCGATCCCGCTGGTGTTCCCTTGCGTGCAGATCGGCGGCCAGTTCCTGGTGGATGGCGGTGTGGCAAGCAACACGCCTATTTCGACTGCCGTAGCGCTGGGCGCCAGCAATGTCGTGGTAATCCCCACCGGGCTCAGCTGCGCCTTGACTCAACCGCCCCGCGGCCTTGTTGCCTTGGCCCTGCACACTGTCAACCTGATGAGCATGCGCCAGCTTGTGAGTGACATCGAACACTTCCGCACGCTCACCAGCCTGCATATCGTCCCGCCCTTGTGCCCGGTGGATTTCTCGGTATTCAACTTCGACCAGACCGAGTCATTGCTGGAGCGGGCCTATGAGCAGACGCTTCGGTGGCTGGACCACGGCGGGCTCGAACGGACCAAGGTGCCGGGTGCCCTGACCGTTCACTCGCATGCCCATGAGCATTGATTGATGTGGACGGTTCGGGGCCTTACGCATCTGGCCGGCGAAACACCAATACCCTTGAAACAGTGGTTTGGCATACGGCATCGTCCTGATTGAGCGTGATGCTTTCAAGGACAGCGAAGCCCCGGTCAGGCTTAGACTTCGACGCGGCAAGCTCCCTTATGGTTGTGGTCACTCGCAGCAGGTCACCTGGTCGCACAGCCCTTGGCCAGGTGATTTCGCTGCCGGCCCCGATGAGCCCTCCGGCCACAGGAACACTCTCTACCAATAACCGCATCGTGACTGCGGATGTATGCCAGCCGCTAGCAGCCAGCCCAGCAAAAAAGGTTTTTTGGGCAGCATCGGGGTCCGTATGGAATGGCTGGGGGTCGAACTCCGAGGCGAAGCTCAGGATCCGTTCCTGGGTCATTTCATACGAGCCGCTCATGAAGGACTCACCTACTTGCAAGTCCTCGAAAAAGAGCCTTTCAGGTGCAGAAGCCATGAGTTACCTCCGGGGTATGCAGGCAGCGACGGCAAAGCGAACGTCTGGAACTGGCGCCAGTTTAGCCCTTCCCTACCTGCCTCCAGAAGCCACGCTCACGCTAGCGCTGCTGCCGTACGAACTCGATGAAGGCCCTCAACGCCGCAGGCACCTGGCGGCGGCTCGGGTAGTACAGATACAGCCCCGGGTAGTAGTGACACCAGTCCCCCAGCACCTGCTGCAGATGGCCACGCTCCAGATGCTCCTTGGCCATGTCTTCGAACACATAGGCCAGGCCGAGCCCTTGCAAGGCAGGCGCCAGCATCAGGCTGACGTCACCCAATACCAAGGGCCCCTGGACATCGACCTCCAGTTGCACGCCCCCACGCTCGAACTCCCATCGATAAAGTGCGCCACCAGGGAAGCGGTGCCCGATGCAAGGTAGCTGCTTCAAGTCTTGCGGGTGCTGTGGAACAGGATATCGATCGAAGAACGCGGGCGCCGCTACCACCACCGAACGAAGGTAAGGGCCGATGGGCAGCGAAACCATGTCCGCCTGGAGTCGCTCCCCCAGGCGCACGCCGGCGTCAAAGCCGGTGCCCACCATGTCCACCAGCGCATCGTCACTGACGATTTCCAGGCGTATATCCGGATACGCCAGCAGAAAGCGATTGGCCAGTGGCAGTAACGCGAGCTCTACTGCGGCGCGCCCGGCGGTGATGCGCAGGTTGCCTGACGGTTTGTCGCGGAAGTTGTTGAGGTCCTCCAGCGCGTCGGCGATGTCCCGAAAGGCCGGTTGCAGCCTCTGGTAAAGACGCTCCCCGGCCTCGGTAAGCGCCACACTGCGCGTGGTGCGGTTGAACAGGCGAACATCAAGACGGGTTTCCAGGGCCCGCAGCGCATGGCTCAGGGCCGAGGGCGTAAGGCCCAGCTCGACCGCCGCGCGGCTGAAGTTCAGGTGGCGGGCAATGCACAGGAACAGGGACAAGTCGGCGGTGCTGGTTGGCTTCATTGCTGAAAGCTACTCAAAGGCCTATGTAATATTCATGGGATTATCACAGCAATCCGCAGATTTTAAAGTTCGCTCAACTCATCGAGAAGGCCCGCATGGTGCAGGGTCGGATACAGGAGGAGTTGACATGCGTACCTGGCTCATTACTGGCGCTTCCCGCGGTTTCGGCACCCTGATCGCCCAACAGGCCCTGGCAGCGGGTGACGCCGTCATCGCAACGGCGCGTAACCCGGAAGACATCGAGGCTCGCCTTGGCCGGCACCCGAACCTGTTGGCCGTGCGCCTGGATGTGACCCGCGAAGAGGACGCCCATGCGGCGGTCGCTGCTGGCATCAAGCATTTCGGGCAAATCGACGTGCTGGTCAACAATGCCGGTTTTGGCGTGCTCGGCGCGGTAGAAGAAACCAGCGCCAGCGAAACCGAACGGCTGTTCGCCACCAACGTTTTCGGGCTGCTCAACGTAACCCGCGCCGTACTGCCCCACATGCGTCGCCAACGCAGCGGCCACGTGATCAACATCTCGTCGCTCGGCGGCTACCAGGCCTACATGGGCTGGGGGGTGTACGGTTCGACCAAGTTCGCGGTCGAAGGCATCAGCGAAGCGATGCATCAGGAGCTGGCCCCCTTGGGGATCAAGGTGACCGTGGTCGAGCCGGGCTTCTTTCGTACCGACTTCCTGGATGACCAATCGCTGGTGAAGACGGCGCTGGAGCTGCCTGACTACGCAGCCACCGTCGGTGTCATGCGCCACCACGCCGAGGCGGCCAACCATGCCCAGCCCGGCAACCCTGCGAAACTGGCCGAAGCCCTGCTGGCCCTGGCCAATGCGGCGAACCCGCCACTGCGCCTGGCGCTGGGCAGCGACGCCGTCGCGCGCATCGAGGCCAAGAACAGCGCGGTCGAGCAAGAACTGGCCCAGTGGCGGGACCTGTCGCTATCTACCGACTTTGCCGCGTAGCCGTCGCTGGCCTGCCAAACCTGAACCGGGTGCGCCGGTTCAGGTTGTCAGTGGCATTGAACAGCCGCCTCGACAATCAGCTGGACCAAGAGCGTAACCTGCACGCTCAAGGCAACGTTTGCAGGGTGAACCAGGCCAATGTCGCGATGAAACGTGTGGCCGCCAAGATCATAGGCGCGCACGGAGGCAGGCCAGGCGTCTCGGCTGACTGTTTGTGGCACCAACGCTACCCCCACACCCTTCCCGACCAGTTCGGTGATGGCATCCAGTTCGTCCAGTTCGCACACGTCTCTGGTATTGAAATGAAATTGTCGAAGGAAGCGGTCGACCTGGCGCCCACCAAATGACGAGCGATCGTAGCGAATGAAGGGTTGGGTCGAAAGCATTTCGCTCCACTCGGCATCCGCGAGCCCGGCTGGAACTATCAGCCTGTAAGGCTCGCTTGCCAACGTTGTCCAGTGAAGATCGCTTTGCAATTCGAACGGCGGCCTGATGATCACGGCGATGTCGATTTCCCGGGCATCTACCGCACTCAGCAGCTCCAGCGACAGGCCAGGGATGATCCGCGTGCGACATTCAGGCCGGGCGCCATGAAACTGCGCCAGTGCTTGTGGCAGCAGTGACCTCTGTACCGACGCGATAGCGCCGACCTCTACCTGCACGGTAGGCGCCACACCCTGAGCACTGGAACCCAGGCTGTTGTAGAGCCTGACGAGCTCCTGGGCCTGCTCCAGAATCTGCTGCCCGCGCCTGTTCAGCTGGGCGTTGCGGCCTTTGCGTTCAAAGATTTCATACCCCAGTTCGGCCTCCAGCCTCTGCATCTGCGCGCTTACGGCCGCCTGGGTCAGGTTCACCTTGAGCCCGGCTGCAGCGAACGTGCCCTCCCGGGCCACGGCAATCAGGGTCTTGAGCTCGCGGATCATTCACAATTTTCCTTTGTGTTTTTAAGAAAAATATATTGATTTTTTTATTATTTGGCCACTCCTAGAATCGGCAAAAACGAGAAACAAGCCACCCACCCCAATGACGACCTGTTGCTTCACAGGTCGTTACCCATAGCCCTCAAGGAGTTTCTGATGAGCCTGTCCCCCTTCCATCTCGCCATTCCGGTTTACGATATTCCCGCGGCTCGCAAGTTCTACGGCGAGGTGTTCAACCTTGAAGAAGGACGTTCCGCAGCCCAATGGGTCGACTTCAACTTCTATGGCCATCAACTGGTCATCCACGAACATCCCAAGATGCCCTACCAGGAACATGCGCTGAGCAACCCGGTAGACGGCCACAATGTGCCAGCCCCTCACTTTGGCGTGATTTTGCAGTGGGACGAGTGGGAAGCGCTTGCCAAGCGCCTGACCGACCTGGGTACCGAATTCGTCATCGAGCCCTACGTCCGCTTCAAAGGCCAGGTGGGCGAGCAAGCCACCATGTTCCTCTTCGACCCGTGTGGTAACGCGCTGGAGTTCAAAGCCTTCAAGGACATGGGGCAGATCTTCGCCAAATAGCGTTGTTTGCCCGCGTGCCCCCGGGCGTGAGCCCTTCGCTCACGCCTTCAATTACTGCCAACAGCGCAGCACACCTTAAATCAATAAAAATAGGCTGGCGTCATGAAAAAAGTCCCACTGGTCTGGCAGATCGTTATCGGCTTGTTGCTCGGCATCGGCGTTGGCTGGTTCTTGAATACACACCCGGAACATCAACAATGGGTCAGCAGTGAAGTGCTCAAACCCCTGGGTGACATCTTCATCAAGATGATGAAGATGATTGTCGTGCCCATCGTCTTCTGCTGCATGGTGCTCGGCATTGCAGGGGGTGGCGACAACAAGTCGTTTGGCCGTATGGGGGTCAAGTCCCTCGGCTACTTTTTCGCAATCACCACCTTGGCCATCATTGTCGGGCTCGTGCTGGCCAATCTTCTGGAGCCTGGTTCAGGTACGGTGATCGCCGGCATGGCGGGAGGCGATGCGAGCATTAAATCGGAACCTGCCAAAGGCGCTTTGCTGATCCTGCAGAACATTGTGCCGGACAACCTCTTCCAGTCGCTGTCCGAAGGCAAGCTGCTTTCCATCCTGTTCTTCGCGGTACTGTTCGGCATGGCCCTGAACGCCTTGCCGCGCGAAAAGAGTGCGCCAGTCGTGGCAACACTGCAGGGCACCGCCGACGCAATGTTCAAGCTGGTGAACTATGTCATGGCATACGCGCCCATTGGGGTGTTCGGCATGATCGGTTCCACCGTGGCAACCTTCGGCTTCGCCTCCCTGCTGCCATTGATGAAGTTGATCGGGGTCGTTTACCTGGCACTGATCCTCTTCGCACTGATCGTACTTGGCGGCATCTGCCTGTTGATCGGCGAGAACCTGTCGAAGCTTGTCCGCTATTTCAAGGATGAGCTGATCCTGGCGTGCTCGAGTGCGGCATCCGCGGCGGTAATGCCACAGCTGATGGAGAAGCTTGAACACTATGGTGTTCCCAGGCGTATCGTCAGCTTCGTAGTACCGGTCGGGTATGCGTTCAACCTGGATGGGGCGTCGATTTTCCTGGGAGTCGCGACGATCTTCATCGCCCAGCTTTACGGTATAGACCTCACACTGTCCCAGCAAATACTGCTGGTCGTGACCATGGTGCTCACCTCCAAGGGCGCAGCCGGTGTTCCAGGCTTCGCAATCATCATCCTCTCGGCCACGCTGGCATCTGCCGGGCTTCCCCTCGATGCTGTGGCGCTGGTGGCAGGCATCTTCCGAGTGATCGAAAGCGGGACTACCACGCTGAACGTGCTCGGCAATGCAATAGCGCCACTGGTGATTGCCCGCTGGGAGGGGGTTCAGTTGAAACCATCCCGGCGTGAGGCGGCGAGTAAAGGTTGACGGGCCAATTGCCCAGCCCTTCGAGCTGCGCTGTCGCGCAGGGAACAATATTCGAGAGCGGGTCACATCCCCTGTGGGAGCGGGCGTGCTCGCGAACACCGGCGCAGCCGGTGCCATGCACCGCGGTGGCCGTTTCGCGGGCTCGCCCGCTCCCACAGTAACGGTGTATGCCTTCAGGGCTTACAAACAGCCAACATGCTTGCAGCGTCGCTGCACTCGAACTTGCCGGGTGCTTCGACCGCGATGTGCCTGACCACCAGGTCGTCGACCAACATGGCATAGCGTTGCGAACGCCGGCCCATGCCGCGTGCCGAGAGGTCCTGGATCAGGCCCAGCGCCTCGCTGAACTCACCGTTGCCATCGCCAATCATCCTGACCGCCTCGCCCACCTGCAGGCTCGCGCCCCAGGCATTCATGACGAATGCATCATTGACCGAAACACAGAGAATTTCGGCAACCCCGGCAGCGAACAGATCTTGTGCCGCAGCCACGTAGCCCGGAACATGCCGCTCCGAACAGGTTGGCGTGAAGGCACCAGGCAAGCCGAAGATCACCACTTTTTTCTGCTTGCAGCGCTCGTGCAGGGAAAACGCGTTCGGGCCGATCGCACAGCCGCCCTCGCCGTTGCTGTACTGGTAAAGCGTTACGTCGGGCAGTGTATCGCCAGTCTTGATCATCGCTGTCTCCCTGGGGCGGTAATTGGCCGGGCATGATGCAGCAATCCACCAGGGTTCGTACATGGTGCACCGCTTTGACAATGATCAAAGCAACAGATCCAGTTGCTCGAGGCACCGCCGCTCATCAATTGCGGTAACGCCCTTCAATGTACTCGCGTCCAGTAGCGGTGTATTGAACAGCGCCAGCCGAATCACCCCGTTGCGATCCAGAAACGTCTGTGCCAGGCACTGGCAGACCGGATTTGCCACCTGTGCGACGATAGGCGCGTTTTGCGGAACAGCGGCCTGAGCCTGGAAATTGGCCTCGCACGCATTGACGATGTTCTCCACGGTACGCCCGGCCAGCCATAGCGTGCCTGCGCCAAACCCTGCCATCAACGCCAACATGGCCAACAGAATGTTCGACTCCCTGGCCACCGCCCGGATGCGCTTGAGCCTTGCCTGCCAGCCGATGGCGCCACCGGTGAAAATGGTATTGCCAACCATGCGCTTGACGCTGCGCTGCACGGCCCATCCGACTGCTGCGCTCAATGCAAACAAAGCCAGCAGCACTGCCGGGGTACGCATTGGCAGCCGCCATACCGGGCTGAGCGCCTGGTAAACAGAGGCCACCAGCACCAACGTGGCGATCGCTGCGATCCAGCCAAAACTGCCCCGGGGGCGTTTTAACCAGGCCCTGAGCTTTGCCCTTGCTTGTGTATCCATGACACCTCCCGCATCGCCGTCAATGCACGGGGGCTGGCGCTACGGCTCCCACGTATCGATTACATGGGGATGAACCGCCAGCACACTGCATGGCGGCTTGCTGACGATACGTTCGGTGGTATCGCCCAGCAGCTTGTCCAGCCCCTTGGGCTGAACGACGCCCATCACCACGGCATCGATATCCAAGGCAAGCACTTGCTCGCGAATCACCTGCACCGGCGGCCCCTCCTTGAAGTGCCGGCGCTCCAGAGGAACGCCTTGGCTATCTGCCAGCGTGTCGAAGCTCGCCTGCAAGGCATCGCGCATTTCATCGATCCACGTCTGGGTGAGGTTGATATCGGCGGCGAAAACCCCGGCCAGGTTGTATGCCGATAACAGGTCCAGCCGAGCGTCGCACTGCAATGCCAACGCTCGTGCTGACTGGATGAGCGCCCGATTGAACGCAGCCTGGGCGTCGGGGGTTTCGCTCAAGGCGGTATCCACGGCTACCAGTATGCGTTTCGGCAACGCCGTGGCGGCCTTGGGCACAAAGTGCGTCAGCCCCTTGGTCGCGCGCATCAGCATACAGTCCAGCGGTGTGCCGAACACGCGCGCCAGTACCGGTGTAGCCTCGCTGTCCTTGATGACCATATCGGGCTGGAGCTCGGTGATGTAGTCGATGGCCTCGCTACGCAGGTCGTCGGCGTAAACACTGTCGTGCGTCAGCGGGACGCCGCCGGACCGGTGCCGCTCGATCAGCCCCGCGAGCCGTTCCCGAAATTGCTCGTACTGGCGCTGTTCATCGGCCTCATTCAAGCGCTCTTCGCGCAGCAGATGTTCCTCGACGGGCTCGAACAACCCGAGCACATGCACGGCGGCGCCGCTCGCATGCGCCAGGGCCAGGGCCCTGCGCAAAGCGGCCGAATGCGGGTCAACGTCGGTGAGCAGCACCAGCAGTTGTCGATAATGGCCCATGGGAAACCTCCGGCCGGATGTGGCGATGATCAATAGCCTCTGGCTACGGATAGCCAAGGCCCCTGCCGTTCAACGCTCGGGCGAAACAATCAGCACACTGTTGCCCAACCGGTGCAGTACCCGCTCGGTGGTACTGCCAATGAACCAGCCGACGCCATGGTGATGATGGCTTCCCACCACAACCACATCGATGGCGTTGGCTTCCATGAACAGTGCCAGGACCTTGGCCGGGTCCCCTACCCGCATGTGACGTTGTTCGGCGGCGATCCCGTTGCGCTCCGCCAATGCCTGGAAAGCGTCGCTCTGGGCCTCGTGCAGGGTCTGGGCCAGGTTTGAATCGAACAGGAACGAATGTTCCCGACTGCCGCCAGCATCCAGGTACATGGAGCCCAGATCGTAGGCATACAGCACGTCCAGGCTTGCGTTGCATTGCAGCGCAAGTTTCAGCGCTTCGTTGATGATCCGGTCGTTGAACCCCGCATATTGATCGTCCGGCCGGGACAGGTCCACGGCTGCGAGAATCCTGCGCGGCAGGGCGTGCTCGGCCTTGTGCACCAGGTGCAGTGGAACATGTGCTTCGCGCAACAACTGGATATCGAGCGAGGTGAACATCGCGCGCATCCACCATGGTTCGTGCTCGAACGCCTTGATCAGCATGGCGAACGGCTGCTCGCGCAGATGCACCAGGATTTCATCCAGCGGATGCTGGGCCCATACCACCTCGGTGGTCACTGTCACGCCATTGCGCCGCATCGACAGCGCCTGGGTTTCCAGCCATTGGCGGTGCTATTGCACATACCCGTCGCGCATGGTGGCCAGTGCCTGGTCATTGACCAGGCCCGCCGTGGCCAGCCCTTCCAGGTAATCGAATGCCACGATGTGCAGCGCCATTCCCTTGGCCTTGGCCAGCGCTGCGGCACGGTCATAGACCGGGGTGCGACGCATCAATGGTGACGCGATGAGCAGTAGTCTCTGCGGGTTGGACATGGCACACCTCTGCGGTCTGGATGTGTCACTCGATCATGTGCCAGCGGCGCCCTGCCATATTGATGTCTATCAATAGTCCAGCCGGTTTTCTCGGGCAGCCCGACCATCAGCTAGCACGGCGCACCTGAAGCCACTGGAACAACCCCATGCCACCCAGCATCGCAGCGACGAACAGCCAGGCCTGCCAGTACCCTGCAGGCAGCAGCACCAAAGCCGGCCCCGGGCAGATGCCGGCAAGCCCCCAGCCAATGCCGAATACCAGGCTGCCACCGATAAGACGTCGGTCCACATCACGTCGGCCGGGCAATTGCATCGCCCCACCCAGCAGTGCCGTTGAATGACCGCGCGCCCAGCGCATCGGCAACCATGCCGCGGCAATCGCCCCGATCATCACCAGCGCCAGCGAAGGGTCCCATTGCCCGGCAATGTCGAGGAAACCGAGCACCTTGGCGGGGTCGGCCATGCCTGCCAGCAGCAACCCCACGCCGAACAGCAGCCCGGCGAAAAAACCACTGAACACTGGCATGTCAGGCCCCTTGTACGAGGTGGCGGACGACATACACCGTGGCAAAACCGGTGGCCATGAAGCACAGCGTTGCCACCGCCGAACGGGGTGACAGGCGCGACAGGCCACAGACGCCGTGGCCGCTGGTGCAACCGCTGCCGTAGCGGGTGCCGAGCCCTACCAGCAGGCCCGCTGCGATGAGTGTCCACGATGCGGTGGTGAAGCGCGGCGACGGCAGCGTGGCAAATATCCCCCACAGCAGCGGTGCTGCCAGCAACCCCAGAAGAAAGGCCAGTTTTTCCCTGCGCCCTTCCCCGCCTCGCTGCAGCATCGAACCAAGCAAACCGCTTATTCCCGCAATACGGCCGTTCACCACAGCGAACAGGCCAGCCCCCAGCCCGATCAACACACCACCGGCCAGCGCGGACCATGGCGTAAAGGCCAGCGAATCGATTGTCATCGTATTTCTCCCTGGGACAGGAACATGACTGGATTAAAGTTTCAGTGCTCGCAGCGCAAGCGATGACGTGGTCGAAGCACGCCATCGATCTCGGCCACTACCTGCCGCGTTGCATCCTCGATGGCCCCTTCATTACGGCACAGTACCCAGCCGTGTTCCACAACCGCACGTTCGAACGCCTCGGTACAGGCAACCTGCTCGTCCAGGCTATGGATCACCGTACTGCCCAACCCGCGCGTTCGTGCCGCGGCCCTTGCCCATGAAGTATCAGGGGCCGTGACAACGCCGACATGCAAATCGGGCACTTGCACATTTCGCTCGAGGTTCAGGCGCAGGATCTCGTCGAACGCCACGCTGCGGCGAAATGCGGCATCAGACGGGTACCAGCGATCGATCAGGATGATGCTGTCTACTGGCTGCCTCGGCAGCACATGCCGGGAAATCCAGGCACGGCTTTCGGCGAAGCGCTCGCATACCCTCAATTCCAGGTCCCGGGAGGGGTTTCTGACCAGTTGATTGACGAGGGCCATGGTTTCCCCCCGGTAGGGGTCGCTTTTTTTCTCGCAAAGCCGGATCACTTTCTTGTTGTCAGCCCTCAGGGCCTTGGTAACCGCCTCCAGAAGCGTGGTCTTGCCGGTGCCCTTGGGCCCATCGATGGAAACAAACAGCGGGCGGGTCATTTCTGATTACCAGTCGAATCTGAAGATGCAGCGCAGGCCTGGGTGCCAGCGCAGTCCTTGTGGGAGCGGGCATGCCCGCGAAGCAGGCGACGTGGTGGATGGCACCGGCCAAGCCGGTGTTCGCGGGTAAACCCACACACAGGGTCCCTGCCAAAGCAACAAGTCATGTGCAGCCCCATGAGAGGGGGCATGCAGTTGGCCGGAATCAACCCAGCTGGGCCTGAAGAAACAGCGAAAACAGCTCCGACTGCGATTTGATACCCAGCTTGCTGTACATATGCTTGCGGTGCACTTTCACTGTCTCCACGGAGATTTCAAGCTTGCGCGCGATCTCTTTGCTGGAACACCCGCTGAGCATCAGCCGGCCCACCTCCAGCTCACGCCCGGTCAGCGGCGACTCCATCTGCTCGACCCTGTCCTCCATGCGGCTTTGCCAGTGCGGCGCGGGCTTGGTGGCCTCTTCCAGCAATTCCCGCTCGAAGGTCATCCGCTGGCGCATCAGCGCAGTGACCCACGGCCGCAACAGTTCCAGCAGGGTGACCTGTTCGATGCTGAACCGGCGCTTGCTACCCAGCGACAGGCACAGCGTGCGCTGCGCATCCAGCTGCACGTTGAACTGAATTTCATCGGCAACCACGTTAAGCCGGAAATAGCGCTGGTAGTAGTCCGTCTGCTCGAAACATTCAGGGGCCACATCCGCCAGGCGCACCAGGCCGGACACCGCAGCCTCTCGGCTGGCCACGTAGAACGGGTCCAGCAGGTACAGGCCGTTCAGGTAATCCTGGAACAGCGGATCAGGGTTGCCGTCTGCACTGGGGCATTCGGCGAACACCTGCGGGCGCCCTGCGGAAAACAGCAGCGCAACCCAGCTGTCGCAGGCAACGTACTCGTTCAGCAACCGCACCAGAGCTGTCCAGAAGTGGTCCTTGTCGAGGGTTTCGATCAATTGGCCTACCGATCGGTGCCAGGCGATGTCGTGCAGCGTAAAATTCATCCTCTACCCCTGTTGGGTTACCACGTGGGCGTAATACCCCCCGCCATGATGACCACCCCATAATCCGGGCTAGCTTACGCTGAGCGAACCTGTACCGGGATCGTTTTTTACACCCCATGCCGCCAGGGCATGGCGGTCGAAGCCGTTAGTCGAGGATTGGAAATGAAGGTAGAGCTTGTCCAACTGGCCGGTCGCGATGGCGATACCGCGTACAACCTGCAGCGCACCATCGAGGCGATCGGCAACTGCGGCGCCGATACCGATCTGCTGGTCTTCCCGGAAACCCAGCTGATGGGCTTCCCAACCGAAGAAAACATCGGCCGCATCGCCGAGCCACTGGACGGCCCGAGCATCACGGCAGTCCAACAGGCCGCACAAGCGCAAAACGTTGCCGTGGTCGTCGGGCTGGCCGAAGCCGCAGACGACGGCCGTTTCTACAACACCACCGTGCTGGTCACGCCTGAAGGCGTAGCGCTCACCTACCGCAAGACCCACCTTTGGGCATCGGACTGCGGGGTTTTCACCCCAGGCGACCGTTTTGCGACAGCCCTGTTCCAAGGCATCCGTGTCGGCCTGCTGATCTGCTTTGACATCGAGTTCCCCGAAACCGCCCGTGCCCTGGGGCAGCTGGGCGCAGAACTGATCATTGTCACCAACGGCAACATGGACCCGTACGGGCCCACCCACAGAACCGCCATCACCGCACGCGCCATGGAAAACCAGGCCTTCGCGGTCATGGTCAACCGCGTGGGCGACGGTGATGGCGGCCTGGTTTTCGCTGGCGGCAGTGCAGTCGTCGACCCGTACGGCCAGTTGCTGTGCGAAGCCGGCCGTGGCGAGTGCCGCATGACCGTCGAGCTGACCACGGAGCAACTGCAGCAGTCACGGCGCGACTACACCTACATCGCCCAGCGCCGCATCCAGCTGCCGGGTGAACAGGTCGAGCACGCCAACGGCCTTCGCGAACTGATCATCCCCTCCTGAATATTCCACCCTTCCAGGCTCTCTTACTGGAATGCAAGGCCGCCAGGGACGGCAGCGTGTTCGACTCTGAATAACAATCACAAGCTGGAGCAAGCAGTAATGGCCACACTCAAGCGAACGCTTTCGCTGGGCTCGGTGGTGCTTTTCGGCATCGCCTACATGACCCCCATCATCGTCCTGGGCACATTCGGTATCCTGGCCGAGACCACGGGAGGGAGGGTACCCGCAGCCTACCTCGCTGCCGCCATCGCCATGCTCTTTACCGCCTTGAGCTACGGCCACATGGCGCGCGCCTTTCCGGTCGCCGGGTCCGCCTATACCTACGTGCGCAAATCGATCAGCCCGCAGCTGGGCTTCATCACCGGGTGGGCGGTGTTGCTCGACTACCTGTTCCTGCCCATGGCGATCTGGCTCATTGGCGCGGCCTATCTGCACTCGGCGTTCCCGGGCGTGCCGCAAGCCATTTGGGTGCTGGCATTCATCGGCATCACCACGACGATCAATGTGATCGGCCTGCGGCTGGCCAAGACCGTCAATGGCCTGTTGATGTTCATCCAGCTGCTGGTGCTGGCCGCGTTCGTTGCACTCGCGGTGCATTATGTCTGGGGCGACCCCACGGTGCCGCTGTGGACCCTCGAGCCGTTCTACAAGGAAGGCACCCAGTTGCCGCTGATCATGAGCGGTGCGGCGATTGCCTGCTATTCATTCCTGGGCTTCGACGCGGTCAGCACCCTGACTGAAGAAACCAAGGAACCACGCAAGAACATCCCGAAAGCCATCCTGCTGATCACCCTGATCGGCGGCGGGTTGTTCATCGCCTGCAGCTACTTCGTTCAGCTCGCTCACCCGTCCACCGACTTTGCCAACGCCGACGCGGCGGCTTATGAAATTGCCCAGAACATCGGTGGCGACATCTTCGTCAGCATTTTCCTGCTGGGGCTGATCGTCGGCCAGTTCACTTCGGGCCTGTCGGCGCAAGCCAGCGCCTCCCGGCTGCTGTATGCAATGGGGCGTGACGGCGTGCTGCCCAGGTCATTCTTCGGCAAGCTGAGCGAGCGCTTCAGCACGCCGGTGCCCAGCATCATCCTGTGCGGGGTGGTCGCCCTGCTCGCCTTGCGCATGGACGTGACGACCTCTACCTCGTTCATCAACTTCGGTGCCTTTCTCGCCTTCAGCCTGGTCAACCTGGCGGTGATCTTCCACTACTGGGTTGCCATGCAGCAGCGCGGTGCCAACGCGCTGCTGATGTACCTCGCATTCCCCCTGGTGGGCTTTGCCTCCACCTTGTGGCTGATGGCGAGTCTCGATCACCTGGCGATCTACCTGGGGGCAGGCTGGCTCTGCCTCGGGGTGCTCTACCTGACCGTGATTACCCGTGGTTTCAAGCGCAAGCCACCGGAGATGCATTTCGAGGAAGCCTGAGCGGCCCTCTAGACCACTCGCCTGGCATCCCTGCGCACCGCCTGCGGCGGCACCCCAAACCCGCGGATGAACACCTCGCGCAGGTGCCGGCGGTCTCTGAAGCCGGTCTCCCTGGCCACCACGTCCAGGCTGTGCCGGCTTTGCTCGATCATCAGGCGGGCAGCCTCCAGGCGCAGGTTCTCCACGGCCTTGGCCGGGGACTGCCCGGTTTCGGCAGTGAACACCCGGGTGAACTGCCTGGGGCTCAGGTGCACCACACCGGCCAGCTCTTCGACACTGAGCGGGCGGCTCAGGTGCTGGCGGGCGTATTCCAGGGCGCTCTGGACGCGGTCCGACTTCGGCGCCAGGGCGAGCAGTTCGGAATGTTGCGACTGCCCGCCCGAGCGCCGCTGATGCATCACCAGCTTGTGCGCCACCGACCTGGCCAGCTCTGCCCCCAGGTCTTTCTCCACCATGGCCAGCGCCATGTCCAGCGCTGCGGTCATTCCCGCCGATGTCCAGACCGGCCCATCGATGATGAAGATCCGGTCATCGTCGACCTCGACCTTGGGGTGCAGGGTGCGCAGTGCCTTGGCATAGGCCCAGTGGGTGGTGGCCCGGCGATTGTCCAGCACGCCGGCCTGCGCCAGCACGAAGGTGCCAGTACACAACCCGGCGGTCCTGCGCGCACTGGCAACAAAGCCTTGCACACACGCCAGCACCTCATCGGCGGGGGGCGTCTCGGGGGTCAAGGTACCGCTGACCATCCAGGTGTCAGCCAGGCCTGGTGCAGCCATCGGCAGGGTTTCGATGGGCATGCCCAGCGATGAGCGGACCATGCCGCCATCTACCGAGAAGTTCTGCACCCGGTAAAACGCCTCCCCGGCGACGAGGTTGGCGACCTCGAACACCGTCTGCGTGGCCAGGCCCATGATTTGAAAACCTTCGGTGATCAGATAGCCGATGCGATGCATGACCGGGCTCCGTCTGGTAGTGTCCTGAAACACTACCATATACGTCATTTGAGCCAGTGAAAATCTACCGCATCATGGCCCCAGTCCCCCAACCACTGGAGCTTGAATCATGACTCACTCGCACAAAGGCACCGCCCTCATTACCGGCGCCTCCTCGGGTATCGGCGCGGTATACGCCGAGCGCCTGGCCCGCCTCGGCTATGACCTCGTGCTGGTCGCACGCAACCGTGACCGCCTCAATGCGCTGGCCAGCCGCATCAGCCAGGAAACCCGGCAAAGTGTCGAAGTCTTCCCGGCAGACCTGGCAAGCCCCGATGAACTCGCCCGGGTCGAGCGCAAGTTGCGTGAAGACGCGAGCATCACCCTGCTGGTGAACAATGCCGGTATCGGCACCCATACCCCCCTGCTGGAAAGCGATGTCGAACGCATGGCCGAGATGATCAGCCTCAACGTCACCGCCCTCACCCGCCTTACCTATGCCGTGACGCCAGGCTTCGTTGCCCGCCAGCAAGGTGCAGTGATCAATATCTCGTCGGTCGTCAGCCTGGTCCCGGAGCTGCTCAATGGCGTTTATGGCGCCAGCAAGGCGTACGTCACCGCCTTCACCCAGTCGCTGTACAAGGAACTTTCGCCACACGGCATCCAGGTCCAGGCCGTGCTGCCGGGCGCCACGGCCACCAACTTCTGGGCGATTGGCGGCTTGCCGGTGGAGAACCTCGACCCAGGTATCGTGATGTCGGTTGACGACCTGGTCGAAGGCGCCCTGCAGGACTTCGAAAACAAGGTACTGATCTCCATCCCTGCCCTGCATGACCTGCAGCGCTACACAACCTACGAGAGCAACCGTCAGGCCCTGTTCGGTGAGCTTTCCAGTAACCGGCTGGCACCGCGCTACAGCGCCAGCTGAAACTGGTTGCCTGGTCGAAGGCCCGCGCGAGGGATACATTTGTGCTCCTCTTCGCGGGCGGGCGGTTCAAGCTGGCCGGCCGTGACGCGCCAGCGCCCCTTCCAGCGCCTCGAGAAACACTTTCACCCGTGCCGGTACGTAGCGACGGGTCGGCATCACCGCCCAGACGGCCAACTGCTCCATCTGTGCGTCCTGCAGCGTGATCTCCACCAGCAGGCCGTCACGGATGTGCTGGAACACGTCCCAATGAGCCAGCATGGCGATGCCTAATCCTTGAACAGCGGCCGACCTGACAGCCTCCACGCTGCTGGTACTCACCCGCGCCTGCATGCGTCGATGCTGCGGGCCCCCGTCGACCACGAACGGCCAGCGTGGCACAGCCTGCAGCATGATGCAGGCATGTTGCTCCAGGTCCGCCAGCGTGCGCGGCTGGCCGTGCTGCTGCAGGTAAGCGGGCGCTGCGCACAGCACCCTCGGGTTGGGGGCAATCTTGCGCGCCACCAGTTCCGAGTCGGCCAGGGGCGCTACGCGCAAGGCCAGGTCAAGGCCCTGCCCGACCAGGTCCACCAGTTTGTCCGACACATCCAGGTCGATGCGCAGGTCCGGGTACCGAGCGAGCAGTTGCGGCAGCAGCCCAACCACGATGCCCTGGCCGAAAACACTGGGCGCTGTAATACGCAACAGCCCTTTGACGGTGCTTGATGACGGCCGCAACTCGCCAAGCGCGCTGTCCTCGGCTTCCGTCATGGTCCTGGCATACGGCAGCAGCGCTTCACCCTCAGCCGTCAGGGCCACGGCACGGGTGGTTCGATGGAACAGGCGCACGCCAAGTTCTTCCTCCAGCGCCGCAAGCCTGCGTGATACCTGCATGGGCGACACATCGAGCTGGCGGCCTGCCGCTGACAGGGTGCCGGCGGCGACGACAGCGAGGAAAACCCGCAGGTCGGCAACGAGCATGATCAAATCCTTTGGCGTTATACCGGCTTCTCTGCGGCCTACCTTGGTCAGGCGTACATCCAACAGTAGCCTCAGTACATAGGCGCCATAGTGTGCGCGCCCTGATCCTAGAGAAATCCGATGACAGCTTTCAAAACACGCACTTTAACGCAAATAGATATTGCTGGGCTGGCATTGCCCAATCGCCTGGCGGTAGCGCCCATGACCCGCGTCAGCGCGAGCGAAACCGGTGATGCCACGGCAGCCATGGCCCACTACTACGAACGTTTCGCAAAGGGCGGCTTTGGCCTGGTCATCACTGAAGGCCTGTATACCGACCAGCAGTACTCGCAGGGCTACCGGTACCAGCCCGGCATGACGGATGAGCAGCAGGCAAGTACCTGGCGACCAGTCGTCGAACGGATACACGCCCACCAGGGCGCGGTGTTTGCGCAACTGATGCATGCGGGCGCGTTGAGCCAAGGCAACCGTTTCAAGCGCGAAACCACGGCGCCTTCGGCGGTTCGGCCCAAAGGCGAGCAGATGCCGTTCTACCATGGGGATGGGCGCTATGCAGAGCCCAGAGCCATGACCGATGAAGACATTGCCGATGCCATCACCGGTTTCGCCAATGCCGCAAAACGGGCCATGCAGGTCGCCGGTTTCGATGGTATCGAGATTCACGGTGCCAACGGTTACCTGCTCGACCAGTTCCTTACCGACTACAGCAACCAACGGAGCGATCGCTGGGGTGGCAGCACCGAGCGGCGCGTGCAACTGACGCTCGAGGTGGTCAAGGCCGTTCGCGCCAAGGTGGGTGATGTGCCGCTTGGCGTGCGTATTTCCCAAGGCAAGGTCAACGACTTCGGGCACAAGTGGGCGGGTGGCGAGCGGGACGCGGAAGCCATCTTTGGCTCGCTGCGTGATGTGGGCGTCGACTTCATCCATGTCACCGAGCACGAAGCCTGGCAACCGGCATTTTCCAGCAGTGCTGCCAGCCTGGTACAGCTGGCACGGCGTTATGCGCCTGGGGCCCTGCTGATTGCCAACGGTGGCTTGCAGGATGTGCAGCGTGCCGACAGTGTTCTGGATAAGGGTGCCGATATGGTTGCACTCGGCAAGGCAGCGTTGGCAAATCCGGACTACCCGCGGCGCCTGGCGAGCCAACAGGCGCTTGCGCCGTTCGACCCAGCCATTCTCGGCCCGATTGCCAATATCAAGGACACCGAACTCGCCCTTTGAGCGATGCTGTGGATGGCACCGGCTCAAAGATTCAGGTCGCTATCCCTGTATGGGCGGCCTTGTGTGGCGATGGGCTGCATGGCAGCCCCGGCGATTGTTGCGTTGACGCTGAAATCCGGGGGGCCGCTTTGCGGCCCATCGCGACACAAGGCCGCTCCTACACAGGATCGGCGCCAGCTTTGGGTGGTGCCGATCCTGTCAGGCCTTACACCGCCAAGGACACTGAACTCGCCCTTTGAACGATGCTGTGGATGGATTCTGAGGCAGGTCGCTGTCCCTGTAGGAGCGGCCTTGTGTCGCGATGGGCTGCATGGCAGCCCCGGCGATTGTTGCGTTGACGCTGAAATCCGGGGCCGCTTCGCGGCCCATCGCGACACAAGGCCGCTCCTACACAGGTTCGGCGCCAGCCTTGAGGTGGCGCCGTACCTGTCCGGCCTTATACCGCCAGCGCGCGCTCACGCAGCTCGCTGTTGAGGATGCGGTCGTTCTCGCTGTAATCGACCGGGCAGTCGATCACGTGCACGCCCGGGGTCTTGATG
>NZ_NEJX01000060.1:0-550 GCF_002113245.1 Pseudomonas sp. B13(2017)
TCGTAACAAGGTAGCCGTAGGGGAACCTGCGGCTGGATCACCTCCTTAATCGACGACATCAGCCTGCTGATGAGCTCCCACACGAATTGCTTGATTCATTGTAAAAGACGATGCTGTAACGCGACCCTGTTATAGGTCTGTAGCTCAGTTGGTTAGAGCGCACCCCTGATAAGGGTGAGGTCGGCAGTTCAAATCTGCCCAGACCTACCATTACATGGTTCAGCCGTAGAATACACGGGGCCATAGCTCAGCTGGGAGAGCGCCTGCCTTGCACGCAGGAGGTCAGCGGTTCGATCCCGCTTGGCTCCACCACTTTCGCCGTACGCAGTAGCTTGTCAGAACTTAGAAATGAACATTCAGTTCGAATGTTGATTTCTGACTTTTGTCAGATCGTTCTTTAAAAATTCGGATATGTGATAGATATAGACTGATGACCAGTTTCACTGCTGGAAATCAGGCTAAGGTAAAATTTGTGAGTTCTGCTCGAAAGAGCAACATGCGAATTTTCGGCGAATGTCGTCTTCACAGTATAACCAGATTGCTTGGGGTT